>NZ_CAAKGZ010000004.1:0-106752 GCF_901007645.1 Pseudomonas sp. FG-3G
ATCCCCTCGCCACAATGAATCTGCTTCAGAGCTTGAGGCTATTCGCCTTCATCGAAGTAGTTGTTGATCAGCCCCACCAACGCATCCAGCGCCTCCTGCTCCTGTTCACCTTCGGTTCTCAGATGGATTTTGGTGCCTTGGCCGGCTGCCAGCATCATCATGGCCATGATGCTTTTGCCATTGATCATTTTCTCGGGGTCACGGCCCACGAGGATCTCGCAAGGAAACTGACCTGCCACACCGACGAACTTGGCTGACGCGCGGGCATGCAAGCCCAGCTTGTTGATGATTTCAATTTCCAGAGCGGGCATCGCGATGTGAATCCTTTAGCTGAGGTCGCGGTGGCGAACCTGGACGTTCTTCAGGGACTGTTGCAGGAGCTGACCCAATCGTTCGGTCAGGTAGACGGAGCGGTGATGGCCACCGGTACAGCCAATGGCAATCGTGACGTAGGCGCGGTTGCTCGCGGCAAAGCGCGGCAGCCATTTGAGCAGGTAGCTGGAGATGTCCTGGTACATTTCCTCGACATCCGGCTGGGCGGCCAGGTAGTCGATCACCGGCTGGTCGAGCCCCGATTGTTCGCGCAGCTCCGGTTTCCAATAAGGATTGGGCAGGCAGCGCACATCGAACACCAGGTCGGCGTCTACCGGCATTCCGCGCTTGAAACCGAACGACTCCACCAGAAATGCCGTACCCGGTTCCGGCTGGTTCAGCAGACGCAACTTGATGGTGTCGCGCAGTTGATACAGGTTCAGGTGGGTGGTATTGACCTTCAGGTCCGCCAAGTCGGCGATCGGCCCCAGCAGCTGACTCTCGTCATGAATGGCTTCGGCCAGGGAGCGGCTTGCGTTGCTCAGGGGATGACGCCGACGGGTTTCGGAGAAACGCTTGAGCAGCGTCTCTTCATCGGCATCCAGATACAGCACATCGCACTGGATGTGCCGATTGCGCACTTCCGCGAGCAGCTCCGGGAACCGCGACAGGTGGCTCGGCAGATTACGTGCATCGATGGAGACCGCCACCAGCGGTTGCGCCAGTTCGGTATGGATCAGGGCGCGCTCGGCCAGTTCCGGCAGCAGGCCGGCCGGCAGGTTGTCGATGCAGTAGTAGCCGCTGTCCTCAAGCACGTTAAGCGCCGTGCTTTTACCGGAGCCGGAGCGTCCGCTGACAATGATCATGCGCATGTTTAATGACCGTTCTGCTCGTCCAGGACAACCTGATACAAGGCTTCGTTGCTCGGCGCGCTGCGCAATTTCTCGCGCACTTCCTTGCGGTCCAGCATGCTGGCGATCTGGCGCAGCAGCTCAAGGTGCGCATCGGTCGCCGCTTCCGGTACCAGCAGTACAAACAGCAGGTCGACCGGTGCGCCGTCGATGGCGTCGAAATCTATGGGTGCTTCAAGGTGCAGCAGCGCACTGATCGGCGCTGTACAGGCCTTGAGGCGGCAATGGGGAATGGCGATACCGTTGCCAAAGCCGGTGGAGCCCAGTTTTTCACGGGCAAACAGGGCCTCGAAGACATCCTGCATTTCCAGATCCGGTACCTCTCGGTGGATCAGGTTGGCAATTTGTTCGAGGGCTTTCTTTTTACTGCCACCCGGCACGTTCACCTGGGAACGGCCGGGGGTCAGGATGGATTCTAGTCGGATCATGGATTAGGGGGGTTAACGACCGGTCGCGCCCTGGAGGAGGCTCTGGGTCTTTTCCTTATGCTTTTTGAGTTGGCGATCCAGCTTGTCGGTCAGCAGGTCAATCGCGGCATACATGTCTTCATGCGCAGCATTGGCAACCACCTCTCCGCCGGGGATATGCAACGTGGCTTCGATTTTCTGCAGCAGCTTCTCGACGTTCATCGTGACTTGCACGTTGGTGATCTTGTCGAAATGCCTCTCCAATCGTTCGAGTTTTTCGCCGATGTATTCGCGAAGAGGTTCGGTCACTTCCAGTTGGTGTCCACTGATGTTGACTTGCATACAGCTTCTCCTTCGTTGCCAGTGCATAAAGCGGCAGGCAGAAATACCTGCCACTGGAACGCTGTGGCGTGGCCTGTTACATCAACCGCTTGCGTTCGCTCGAAGGTGCGATCCCGAGGGATTCACGGTATTTGGCGACGGTACGGCGGGCCACCTGAATGCCTTGTGCCTCCAGTAAACCAGCGATCTTGCTGTCACTCAACGGCTTTTTCTGATTTTCCGCGGCCACCAGTTTTTTGATGATCGCGCGGATGGCTGTGGACGAGCATTCACCGCCTTCGGAGGTGCTGACGTGGCTGGAGAAAAAGTATTTCAGTTCATAAATGCCCCGGGGGGTATGCATGAATTTCTGGGTGGTCACCCGCGAAATCGTCGACTCGTGCATGCCCACTGCCTCGGCAATGTCGTGCAGGACCAACGGCTTCATGGCTTCGTCGCCGTACTCCAGGAAGCCGCGCTGATGCTCGACGATCTGGGTGGCTACTTTCATCAGGGTTTCGTTGCGGCTTTGCAGGCTCTTGATGAACCAGCGCGCTTCCTGCAACTGGTTGCGCATGAAGGTGTTGTCGGCGCTGGTGTCCGCGCGCTTTACGAAACCGGCGTACTGGGCGTTGACCCGCAGCTTGGGCACCGATTCCTGGTTCAGTTCCACCAGCCAGCGGTCGTTGTGCTTGCGCACGATCACGTCGGGAACCACGTATTCGGGTTCGGTGGACTCGATCTGTGAACCTGGGCGCGGGTTGAGGCTCTGGACCAGCTCGATCACCTGGCGCAGTTCATCTTCCTTGAGCTTCATGCGACGCATCAACTGGCTGTAGTCGCGACCGCCCAGCAAGTCGATGTAATCGGTGACCAGTCGCTTGGCTTCGGCCAGCCAAGGCGTCTTGGCGGGTAACTGACGCAGTTGCAACAGCAGACACTCGCCCAGGTTGCGAGCACCGATGCCGGCGGGTTCGAACTGCTGGATGCGGTGCAGGACGGCTTCGATTTCGTCCAGCTCAATGTCCAGCTCGGGGTCAAAGGCCTCGAGGATTTCTTCAAGCGTCTCGTCCAGGTAGCCCTGATTGTTGATGCAGTCGATCAGCGTCACGGCAATCAGACGGTCGGTATCGGACATCGGCGCCAGGTTCAGTTGCCACAGCAAGTGGCTCTGCAGGCTTTCGCCGGTGGAGGTGCGGGTAGTGAAGTCCCACTCGTCGTCATCGCTGCTGGGCAGGCTGCTGGCGCTGGTCTGGTAGACGTCTTCCCAGGCAGTATCCACGGGCAGATCGTTGGGGATGCGTTCATTCCATTCGCCATCCTCAAGGTTATCCACCGTCGGGGCGGTTTCCTGATAGGACGGTTCCGGGATTTCGGTGTTGGTCTTTTGCTCGACGTTATCGGCCAGCGGATCGGTGTTGTCGAAGTCGTCGCCTTCTTCCTGGCGTTCGAGCATCGGATTGGACTCCAGGGCCTCCTGGATTTCCTGTTGCAGGTCCAGGGTCGACAATTGGAGCAGGCGGATGGCCTGTTGCAGCTGCGGTGTCATCGTCAGCTGCTGGCCCATTCTCAAGACTAGCGATGGTTTCATGGCTGGGGCTTAACACCTTATTCGCCGGCGCACATGCGCCATCCACTACAGAGCGCCGAAGCGCCAAACTTAAGCAAATTATATGCCTGAAACTGAAGTGTTTGCCTAGGGCGTCACGTAATAAAATTAGTGACGCCGTGGTGATTGACCAGACACTTTTCGCTTACAGGCGGAACTCATGGCCCAAATACACTTCCTTGACCAGTTCATTGGCCAGGATGGTCGCGGAGTCGCCTTCGGCAATCAACTGGCCATCATTGACGATATAGGCGGTTTCACAGATATCCAGCGTCTCGCGAACGTTGTGGTCGGTGATCAATACGCCGATGCCCTTGGCCTTGAGATGGTGGATGATCTGCTTGATGTCGCCGACCGAAATCGGGTCCACGCCAGCGAATGGTTCGTCCAGCAGGATGAATTTCGGTGCGGTGGCCAGGGCGCGAGCGATTTCCACGCGGCGCCGTTCGCCACCGGACAGGCTCATGCCCAGGTTGTCGCGGATGTGGCTGATGTGGAATTCCTGCAGCAGGCTTTCCAGTTCCTGGCGGCGACCGGCTTTGTCGAGTTCCTTGCGGGTCTCGAGGATCGCCATGATGTTGTCGGCAACCGACAGTTTGCGGAAGATCGACGCTTCTTGCGGCAGATAGCCGATACCGGCCTTCGCCCGGCCATGCATCGGCTGGTGGCTGACGTCCAGGTCGTCGATCAGGACGCGGCCTTGATCGGCCTGAACCAGGCCGACGATCATGTAGAAGCAGGTGGTCTTGCCCGCGCCGTTGGGGCCGAGCAGGCCGACGATCTGGCCGCTGTCGATGGACAGGCTGACATCACGCACGACTTGGCGGCTCTTGTAGCTCTTGGCCAGGTGCTGAGCTTTCAGAGTTGCCATTACTGGGCCTTCTGCTCGTCGGTTTTCTTTTTCGGCTGGATGACCATGTCGATCCGTGGACGCTGCTCGGTGACCTTGCTGCCAGTGGCGCGACCGGCGCTGGCCAGCTTTTTGTTCGTGTCGTAGACGATTTTCTCGCCCTGGGTGGTGTTGCCGTCCTTGTCGATGACCTTGGCGCGATCGATCAGCACCACGCGGTCTTTGGCGGCGTGGTACTGAATGGTTACCCCGTAGCCTTGAACCGGCTTGGTGTCGCCCGCGGTTTGCATCTGCTCGAAGTAGGCCAGGTTGCCCACCGAGGTGACGACGTCGATGTCGCCGGACTGGGTGCGGGTGATGGTCACGGTGTTGCCGGTGACCTTCATCGAACCCTGGGTGATGATCACGTCACCTTTATAGGTGGCTACACCGTTCTTGTCGTCCAGTTGGGCGTCGTCGGCCTGGATGCGGATAGGCTGGTCGCGGTCGGTGGGGAGGGCCCAGGCGCTCGCGCTTCCCAGTGCTGCGCCCAGACTGAGCAAAATAGGGAGGGTTTTAGCGAGCTTCATACTGTCCTCTTACGTTCGATAGCAGGTGTATCCTGCTTTCCTTCAAATACGCTTTCATTCCCGTGCCGGTCGACACACCACCGGCGCCGTCGATTCTAACGGGTTGCTCGGTCTGCGCATATTCTCGCTGCGGGAAGACTGTCATACGACTGCTGGTAATGATGGTCGTACGGTTCTTCTCATCGGTCCGGGCGATGCGTACCGAATCAATCAGTTCCACTTCGGTGCCGTCGGGATTGACCTCGGCGCGTTCGCTCTGCACGTGCCACGGAAACTCGGTGCCCCTGAACATATTCAGGTCTGGCTTGGTGACCAGTGTGATTTCGCTGGCCTTGACGTGGTCGACTTTGTCGGACGTCATTTCATACTGCACTTTGCCATCGGGCAGGTATTGCAGGGTATGCGTGTTGGTCGCATACCAGTCGATATCATTTTCCTGGATCTTGACCGCAGGGCGGTCGAGGAAGCGTTCCGGGCTGATGTTCCAATACCCGACCGCCGCGAAAATCGCTGCGATGCAGCCGAACACCACGATGGTGCGAATTTTCTTGCTTAGCATAAATGGCTCACAGATACGCGGCGTTGGCCGCCTCGAGGCGGCCTTGGGCGCGAAGGATCAGTTCACAGAATTCACGGGCGGCCCCTTCGCCGCCTCGCGCCGTGGTGATGCCGTGGGCGTGCTCGCGCACGAAGCCGGCCGCGTTTGCCACCGCCATGCCCAGGCCGACCCGACGAATCACCGGCAGGTCCGGCAGGTCGTCACCGAGGTAGGCGACCTGTTCATAGCTTAGGTTGAGTTGCCCCAGAAGCTCGTCCAGCACCACCAGTTTATCTTCACGTCCCTGATAAAGGTGGGGGATGCCGAGGTTCTTCGCGCGCCGCTCGACCACCGGGGTCTTGCGGCCACTGATGATGGCGGTCTGCACGCCAGCGGCCATCAGCATCTTGATGCCTTGGCCGTCGAGGGTGTTGAAGGTCTTGAATTCGCTGCCGTCTTCGAGGAAATAAAGGCGGCCGTCGGTCAGGACGCCGTCCACGTCGAACACGGCCAGTTTGATCGCTTTGCCACGTTGCAGTAGGTCTGTGTTCATTTACATGACTCCCGCACGCAGCAAGTCGTGCATGTTCAGGGCGCCCACCGGGCGGTCTTCGTCGTCGACCACCACCAGGGCGCTGATCTTATGGTCTTCCATGATTTTCAAGGCCTCGGCGGCGAGCATCTCGGCGCGTGCCGTTTTGCCGTGGGGGGTCATGACCTGCTCGATGGTCGCACTGTGAATGTCGATCGAGTGGTCCAGGGTGCGACGCAGGTCGCCGTCGGTGAAGATCCCGGCGAGTTTGCCGTCAGTTTCGAGAATGACCGTCATGCCCAGACCCTTGCGGGTCATTTCCATGAGTGCATCCTTGAGCAGCGTGCCGCGTGGCACCTGTGGCAGCTCCTGACCTGCGTGCATCACGTTTTCCACTTTCAACAGCAGGCGACGGCCCAGGGCGCCGCCGGGGTGGGAGAACGCGAAGTCTTCAGCGGTAAACCCCCTGGCTTCCAGCAACGCCACGGCCAGGGCATCACCCATGACCAGGGTGGCGGTGGTGGAAGAGGTCGGCGCCAGGTTCAACGGGCAGGCTTCGTGCTCGACATGAACATTGAGATTGACCTCGGCGGCTTTGGCCAGGGGCGAATCCGGATTGCCAGTGACACTGATCAGTTGGATCCCCAGGCGCTTGATCAGCGGCAGCAGGGTGATGATCTCATTGGTCGAGCCAGAGTTGGACAGGGCCAGGATGATGTCTTCCCGGGTGATCATGCCCATGTCACCGTGGCTGGCTTCGGCCGGATGGACAAAAAATGCCGGAGTGCCGGTGCTGGCCAGGGTGGCGGCGATCTTGTTGCCGATGTGTCCGGATTTTCCCATGCCGACCACGACCACCCGACCCTTGCTGGCCAGAATCATCTCGCAGGCACGTACGAAATCAGCGTCGATATGGGGCAGCAAGCCTTGTACGGCTTCGAGCTCGAGGCGGATGGTACGTTGTGCCGATTGAATCAGGTCGCTGGTTTGGTTCATGTCAGAGATCGCATGGCTCGATGAAAAGGCGGCGATTATAGCGGCAATGAACAATTCCCTCACGTTAGTTCGTCATGCTTTGTTCGAGCGATTCACATGGCTTGATACAAAGTCTCTTCTTTTAGCGGTATCCGGACTGAACGGGCGCGGGCTTGGGCCTTGGGCGCTTGGGTGTTGCAGTGATATAGTTCGCCGCCGGTTCGGGTGCCCGGCAGTCCGGCGTTTGTCGGTTGGCCAGGGCATTCGGATGTGAGGCTGCATCGCAAGGAGTTTAGATGAGTGCCGACAACGCCTACGCGGTCGAGCTGAAGGGATTGTCCTTCAAGCGAGGGGCGCGCAGCATTTTCAATGACATCGATATCCGCATTCCCCGTGGCAAGGTCACCGGCATCATGGGGCCTTCCGGGTGCGGCAAGACCACGCTGTTGCGGCTGATGGGTGCACAGTTGCGCCCCAGTGCCGGCGAAGTCTGGGTCAATGGGCAGAATCTTCCAAAGCTGTCGCGCAGCGATCTGTTCGATGCGCGCAAGCACATGGGCGTGCTGTTCCAGAGCGGCGCCCTGTTCACCGATCTCGACGTGTTCGAGAATGTGGCGTTCCCCTTGCGGGTCCATACCGACCTGCCTGAAGAGATGATTCGCGACATCGTCCTGCTCAAATTGCAGGCGGTCGGGCTGCGGGGTGCCCTGGACTTGATGCCGGACGAACTGTCCGGTGGCATGAAGCGCCGCGTCGCTCTGGCCCGGGCGATTGCCCTTGATCCGAAGATCCTCATGTATGACGAACCCTTCGTCGGCCAGGACCCGATCGCCATGGGCGTGCTGGTGCGCCTGATCCGTCTGCTCAACGATGCGCTGGGTATTACCAGTATTGTGGTGTCCCACGACCTGGCCGAAACCGCGAGCATTGCGGACTACATCTACGTGATCGGCGATGGCCAGGTGCTGGGGCAGGGTACGCCCCAGGAATTGAAGGCCTCGGACAGCCCGCGCATTCGTCAATTCATGAAGGGTGATCCGGACGGGCCTGTGGCGTTCCATTTTCCGGCCACGGATTACCGCACCGATCTGCTGGGGAAGCGCTGATGCGCAAGAAATCACTGATAGAAAGAGTTCGCCTGTTTGGTCGTTCCGGCATCGATGTGGTGGCAGTGCTGGGCCGTTCCTCGCTGTTTCTGATGCATGCCCTGCTGGGGCGCAACACGACGGGTGGCGGGTTTGGGCTGCTGGTGAAGCAACTGCACTCGGTGGGCGTGATGTCCCTGGTGATCATCGTGGTCTCCGGGATCTTCATCGGTATGGTCCTGGCGCTGCAGGGGTTCAACATCTTGTCCAGCTACGGTTCGGAGCAGGCGGTTGGACAGATGGTCGCGCTGACATTGTTGCGTGAGCTGGGACCTGTGGTGACCGCGCTGCTGTTTGCCGGGCGTGCCGGTTCGGCGCTGACGGCCGAAATCGGTAACATGAAGTCCACCGAACAGTTGTCCAGTCTGGAAATGATCGGTGTCGACCCGCTCAAGTACATCATTGCCCCGCGCCTGTGGGCCGGTTTCATTTCCCTGCCGGTGCTGGCGATCATTTTCAGCGTCGTGGGGATCTGGGGCGGCTCGTGGGTGGCTGTAGACTGGCTGGGGGTCTATGAAGGTTCCTACTGGTCCAACATGCAGAACAGTGTCGATTTTCTCGACGACGTGCTCAACGGCGTTATCAAAAGTGCCGTATTCGCTTTCGTGGTGACCTGGATCGCCGTGTTTCAAGGCTATGACTGTGAGCCCACGTCAGAGGGGATCAGCCGTGCCACAACCAAGACCGTGGTGTACGCCTCGCTGGCGGTCCTGGGCCTTGACTTTATTCTGACCGCCTTGATGTTTGGAGATTTCTGATGCAAAACCGCACCCTGGAAATCGGTGTCGGCCTTTTCTTGCTGGCTGGCATCCTGGCTTTGCTGTTGTTGGCCCTGCGGGTCAGTGGCCTGGCGCCGACCGCAAGCACCGACACTTATAAACTTTATGCTTATTTTGACAATATCGCCGGTTTGACGGTCAGAGCCAAAGTGACCATGGCTGGTGTAACCATCGGCAAGGTCACGGCAATCGATCTGGACCGCGACAGTTTCACCGGTCGGGTGACGCTGCAGCTGGAAAAGCGCGTGGATAACCTGCCGACTGACTCCACTGCATCGATCCTCACTGCTGGGCTGCTGGGCGAGAAATACATCGGTATCAGCGTTGGCGGTGAAGAAGCTTTGCTCAAGGATGGCGGGACCATCCACGATACGCAGTCGTCGCTGGTGCTTGAGGACCTGATCGGTAAATTCCTGCTCAATACCGTTAGCAAAGACGCCAAATGAGGAGCTTTTGAATGATCTCTATCTTGCGACGTAGCCTGTTGGTGCTGCTCGCGGCGCTGCCGCTGATGGCCAACGCCGTGGCCGCGCCTTCGGCCCATGAAATCATCCAGGACACTACCACCCGGTTGCTGGCAGACCTGGCCGCCAACAAAGAGAAATACAAGCAGGATCCGGGGGCGTTCTACGACGCGCTGAACGGCATCGTCGGTCCCGTGGTGGATGCCGACGGTATTTCCCGAAGCATCATGACCGTCAAGTACTCGCGCAAGGCGACCCCGGCGCAGATGACGCGCTTCCAGGAAAACTTCAAGCGCAGCCTGATGCAGTTCTATGGCAACGCCTTGCTCGAATACAACAACCAGGGCATCACCGTTTCGCCGGCCAAGGACGAAAGCGGCAACCGCACCAGCGTCGATATGCAGGTCAAGGGCAATAACGGCGCGATCTACCCTGTGTCCTACACGCTCGAGAAAATCAACGGCGAGTGGAAGGTGCGTAACGTGATCATCAATGGCATCAACATCGGCAAGCTGTTCCGCGATCAGTTCGCTGATGCGATGCAGCAAAACGGCAATGATCTGGACAAAACCATCGACGGTTGGGCTGGTGAAGTGGCCAAGGCCAAGGAAGTTGCCCAGGATGCTCAAGAGAAGCAGGCGCAATGAGTGAGTTGGCGAGTGAGTCGGCCGTTCGTTTGGGCGAATCTGGCGAGCTGTTGCTCAGTGGCGTGCTGGACTATCGCACTGGCCCGGTCTTGCGCAAGCAGGGCCAGGCGCTGATCGGCTCTGCCGGCGCCGCAGAGCTGGTCATTGACTGCTCGGCGGTGCAGAAGTCCAGCAGTGTCGGCCTGTCCCTGCTGCTGTGCTTCATGCGTGACGCCAAAGCTGCCGGAAAAACCTGGAGCATCCGTGGGATGCCCGAAGACATGCGCGAAATAGCCCAGGTCAGCGAACTGACCGAGCTGTTGGTGCACTCCTGACCCACATCCCTGAAAAAGCCCCCCGTCAGAGTCCTGCTTCGCGGGGTTCGCAGGCGCGGGGCTTTTTTGTATGATGTGCGACCCGTGCGCACAGGGCGCCGATAGAGGTTGAGCATGCAGGCCGTAGAAGTGAAGAGCTTCCTTGAAGGAAAGCTGCCCGAAACTGTCATTGAAGTTGAGGGCGAAGGCTGCAACTTTCAGCTGAACGTGATCAGCGATGAACTGGCGGCGTTGAGCCCGGTGAAGCGTCAGCAGCAGATCTATGCCCATTTGAACCCGTGGATCGCCGATGGCAGCATCCATGCGGTCACTATGAAATTTTTCAGCCGCGCGGCCTGGGCCGAGCGCACCTGAGCCCAAGGGCGTCGAGATTCTTATGGATAAACTGATTATTACCGGCGGCGTTCGTCTTGATGGCGAAATCCGCATCTCCGGGGCAAAGAACTCCGCCCTGCCGATCCTGGCCGCGACGTTGCTGTGCGATGGCCCGGTGACGGTGGCGAACCTGCCGCACCTGCACGACATCACCACCATGATCGAGCTGTTCGGTCGCATGGGCATTGAACCGGTGATCGACGAAAAGCTCAGCGTCGAGATCGACCCGCGCACCATCAAGACCCTGATCGCCCCGTACGAACTGGTGAAGACCATGCGTGCGTCGATCCTGGTACTGGGACCGATGGTCGCCCGTTTCGGTGAAGCCGAAGTTGCCTTGCCGGGTGGTTGCGCCATCGGCTCGCGTCCGGTGGACCTGCATATCCGCGGCCTGGAAGCCATGGGTGCGGTGATCGACGTCGAGGGTGGCTACATCAAGGCCAAGGCGCCTGAAGGCGGCCTGCGTGGCGCTCACTTCTTCTTCGATACCGTCAGTGTGACCGGTACCGAGAACATCATGATGGCGGCCGCACTGGCCCGCGGCCGCAGCGTTTTGCAAAACGCCGCCCGTGAGCCTGAAGTGGTGGACCTCGCCAACTTCCTGATCGCCATGGGCGCCAAGATCAGCGGCGCCGGCACCGATACCATCACCATCGATGGTGTTGAGCGCCTGCATTCGGCCACTTACAAAGTGATGCCGGACCGGATCGAAACCGGCACCTACCTGGTGGCTGCTGCTGTCACCGGTGGCCGCGTCAAGGTCAAGGACACCGATCCGACCATTCTTGAAGCCGTCCTGGAGAAACTCAAGGAAGCCGGTGCCGAAGTCACCTGCGGCGAAGACTGGATCGAAGTGAACATGCACGGCAAGCGGCCTAAAGCCGTCAACGTGCGGACCGCCCCGTACCCGGCGTTCCCGACCGACATGCAGGCGCAGTTCATCTCCCTCAACGCCATTGCCGAAGGCACCGGTGCGGTGATCGAGACGATCTTCGAAAACCGTTTCATGCACGTCTACGAACTGCACCGCATGGGCGCCAAGATCCAGGTCGAAGGCAACACCGCCATCGTGACCGGTACCGAGAAACTCAAGGGCGCGCCAGTGATGGCCACCGACCTGCGGGCTTCGGCCAGCCTGGTGATTTCGGCCCTGGTTGCCGAAGGCGACACCCTGATCGACCGTATCTACCACATCGACCGTGGTTACGAGTGCATCGAAGAGAAACTGCAGATGCTCGGCGCCAAGATCCGTCGCGTACCGGGTTAGGTCCGGCTGCATGGGCGCAGGGACGCGCCTGTTGATTTCGTTTCAGGTCGAGGGTGGTAACACCCTCGATGTGTGTCCGGCGCCGCTTGCGACCGGGCATGAGTACCTTGATAAGGACTGACGTTTCCCATGTTGACCATTGCACTGTCCAAGGGCCGCATCCTTGATGACACCTTGCCGCTTCTGGCTGAAGCGGGCATCGTGCCGACCGAGAATCCGGACAAGAGCCGCAAGCTGATCATCCCCACGACTCAAGCCGATGTACGCTTGCTGATCGTGCGCGCCACCGATGTTCCGACTTACGTTGAACATGGCGCCGCCGACCTGGGCGTCGCCGGTAAGGACGTGTTGATGGAATACGGCGGCCAGGGCCTGTACGAGCCCCTGGACCTGCGGATCGCCCGCTGCAAGCTGATGACCGCCGGCAAAGTCGGCGCGCCAGAGCCCAAGGGCCGTTTGCGGGTGGCGACCAAGTTCGTCAACATTGCCAAGCGTTATTACGCCGAGCAGGGCCGTCAGGTCGATATCATCAAGTTGTACGGTTCGATGGAGCTGGCGCCGCTGATCGGCCTGGCGGACAAGATCATCGATGTGGTCGACACCGGCAACACCCTGCGGGCCAATGGCCTGGAGCCCCAGGATTTCATTGCCGACATCACCTCCCGGCTGATCGTCAACAAGGCTTCGATGAAAATGCAGCACGCCCGTATCCAGGCTCTGATCGATACCCTGCGCAAGGCAGTGGAATCGCGACACCGCGGCTGATTCACCTGCGCGACCTTGAGTCGCGCCCGTCTATCCGTGTCATAGCCAATTTTCTCAGGTGCCCACGCGAATGGACTGGTAGCTTAGGGCGCCTGAGCATTTGCCATTAATGAGGCCCTCGCTATGACCGCTCCCACTTCGATTCGCCGACTCAACGCTGCCGACCCGGATTTCGCACATCATCTGGATCATCTGCTGAGCTGGGAAAGTGTGTCTGACGACTCGGTCAATCAGCGGGTGCTGGACATCATCAAGGCTGTGCGCGAGCGTGGCGATGCAGCTTTGGTGGAATTCACCCAGACATTCGATGGCCTGCAAGTGGCGTCCATGGCTGATCTGATTCTGCCGCGCGAGCGCCTGGAACTGGCCCTGACCCGGATCACGGTGCCGCAGCGCGAAGCCCTGGAAAAAGCCGCATCGCGGGTGCGCGACTATCACGAGAGGCAGAAACAGGACTCCTGGAGCTACACCGAAGCCGACGGCACGGTGCTGGGCCAAAAGGTCACGCCGCTGGACCGCGCCGGTCTGTACGTGCCGGGTGGCAAGGCGTCGTATCCATCCTCGGTGTTGATGAACGCGATCCCAGCCAAGGTCGCCGGCGTGACCGAAGTGGTCATGGTGGTGCCGACCCCGCGCGGTGAAATCAATGAACTGGTGCTGGCCGCTGCCTGCATCGCCGGGGTGGACCGGGTGTTCACCATTGGTGGCGCCCAGGCCGTGGCTGCGCTGGCCTATGGCACCGAGAGCGTGCCGCGGGTCGACAAGGTGGTGGGGCCAGGCAATATCTATGTGGCCACCGCCAAGCGCCACGTGTTCGGTCAGGTCGGCATCGACATGATCGCCGGCCCGTCGGAGATCCTGGTGGTGTGCGACGGCCAGACCGACCCGGACTGGATCGCCATGGACCTGTTTTCCCAGGCCGAGCACGACGAAGACGCCCAGGCGATCCTGGTCAGCCCGGACGCCGAGTTCCTCGACAAAGTGGCTGCCAGCATCGACAAGCTGCTGCCGACCATGGACCGCGCCGAGATCATCAACACCTCGATCAACGGCCGTGGCGCGCTGATCAAGGTCGAGAACATGGAACAGGCCATCGAGGTCGCCAACCGCATCGCGCCGGAGCACCTGGAGTTGTCGGTCGCTGACCCGCAGGCCTGGCTGCCGCAGATCCGCCACGCCGGTGCGATCTTCATGGGCCGCCACACCAGCGAAGCCCTGGGTGACTATTGCGCAGGTCCCAACCACGTCTTGCCGACTTCCGGTACGGCGCGTTTCTCGTCGCCGCTGGGGGTGTATGACTTCCAGAAACGTTCGTCGATAATCTTCTGCTCCGAGCAAGGTGCGTCCGAACTGGGCAAGACCGCTTCGGTGCTGGCCCGTGGCGAGTCGCTGAGCGCCCACGCCCGCAGTGCCGAATACCGCATCCTTGATGAGCGCTCCATTAAAGGGCAGGGGAAACTGAAATGAGTAAATTCTGGAGCCCGTTCGTCAAGAACCTGGTGCCTTACGTGCCGGGCGAACAGCCGAAGCTGACCCGCCTGGTCAAGCTCAACACCAACGAGAACCCCTACGGCCCGTCGCCCAAGGCCCTGGCGGCGATGCAAACCGAGCTGAACGACAACCTGCGCCTGTACCCAGACCCCAACAGCGATCTGCTGAAAAGCGCCGTGGCCCGCTATTACGGTGTGCAGAGCAACCAGGTGTTCCTGGGCAACGGTTCGGACGAAGTGCTGGCGCACATTTTCCACGGGCTGCTGCAGCACGATCAGCCGCTGTTGTTCCCGGACATCAGTTACAGCTTTTATCCGGTGTATTGCGGGCTGTACGGCATCCAGTTCGACGCAGTGCCGCTGGACGCGCAGTTCCAGATCGACCCGGCGGACTATGCCAAACCAAACGGCGGGATCATCTTCCCCAATCCGAACGCTCCCACCGGCTGCCTGCTGGCCCTGGAAGCGGTCGAGCAGATCCTCAAGGCCAGTCCGGACTCGGTGGTGGTGGTTGATGAAGCCTATATCGACTTCGGCGGCGAGACCGCCATCAGTCTGGTGGACCGCTATCCGAACCTGCTGGTGACCCAGACCCTGTCCAAGTCCCGCTCATTGGCAGGATTGCGGGTGGGCCTGGCAGTGGGCCATCCGGACCTGATCGAAGCGCTGGAGCGGATCAAGAACAGCTTCAACTCCTACCCGCTGGATCGCCTGGCGAATGTCGGGGGCGCGGCGGCGTTCGACGATCGGGAGTATTTCGAGCAGACCTGCCGGTTGGTCATCGAGCACCGTGAATGGGTGGTGGCGCAGTTGCAGGCCAAGGGCTTTGACGTGTTGCCTTCGGCGGCCAACTTCATCTTCGCCCGTCACCCCCGGCACGATGCGGCAGGGCTGGCGGCGAAATTGCGCGAACAAGGCGTGATCGTGCGGCACTTCAAGCAGGAGCGGATTGCCCAATTCCTGCGGATCAGCATCGGCACGCCGGAGCAGAACCAGGCGCTGATCGAAGCCCTGGGTGAACTCTAAAGTTAAGGAAGGGGGCTGATGGCCTTATCGCGAGCAGGCTCGTTCCCACAGTAGAGTCGTTGCGAATACAAATTTTGTAACCAGCAGAGGCACCCTGTGGGAGCGAGCCTGCTCGCGATGGCGTAGTGTCAGTCAACATCCATCTGGCTGATCCACCGCCATCGCGAGCAGACTCGCTCCCACAGTTGTTGGGCCTTACTCGTGATGCTCTTCACCCAGGAAGGTCAGCGAGGTGAACACCCCACGCGTGGCCACGTCCTTGTTGTCCTTGAGCGCAATTTCCATCTGCGCGGCGATCACATTCAACCCTTCGTTACGCACCAACACCTTGGCCCGGCCTTCGGCGTCGGTTTCTGCTGATACGGTGTCCGGTGCGCTGCGGTAATCACCCACCAGCTTCACCCCGGCCGCCGGTTTACCGTCCAGCAGCACCCGTACCGGCAGTGGCTGGCCCGGGCCTACGGTCAGCGGGTCGACTTCCGGCAGGATCAGGAACTTGACCTGATCGAGCTTTGGCAACTTCGCTCCCGGCTCGTAGATCGCCAGGCTGTACTTGAAGGTGTGGGTCGATTCAATCGCCCCGGGCACCTTGCTGCGGCCTTCGTTGATCCATTTCTTGTCAGCGGTCTGGGACCACATGCCGTTGTCCAGTTCCACGGCCATCACGGCGGGTGGCTTGAGGGGTTGCAGGCGAGCATGGTCGGGCAAGCGTTCGACGGTGACCGGGATCATCTTGCCGCCCAGGTCATAGGCCCACGCACCGCTGATTTTCTGCGCCTTAAAGGCATTGTCCTCGGCGCCGTGGCCGTAGATCACTTCGATGTTGCCGCGCCGTTGTTCGGTCCACAGGCCATGGGCCGAGGCTTGTGTGGCCAGGAACAGGCTGAGAAGGGCGAAGGTCTTGGGGTATTTCATTGATTTTCCTTTTTTACAGATCAAGGGTGAGGCTGACGGTAAAGTTGCGTGGCTCGCCGGGGTTGACCCAGTAGTTGCTGTACGAGCGCTCGTAGTATTTTTCGTCGAAGACGTTGTTCAGATTCAGGCCCACGGTGACGTTGTCGCTGGCCTTGTAATGGGCCAGCAGATCCACGGTGTGGTAGGCCGGCAGTTCGAAGTCCTTGCCGGCTTCGCCGGAGCGATCCCCGACGTATGTGAATGCCGCACCCACGTCGGAGCCGCGCAGGTGGCCGTCCTGGAATTCGTAGACCCCCAGCACGCTGCCGCTGCGCTTGGCGACGCCAAGAATCCGGCTGCCGGTGGGAATGATTTCGTCACCCTTGGTCACTTCGGCATCGATGTAGGCGAAGGCGCCGATCACCCGGATGGCGTCAGTTACCTGCCCGGTGACCTGCAGGTCGAGTCCCTGGCTGCGGGCCTTGCCCATGGCGCGGTTGGAGTCTGTGGCCGGGTCCCGCGCCAGGACGTTTTCCTTTTCGATATGGAACGCCGCCAGGGTGGTGCTCAGGCGATCATCGAACAGTTCGCTCTTGATCCCCACTTCATAGCCAACGCCTTCCTCCGGATCGAAGGTTTTGCCCCCGGCATCCAGGCCATTGTTGGGCTTGAACGAGGTGGAGGCGTTGGCGAACAGTCCGACCTCGGGCGTCAGTTGGTACAGCAGGCCGGCCCGTTGCGTGAAGGTGTCATGACGCTGGCGGCTGGTGAGCTGCGTGGTGTGGTCGTCAATGCTCTGCTCGAAATGCTCATAACGCACGCCGAGCACGCCCCGCAGTTTGTCGGTGAAGACGATCTGGTCCTGAAGATTCAGCGCACGGCTTTTCACACGCTCGAAAAAATCGGTGCCGGTACGTTGACCATCAGGTTTCGGCTGGCCATAGACCGGTTGATAGATGTCGATGGGGTAAGTGCCACCGTTGATCGTGGTCACGCGCTCGTTCTTGCGATAGTCCTCGTATTCGGTGCCGATCAGCAATTCGTGCTGCCAGGGCCCGAGGTCAAACAGCCCGCGTAATTCAAGCTGGGTAATGCTGTCGTGCCAATTGTTGTCGCGCTCGCGGTAGCGGCGGTTCACCGTACGACCGTCGGCGTTCAGCGGCCGCGCTTCGGAGGCGAAGCCCCAGAGTTCGCCCTGTTTGTAATGGCTGGCCAGGCGCAGTTGCCAGGCGTCGTTGAGCTGATGTTCGAGGGCCGCCTGGAGCATGTTGTTGTGGTTGTCGATGTCGCCGTCGTTGGGTTCGCCCAAAAAGGTCGAGCGGGAAACACCGCTCCAACGGTTGTTCGGCGCCACGATGCCGCGATCGAACGTTGAACTGTGACGCACGATTTCGCTTTCCACCAGCAGGCGCGTATCGGGGCTCAGTTGCCAACTGAGGGAGGGGGCGACGAAGACGCGCTTGCTCTGGACGTGATCGCGAAAGCTGTGATTGTCCTCGACCGCCAGGTTGACCCGCGACAGCACATTGCGCTCAGCGTCCAGTGGTGTGTTGACGTCCAGCGCGGTGCGGTAGCGATCCCAACTGCCGGCGCTGGTTTGCAGGGTGGTGAAGGCTTCGGGCTGGGGCTTCTTGGTGACGATGTTCACCGTACCGCCGGGGTCGCCGCGCCCGTACAGGCTGGCCGCCGGTCCTTTAAGCACCTCGATGCGTTCAATGTTGGCCGCATCCGGCGTACTCGGATAACCGCGGTTGGCGCTGAAGCCGTCCTTGTAGAACTCCGAAGTGGTAAAGCCACGCACGCTGTATTCGTAGAGTGTCAGGCCGCCGAAGTTGTTTTGCTTTGACACGCCGCCGGCATATTCCAGGGCCCGTTCGACGTTGGTGCTGCCCAGATCATTGAGGACGCTGGCGGGGATCACACTGATCGATTGCGGGATGTCCCGCAGGGCGGTGTCGGTTTTGGTGGCGCTGGCGGAGCGAGTGGCGCGATAGCCCGTCACCGGGCCGGTAGGGGATTCGTAGTCGGCAGAGACGTTGATGGCGTCCAGTTCCATCGGCTGGATTTCCTCGGCGATCACCGGGTCACCCAGCAGACCCAAGGCCAGGCTGGCGAGGGAAATCCGTTTTAGAGATGACATGTTATGTTGTTCCAATTTTTAGTATTGAAACAATATAACACTACAAATGAGAATTTATGCTATTGCTGGCCGACTAAAATAACCGAGGTGAACACGGTTTTTTGTGGGGAGGGAGCAAGTTCCCTCGCCACAAGGGACTCTTGGCCAGCAAGGCCGTTGCTATCGCGCAGTTACTCTTCTTCCTTCACCACCACCGGTGCCGGCGGTGGGCGCAAACCGATTTCTGCGGTGAGCTTGAGCTCCTTGCCGTTGCGCATCACCTGGATGGCGACCTTGTCGGTGGGTTTGATCCGCGCCACCTGGTTCATCGAGCGACGGCCGTCACCGGCGGGTTCGCCGTCGATGCTCAGGATCACGTCGCCCAGTTGCAGGCCGGCCTTCTGGGCCGGGCCATCGCGGAAAATGCCTGCTACCACGATCCCGGGACGCCCGGACAGGCCGAAGGACTCCGCCAGCTCCTGGGACAGCGGCTGCACTTCAATACCCAGCCAGCCGCGAATCACCTGGCCGTGTTCGATGATGGACTTCATCACTTCCATGGCCAGCTTCACCGGAATCGCAAAACCGATGCCCTGGCTGCCGCCGGACTTGGAGAAGATCGCCGTGTTGATCCCGGTCAGATTGCCGTTGGCATCCACCAGCGCGCCGCCGGAGTTGCCGGGGTTGATCGCGGCATCGGTCTGGATGAAGTCTTCGTAATTGTTCAGGCCCAACTGATTGCGCCCAGTGGCGCTGATGATACCCATGGTCACGGTCTGGCCGACGCCGAAGGGGTTGCCGATGGCCAGGGTGACATCGCCGATGCGAATGCTGTCCGAACGCCCAATGGTGATGGCCGGCAGGTTCTTCAGGTCGATCTTCAGCACCGCGAGGTCGGTTTCCGGGTCGCTGCCGATCACCCGGGCCAGGGTTTCGCGACCATCCTTGAGCGCCACCACAATCTGGTCGGCGCCGCTGGTGACGTGGTTGTTGGTCAGGATATAACCTTCAGGGCTCATGATTACGCCCGAACCCAGGCTCGACTCCATGCGTTTCTGCTTGGGTGAGTTGTCGCCGAAGAAGCGCCGGAACTGCGGGTCTTCGAACAGGGGATGGCTGGATTTGTTGACGACCTTGGTGGTGTACAGGTTGACCACGGCCGGTGCCGCGATCGTCACGGCATCGGCATAGGACACCGGCCCTTGTTGCAGTGCCTTGGTCTGTGGCGCCTGCTGCAGGTTGACGTCGAGGCTCGGCAGGCCGACCCACTCCGGATAACGCTGGATAATCAGTAGAGCGACAAGCACGCCGGCCAACAGAGGCCAGCCGGAAAAACGCAGCGCCTTGAGCATTAAGCACGTCCTACAAAGGTTGCAGGCGGTGTGAGACCGCCCATAATGTCGCGCATTATACGAGGCCGCGCGCGCCTCTGAACGGGATATTTAGGAGTCTTTTCATGGCCGTAGCCCTGAACACCCTGGTAGAAGAAGCGGATCGTTACCTGGCCGCCGCCAGGATTGCCGATTACTGCCCCAACGGTTTGCAGGTCGAAGGCGCCCCTCAGGTGACGCGCATTGTCAGCGGTGTCACCGCCAGCCAGGCATTGCTCGATGCTGCAGTGGAGGCTGACGCTGATCTGGTGCTGGTGCATCACGGGTATTTCTGGAAAGGCGAAAATCCCTGCGTCACCGGCATGAAGCAACGTCGCCTCAAAACCTTGCTCAAGCACGATATCAGTCTGCTGGCCTACCACTTGCCGCTGGATCTGCATGCCGAGGTGGGCAATAACGTGCAATTGGCTCGCCAGTTGGACATTACCGTCGAAGGGCCGCTGGACCCGGACAACCCCAAGGTCGTCGGCCTGGTGGGCTCCTTGTCCGAACCGATGACGCCCCGGGACTTCGCCCGTAAAGTGCAGGAAGTCATGGGCCGCGAGCCTTTGTTGATCGAAGGCGAGCAGATGATCCGCCGGGTCGGCTGGTGCACGGGCGGAGGCCAGGGCTACATCGATCAGGCCGTGCTGGCCGGGGTTGATCTGTTTCTCAGTGGCGAGGCATCCGAGCAGACCTTTCACAGCGCCCGGGAAAACGGCATCAGCTTCATCGCCGCCGGGCACCATGCGACCGAGCGCTATGGTGTGCAGGCATTGGGCGATTACCTGGCGCGGCGCTTTGCTTTGGAGCATATCTTCATAGATTGCCCGAATCCCATTTGATCACGTGTAATCCCCTGTGGGAGCGAGCTTGCTCGCGATAGCGGAGGGTCAGTCAACTTCAATGCCGACTGATACACTGCTATCGCGAGCAAGCTCGCTCCCACAAAAGGCTGTTGCAATGCCCGAACCGGCAGGCATATCCATATGCTGTTTCGATCTAGTTGGCGCCCTGATTAGAAGAGGTCGCTGTGCTAGGATTCCCCGCTCGAACACGGCCCGCTGGCCGTTCATAAGAAAGTTTTCGTGAGTAGCCATGGTCGACAAACTGACGCATCTGAAACAGCTGGAGGCGGAAAGCATCCACATCATCCGCGAGGTGGCCGCCGAGTTCGATAACCCGGTGATGCTGTACTCCATCGGTAAAGACTCCGCCGTGATGCTGCACCTGGCACGCAAGGCGTTTTTCCCCGGCAAGCTGCCGTTTCCGGTGATGCATGTCGACACCCGCTGGAAATTCCAGGAAATGTACAAGTTCCGCGACCGCATGGTTGAAGAACTGGGCCTGGACCTGATCACTCACGTGAACCCGGACGGCGTGGCGCAAGGCATCAACCCGTTTACTCACGGCAGCGCCAAGCACACCGACATCATGAAGACCGAAGGCCTGAAACAGGCTTTGGACAAGTATGGTTTCGACGCCGCTTTTGGTGGTGCCCGCCGCGATGAAGAGAAGTCCCGCGCCAAGGAGCGCGTGTACTCGTTCCGCGACAGCAAGCATCGCTGGGATCCGAAGAACCAGCGCCCGGAGCTGTGGAACGTCTACAACGGCAAGGTCAACAAAGGCGAGTCGATCCGCGTATTCCCGCTGTCGAACTGGACCGAGCTGGACATCTGGCAGTACATCTACCTCGAAGGTATCCCGATCGTGCCGCTGTACTTCGCCGCTGAGCGCGAAGTGATCGAGAAGAACGGCACGCTGATCATGATCGACGACGAGCGCATCCTCGAGCACCTGTCCGATGAAGACAAAGCCCGTATCGTCAAAAAGAAAGTGCGTTTCCGCACCCTTGGCTGCTACCCGTTGACGGGCGCGGTGGAGTCCGAGGCCGAAAGCCTGACGGACATCATTCAGGAAATGCTCCTGACGCGAACTTCCGAGCGCCAGGGCCGGGTCATCGACCACGATGGCGCAGGCTCGATGGAAGATAAGAAACGTCAGGGTTATTTCTAAGGGGTTGTCATGTCGCACCAATCTGATTTGATCAGCGAGGACATCCTCGCTTACCTGGGCCAGCACGAGCGCAAAGAGCTGCTGCGTTTTTTGACCTGCGGTAACGTCGACGACGGCAAGAGCACCCTGATCGGGCGCCTGCTGCACGACTCCAAGATGATCTACGAAGATCACCTGGAAGCCATTACCCGCGATTCGAAGAAAGTCGGCACTACCGGTGACGACATCGACCTGGCGTTGCTGGTCGATGGCTTGCAGGCCGAGCGCGAGCAAGGCATCACCATTGATGTCGCGTACCGCTATTTCTCCACGGCCAAGCGCAAATTCATCATCGCCGACACCCCGGGCCATGAGCAGTACACCCGCAACATGGCCACCGGTGCCTCCACCTGTGACCTGGCGATCATTCTGGTGGATGCCCGCTACGGCGTGCAGACCCAGACCCGTCGCCACAGCTTTATCGCCTCGTTGCTGGGCATCAAGCATATCGTCGTGGCCATCAACAAGATGGACCTCAAGGACTTCGACCAGGGCGTGTTCGAGTCGATCAAGGCCGACTACCTGAAGTTCGCCGAAGGCTTGAAGATGAAGCCCACCAGCATGCACTTCGTGCCGATGTCGGCCCTCAAGGGCGACAACGTGGTGAACAAGTCCGAGCGCTCGCCGTGGTACACCGGCCAGTCGCTGATGGAAATTCTCGAGACCGTGGAAGTGGCGGGTGACCGCAACTTCACCGACCTGCGTTTCCCGGTGCAGTACGTCAACCGTCCGAACCTGAACTTCCGCGGTTTCGCCGGCACCCTGGCCAGCGGCATCGTGCACAAGGGCGACGAAGTGGTGGTGCTGCCTTCGGGCAAGAGCAGCCGCGTGAAATCCATCGTCACTTTCGAAGGCGAGCTGGAACACGCCGGCCCTGGCCAGGCGGTGACGCTGACCATGGAAGATGAGATCGACATCTCCCGTGGCGACCTGCTGGTGCATGCCGACAGCGTACCGCCGGTCACCGACAGCTTCGAAGCGATGTTGGTGTGGATGGCCGAAGAGCCGATGCTGCCGGGCAAGAAATACGACATCAAGCGCGCCACCAGTTATGTGCCGGGCTCGATTGCCAGCATCGTCAACAAGGTCGACGTGAACACCTTGGAAGAGGGACCGGCCAGCGCGTTGCAGCTCAACGAAATCGGCAAGGTGAAGATCGCCCTGGATGCGCCGATCGCCCTGGACGGTTACGAGAGCAACCGCACCACTGGCGCGTTCATCGTCATCGATCGCCTGACCAATGGCACTGTCGGCGCGGGCATGATCGTCGCCCAGCCGCTGGCTCACGGCACCAGCACGCACCACGGCAAACTGGCCCATGTGTCGGTGGAAGAGCGCGTCCAGCGCTTCGGCCAGCAACCGGCCACGGTGCTGTTCAGCGGCCTGTCGGGCGCTGGCAAAAGCACGCTGGCTTATGCGGTGGAACGCAAGCTGTTCGACATGGGCCGTGCGGTCTTCGTGCTCGATGGCCAGAACCTGCGTCATGACTTGAACAAGGGCTTGCCACAGGACCGTGCCGGACGTACCGAGAACTGGCGTCGTGCGGCCCACGTTGCCCGTCAGTTCAACGAAGCCGGGCTGCTGACCCTCGCCGCGTTCGTCGCGCCGAATGCAGAAGGGCGCGAGCAGGCCAAAGACCTGATCGGCAAGGAACGTCTGCTGACGGTCTATGTCCAGGCCTCGCCAATCGTCTGCGCCCAGCGTGATCCGCAAGGTTTGTACGCTGCTGCCGGCGACAACATCCCCGGTGAGTCCTTCCCGTATGACGTGCCGCTGGACGCCGATCTGGTGATCGACACCCAGTCGCTGTCGTTGGAAGAGAGCGTCAAGCAAGTGCTGGATCTGCTGCGCAAGCGTGGGGCGATCTAAGGGAAGCAGTTACAAGCTTCAAGCGGCAAGTAAAAGCCCGCGGATGAGTGATCATCTGCGGGCTTTTTGTTGTCTGGAGGGACGTCATCGCGAGCAAGCTCGCTCCCACAGTAGATTCGTGGTGTTCACACATACCCTGTGGGAGCGAGCTTGCTCGCGATGAGGCCAGTACAGGCGCCTCAAGACTTGCAGGGATACTCCCGATGCATCTGTTCCAGCAACGCATCTTTATCCTGCCACAACTGATTGATCCAGCCCTGGAACTCCAGGCGATAGGCGCCGTCCTGGTCGTAGTTCCTGCCGATGAACTGCGGCGGAATCTTCAGTTCCTGGAAATGCACCACCACTTCGTCAACTTTTCCGCAGAGCAAATCCCAGTACCCCGGTCGACCGCCGGGATAGTGGATGGTCACGTTGATGATCGACTCCAGCTGTTCGCCCATGGCATCGAGCACAAACGCAATCCCACCGGCCTTGGGTTTGAGCAGGTAGCGAAAGGGTGACTGTTGCTGGGCATGCTTGCCTTCGGTGAAGCGTGTGCCTTCGACGAAGTTGAAGATGCCCACGGGGTTGTTGCGAAATTTCGCGCAGGTCTTGCGGGTGGTTTCCAGGTCCTTGCCTTTCTTTTCCGGGTACTTCTCCAGGTAAGCCTTGGAGTAGCGCTTCATGAACGGGAACCCCAGGGCCCACCAGGCCAGGCCGATCACCGGTACCCAGATCAGTTCCTGCTTGAGAAAGAACTTCAATGGGCGAATGCGCCGGTTCAGCACGTACTGCAACACCATGATATCGACCCAACTCTGGTGGTTGCTGGTGATCAGGTACGAGTGCTGGTAGTCCAGGCCTTCCAGGCCACTGAGGTGCCAGCGGGTGCGGCGCAGCAGGTTCATCCAGGCCTTGTTGTTGCTGATCCAGGCTTCATGAATGTGGCCCATCAGCCAGTCGGTGAAACGCTGGGCGGCGGGGAAGGGCAGCAACAGCTTGAAGATTGCCACGATGAACAGCGGGGTGCAGCAGGCGATGGTGTTCAACGCCAACAGCAGCGAGGCAATGACGCCGCGCACAGGAGCAGGCAGGAAATCCAGCATTTAAATATCCATGGGTCGGTTGGCGGCCTGGATCGCGGTCAGGGCGATGGTGTACACGATGTCGTCGACCTGAGCGCCGCGGGGCAAGTCGTTTACGGGTTTGCGCAGGCCTTGCAGCATTGGCCCGAGGCTGACGCAATCGGCGCTGCGTTGCACGGCCTTGTGGGTGGTGTTGCCGGTGTTCAGGTCCGGGAAGATGAACACCGTCGCCCGGCCGGCCACCTGGCTATTGGGCGCCAGTTGTCGGGCCACGGTTTCGTTGGCGGCGGCGTCGTATTGCAGCGGCCCGTCGATCAGCAAGCCGTGTTGCGCCTCGTGGGCCAGCAGGGTGGCTTCGCGGACTTTCTCCACCTCTTCACCGCTGGCCGACTCGCCGCTGGAATAGCTGAGCATTGCCACCCGTGGCGTGATGCCGAACGCGGCAGCCGAGTCGGCGCTTTGCAGGGCAATCTCCGCCAGCTCCGCGGCGCTGGGATGCGGGTTCATCACGCAGTCGCCGTAGACCAGCACTTCTTCGGGGAACAGCATGAAAAACACCGAAGACACCAGCGAACATCCCGGGGCGGTCTTGATCAGTTGCAAGGCCGGGCGGATGGTGTTGGCGGTGGAGTGGATAACTCCGGACACCAGCCCGTCGACTTCATCGAGCGCCAGCATCATGGTGCCGATCACCACGGTGTCTTCCAGTTGCTGTTCGGCCATCGGCGCGTTCAGGCTTTTGCTCTTGCGCAGCCGCACCATCGGTTCGACGTAACGCTCACGAATCGAATCCGGGTCGAGAATCTCCAGCCCCGGCGGCAGTTCGATGCCCTGGGCACGAGCCACTGCCTCGACGTCGGCCGGTTTGGCCAGCAGCACGCAGCGAGCGATGCCACGGGCCTGGCAAATGGCAGCGGCCTGGACAGTCAGCGGTTCACTGCCCTCAGGCAGCACAATGCGTTTGTCGGCGGCCTGGGCGCGCTGAATCAGCTGGTAGCGGAACACGGCCGGCGACAAGCGCATTTCCCTTGGCGTACCGCAACGCTGATGCAGCCATTTGGCATCCAGGTGGCTGGCGACAAAATCGGTGATGATCTCCGCACGTTCGCGGTCGTCGATCGGAATTTCCTTGTTCAAGCCATTGAGCAGGTTGGCGGTGTCGTAAGACCCGGTACTGACCGACAGCACCGGAAGTCCCGCCTGCAAGGCGCCTCGACACAGGTCCATGATGCGCGGGTCGGGTAGGGTGTCGCTGGTCAGCAGCAGGCCGGCCAACGGTACGCCGTTGAGGGCTGCCAGGCTCACGGCCAGGATGATGTCGTCGCGATCACCCGGGGTCACCACCAGCACGCCGGGCTTGAGCAGCTCCACGGTGTTGCGCATGGTGCGGGCGCAAATAATGATGTTGCTCATGCGCCGGGTTTCGTAATCGCCGGCATTGAGCACCTGCGCGCCCATCAGGTCGGCCACGTCACGGGTGCGTGGGGCGTTGAGTTCGGGGCGGAACGGGATGCAGCCCAGCAGGCGGAAATCGCCGCTGCGCAACAGCGGCGAGTGCTCCTTGAGCCGCGCGGAGAAGGCCTCCATGCTTTCCTCGGTATGGACTTTGTTCAGGATCACGCCGAGGACTTTCGGGTCTTTGGGCCCGCCGAACAACTGCGCCTGCAGCTCGACGCGACCGGAAAGCTCGGTCAGCACTTCGTTCTCCGGCGCCGACACCAGGATGACCTCGGCGTCCAGGCTCTTGGCCAGGTGCAGGTTGACCCGCGCGGCATAGCTGGCGTTGCGGGTCGGGACCATACCCTCGACGACCAGCACGTCCTTGCCGATGGCAGCCTGCTGGTAGAGGGTGATGATTTCTTCCAGCAACTCATCGAGCTGGCCGTCGCCGAGCATGCGTTCGACGTGCGCCAGGCCCAGCGGCTGCGGCGGTTTGAGGCCGTGGGTGCGGGCCACCAGTTCGGTGGAGCGTTCCGGTCCGGTATCGCCGGGATGGGGCTGGGCGATAGGTTTGAAAAAACCGACTTTCAGCCCGGCCCGTTCGAGTGTGCGCACCAGCCCGAGGCTGATGGAGGTCAGACCCACACCAAAATCGGTGGGCGCGATAAAAAAAGTTTGCATGCGGATTCTCTAAAGGTGCATGGCAAAGGCGAGGCTATAACTGCCGTCTACCGTCAATTCAGGCGCCAAGGTTATCGCTAACCGGGGCCTGTGCGCACCAGCCGCAGTCAAAGGACTGTCCTATTTTTTCAATACGTTGCGCCGGGTCCAGCACCCAGGCCCGGGACTGCCACGGCGGCAGGTGGCGCAGATGCTGGGTGTGCCCACAGGACAGCTCGGCCACCCAGTGCCCGTCCTCATCCTGATGAAAACCGGTGACCGTCGGTCTGTTCGAACAAGCCCGTTTGTCCGGGTTCCGTTCGCTTTCGGGCAAATCCTTGTTTAGACTTGTCCGTTCTTCATTCTTATGCAAAAGGTCTCGCCCCATGCTGATCGCCGCCAATAAGGCTGTCTCCATCGACTATACCCTGACCAACGACGCTGGTGAGGTCATCGACAGCTCTGCCGGCGGCGCTCCGCTGGTCTACCTGCATGGCGCAGGCAACATCATCCAGGGTCTGGAAAAAGCCCTGGAAGGTAAAACTTCCGGTGACGAGCTGAACGTTACCGTTGAGCCGGAAGATGCTTATGGCGAATACTCCGCCGAGCTGGTCAGCACCCTGAGCCGCAGCATGTTCGAGGGCGTGGATGAGCTGGAAGTAGGCATGCAGTTCCACGCTTCGGCCCCCGATGGCCAGATGCAGATCGTCACCATCCGCGACCTGGAAGGCGATGACGTCACCGTTGACGGCAATCACCCGTTGGCCGGTCAGCGCTTGAACTTCCAGGTCAAGATCGTCGACATTCGTGATGCCAGCCAGGAAGAAATCGCCCATGGTCACGTCCATGGCGAAGGTGGCCATCACCACTGATTTGTGCGCTACGCTCAAGTGAACTGGAAAGGCGCCTTAAGGCGCCTTTTTAGTCGGTTGCTGTTAGCATCGTCCATGGCTGTTCGAAAAGATCCGCAAACCTGGAGTTCGTCATGAGTGCTTTCCACGACCTTAAACTTAAAGCCCTGGATGGTCAGGAACTTGATCTGGCGCCGTTCAAGGGGCAAGTCGTGCTGGTGGTCAACGTCGCCTCCAAATGTGGCCTGACACCTCAGTACGCTGCGTTGGAAAACCTCTATCAGCAATACAAGGCCAAGGGGTTCTGTGTGCTGGGCCTGCCTTGCAACCAGTTCGCCGGACAAGAGCCGGGGACGGAACAGGAAATCCAGGATTTCTGCAGCCTCAATTATGGTGTGACGTTCCCGTTGTCCAGCAAACTGGAAGTGAACGGGCACGACCGTCATCAGTTGTACCGTCTGCTGGCAGGCGAGGGGGCCGAGTTTCCGGGGGACATCACCTGGAACTTCGAGAAGTTCCTGCTGGGCAAGGACGGTCGGGTGCTGGCGCGTTTCTCACCGCGCACGGCGCCGGATGATCCGGCCGTGATCCAGGCTATCGAAAAAGCCTTGAGCTGAACCTCTGGAGCAACCATCACCCTGTTGTGTGCGGGCACACTCCTCTCGGCTTCCTTTTGATTCACAATCATTCAAATCAATAGTGCTACCCATTGCTTTCCACGGTCCATATTATCGCTGTCATATTCGACCTGCGACCCTGTTTCCGTGGAGTGTCCCATGCCTGTAAAAGCCTTGTTCAAACCCTTCCATCTCGGTGCGCTGGAGCTGCCGACCCGGGTCGTGATGGCGCCGATGACTCGCTCCTTTTCTCCAGGCGGCGTGCCGAACGCCAAGGTCGTGGAATATTACCGCCGTCGCACGGCGGCCGGCGTCGGCCTGATCATTACCGAAGGCACGACCGTCGGGCACAAGGCCTCCAACGGTTATCCGAACGTGCCGCATTTTTACGGTGAGGCCGCGCTGGCCGGCTGGAAACAAGTGGTTGATGCCGTGCATGCCGAAGGCGGCAAGATCGTTCCGCAGCTCTGGCACGTAGGTAACGTGCGGCGCTTGGGGACCGAGCCGGACGCCAGCGTGCCGGGCTATGGCCCGACGGAAAAACTCAAGGACGGCCAGGTCGTGGTTCACGGCATGACCCAGGCGGATATCGACGAAGTCATCGCAGCGTTCGCCCAGGCGGCGAAAGACGCCCAGAGCATCGGCATGGACGGCGTGGAGATCCACGGCGCCCATGGTTACCTGGTGGACCAGTTCTTCTGGGAGGGCAGCAACCAGCGCACCGACGGTTATGGTGGAAGTCTGGCCAACCGATCGCGATTCGCCATCGAACTGATCCGCGCCGTGCGTGCTGCGGTAGGTGAAGGGTTCCCGATCATCTTCCGTTTCTCCCAATGGAAGCAGCAGGACTACAGCGCGCGTCTGGTGCAAACGCCAGAGGCCTTGGGCGAATTCCTCAAGCCTTTGGCAGAGGCCGGTGTGGATATTTTCCATTGCTCGACACGTCGCTTCTGGGAGCCTGAATTCGAAGGCTCCGAGTTGAATCTGGCGGGCTGGACCCGCAAGCTGACCGGCAAGCCAACCATCACCGTCGGCAGCGTTGGCCTGGATGGCGAGTTCCTGCAGTTTATGGTCAACACCGACAAAGTCGCGCAGCCGGCCAGCCTGGAGAAACTGCTGGAGCGCCTGAACAATGATGAGTTCGACCTGGTGGCGGTGGGGCGAGCCCTGCTGGTAGACCCGGATTGGGCGCAAAAAGTGCGTGAAGGCCGGGAGCAGGAGATCTTGCCGTTCAGCCGTGAGGCGTTGATGACACTGGTTTAAGCGGCGCCTGCCATCGCGAGCAGGCTCGCTCCCACACCGGATTTGGGTTGTTCACCGAACGTGTGATCAACACAACACCCTGTGGGAGCGAGCCTGCTCGCGATGGCGGCCCCAGCATCACTGAAAAAATCAGCGCACCGTCGGCGCAGCCGGCATCACCTGTTCACCGACACAAACCCCGCGCAACTGCGTCTCGAACTGCTCAATCACCGATGGCCAGCCCTGGCGACTGGCATGCTGGCGCGCATTGAGCCGCACACAACGCAAGGTTTCACGCTCTTCCAGCAGCCACCGGGCCGCGTCGCAGAATGCCTCTTCATCCCCCGGCATGGCCAGCACGCCGTTGTGACCGTGACGGATGTGTTGCGCCGCCGCGGCCTGATCATAGGCCACCACACCCAACCCGGACGCCAGCGCCTCCAGCACGACATTGCCGAAGGTTTCGGTCAGGCTCGGAAAGACGAATACATCCCCGGACGCATAGTGGCAGGCCAGCGATTCGCCACGCTGGGCCCCACAAAAGATCGCGTCGGGCAGTTCCTGTTGCAGCGCGGCCCGTTGTGGACCGTCGCCTACTACCACCAGTTTCAGCCGCCGGTCCGGGAAAGCGCTGCACAGTGTGTTGAAACAGCGTTTGAGCAGACCCAGGTTCTTCTCCGACGCCAGACGCCCGACGTGGATCAGCGCAATATCGTCATCGCCCAAGCCCCAGGCCTCACGCAGGGTTGTCGAGCGTTTGATCGGATGGAACAGTTGGCTGTCCACACCGCGGGACAACAGCGCCACACGCTCGAAATGCCGGCGCTCCAGCTCCATGCGCTGGCTGAGGCTCGGCACCAGGGTCAGGCTGGAGCTGTTGTGGAACCAGCGCAGGTAATGCGTGAGGGCCCGACTCAACAACCCGAGGCCATACTGCTGGGTGTATTGCTGGAAATTGGTGTGGAAGCCACTGACCACCGAGATGCCCAGGCGCCGCGCGGCCCGCAATGCCGATAAACCCAGCGGGCCTTCCGTGGCGATATACAGCACGTCCGGGCGATGACGTTTCCAGCGCCGCAGCAGCTTGTGCATCGAAGCCTGGCCCCACTGCAAGCCCGGATACCCCGGTAGCGGCCAGCCTCGGCACAGCAACAACTGCTCGTCGCTGGCCTGGCGTTGGTCGCCAGCCTGACGGGGCCGTATCAATTCCACCTGATGCCCGCGAGCGCGCAAGCCGTCGCACAGGCGGCCCAGGGTATTGGCCACGCCATTGATTTCCGGCGGGAAGGTTTCGGTGATGAGGGTGATATGCAGGTGTGTGCTCATGACCCCAGTGTCGACCGGGGCCATTTCGCCATTGTGACGCTTGAATGATGGATTTGTGACAGGTCAGCCTTGGCGGGCCAACGCGGTCTCGGCGCCTTGCTCGCGCACCCAGAACAAGGTCGCGCCGGCTACCGCTGCCGGCATCATCAGGATGTTGACCACCGGGATCAGCAGCACCAGGTACACGCTGCCGCCAAAACCCAGGCTCTGCCAGCGTTTTTCCCGCAGCCAGGCGAGCATTTCGTTCCAGCCCAGCTTGTGGTTGTCCGCCGGGTAGTCGATGTACTGGATCGCCATCATCCACACCCCGAACAGCAGCCATAACGGCGCGGCGACGATATTGATCACTGGAATGAAGGACAGCACCAGCAGGCCCAGGGCGCGGGGCAGGAAGTAGCCGAGCTTGCGTGCCTCCCGGGCCAAGGTGCGAGGGATCATGGCGATCAACTCGCCCCAGCTGAAGGCCGGGAAGTCGTCGGTGCCACGGATCACCACTTCGACTTTCTCCGCGAGAAAACCGTTGAACGGCGCGGCGATGACATTGGCGAGCATGGTGAAGGTGAAAAACACCATCAGCACCACAAGCACCACGAACAGCGGCCACAGGACATAGTTGAGAAAGCTCAGCCAATCCGGTAGCGACGGCATCAGCGTGTCGACCCAAAGGCTGAACTGATGGCCGGCCAGATAGATCAATCCGACGAACAGCACCAGGTTGATCACCAATGGCAACAGCACAAACAAGCGCAGACCCGGGCTTAAGACCAGTTTGAGTCCTTCTCGCAAATATTGCGGGCCGGACAGGACGGGGGCGGGCATAAGAGGCTCCGAGCGAAGATGAACGCGCCGACCATACCGGCTTTGCCGGGCTCGGGAAAGCATCGACATGGCGTGTAACAACGTTTGCCGAGTTTATTGAACTGACTGATCTGGATAGAGCTCACCTATGAGCTGGATTGTTAAACCGTATTTCCTTAATCTTCGCTCCCTCGATACGCTGCACCCATTCTTTTCAGGACTGTCGAACCCAAGCCTTCCCCAAGTGCGTCAACAGTCCCTTTTATTCGCGCCGCTCACCCGGCGTTCCGGCCCGCAAGGGCCGGTCAACAGGAGCAGGTCATGTCTGAAGTGCGTCATTCGCGAGTGATTATTCTCGGTTCCGGCCCTGCCGGTTACAGCGCTGCGGTGTATGCCGCCCGTGCCAACCTCAAGCCGTTGCTGATTACCGGCATGCAAGCCGGCGGTCAATTGACCACCACCACCGAAGTCGACAACTGGCCGGGCGACGTCCACGGTCTGACCGGCCCGGTGTTGATGGAACGTATGAAAGAGCACGCCGAGCGCTTCGAGACCGAGATCGTTTTCGACCACATCAATGCCGTGGATTTCGCCGCCAAGCCGTACACCCTGACCGGTGATAGCGCGACCTACACCTGCGATGCCCTGATCATTGCAACCGGCGCCAGCGCTCGTTACCTGGGCCTGCCATCGGAAGAAGCCTTCATGGGCAAAGGCGTTTCCGCCTGCGCCACTTGCGACGGCTTCTTCTACCGCAACAAGCCCGTGGCTGTGGTGGGTGGCGGTAACACCGCCGTCGAGGAAGCCCTGTACCTGGCCAACATCGCCAGCACGGTCACCCTGATCCACCGTCGCGAAACCTTCCGCGCCGAGAAGATCCTGATCGATAAGCTCAATGCCCGTGTGGCTGAAGGCAAGATCATCCTCAAGCTCAACGCCACCCTGGATGAAGTGCTGGGCGACAACATGGGCGTGACCGGTGCCCGGCTGAAGAACAACGACGGCAGCTTTGACGAGATCAAAGTCGACGGTGTGTTCATCGCCATCGGCCACACTCCGAACACCTCGTTGTTCGAAGGCCAACTGGAACTCAAGGACGGCTACCTGGTGGTCAAGGGCGGCCGCGACGGCAACGCCACTGCCACCAGCGTCGAAGGTATCTTCGCGGCCGGCGACGTGGCAGACCACGTTTACCGTCAGGCGATTACCTCGGCGGGTGCCGGTTGCATGGCAGCCCTGGACACCGAGCGTTACCTGGATGGTCTGCAGAACGCTTCGTTCTGATCCGTCGCGCATGAAAAAACCGGCTTCGGCCGGTTTTTTTATGCCTGGATATCTGCCGGCGAACCCCTGTGGGAGCGAGCTTGCTCGCGATGGCGTCAGGTCAGTCGACATTGATGGTGATTGATACACCGTCATCGCGAGCAAGCTCGCTCCCACAGGTTTTTTGTGTGGTCAGAAACAGCGCATTTCAGGCCAACTTCGCCAGGCAAGCCTCCAGAATATCCAACCCTTCCTCCAACACCGCCGCCTCGGTCGTCAACGGCGCCAGCAGCCGAATGATGTGCCGCGATTTACCGCTGGGCATCAGCAACAAACCAGACTCCCGCGCCAAGGCCAGCAATTGTGTCAATTGTGCCGAGGCCGGCCTGCCGTCGGCATGGGCCAGTTCGATGCCGCGCATTGCCCCGACGCCAGTCAGGCGGCCCAGGTAAGGGGACAGCCCGCGACTGCGCCATGACGCGTAGCGGCTGACTATCGCCTCTTCCTGTTGCGTGCCCCAGGCTTGCAGGTTTGCGTCGGTCATTTCCTCCAGGGTCGCCAATGCGGCGGCGCAGGCGATGGGATTGCCTGAGTAAGTGCCGCCCAAGCCACCTTTGGGCAGATTGTCCAGCAGCGCCTTGCGCCCCACCACGGCACCCAGGGGGACGCCGCCGGCAATGCTTTTACCCAGCAGGATCAGGTCCGGCTCGATACCCAGTCGCGAGAACGCAAAGCGCTGGCCGGTGCGACCGAAGCCGGACTGGATTTCATCGATGATCAGCACGATGCCTTTCTCGTCGCAGAACTGCCGCAGGGCCTGGGCGAAGGCAATATCCATCGGCAGGAAACCGGCTTCGCCCTGCACAGGTTCGACGATGAAACACGCCACGTCATTCACGTCGATTTCGACGCTGAACAACCGCTCCATGGCCTTCAACGCTTCTTCGCAGGTGACGCCGTTGTCCTTGCTGGGGTAGGGCAGGTGATAGACCGGTCCGGGCAGTACGCCGACTTTCTGTTTGTAGGGCGCGACCTTGCCGTTGAGATTGAGAGTGGCCAGGGTTCTGCCGTGGAAGCCGCCATCAAAGGCGATGACGGCCGTGCGCCCCGTGGCGCCGCGCACGATCTTCAAGGCGTTTTCCGCGGCTTCGGCGCCGCTGTTGGTGAGCATGCCGCTGACCGGGTAATCCACCGGGATAAATGCTGCCAGACGCTCCATCAATTCGATGTAGGGTGCGTGCGGGGCGGCGTTGAAGGCGTAGTGCGTCAGCCGGGTTGCTTGTTCGCGGATGGCTTCGACGACACGGGGATGGCAGTGGCCAAGGTTCAACACGCCGATGCCGCCCACGAAGTCGATGTAGCGTTTGCCGTCGGTGTCCCAGACCTCGGCATTTTTGCCGTGGCTGAGGCTGACAGGGTGCACGGTGGAAATCGATTGGCTGATGGTTTCACTGCTCATGGATGACGGCTCGGAGGAAGGAAAGATTCCCTTTATCTAAGCCGCGAGCAGAGGTGGCCGGCAAACGAAATAAAGTTGCCGGGTCAATCTTAAAAGTCGGGATGTGAGATCAGTGAGTCTGGCGAGAACTGTTTCTGTGGCGAGGGAGCAAGCTCCCTCGCCACAGAAAAGCGGACCTCGGCACAGAGGGGAGGCGCGTTGGGTCAGCGCCGCCGCAACGGCTGAGTCTCGAACTTCACACCCGCCAAGCCATGGGCCATCAGCGCCCGGATATTGCCGTGGTCGCTGCCCTCAGGCGTGGCCAGTACCGACCGGTAATGTTCGCCGAACGCCAGCAGCGCTTCTTCATCGCTCAAGCCTTCGAGCAGCGCCAGGCCCAGGGTCTTGCAGGAACCTTCGTTCTGCCCGGCGGCGTTGTCGACGTCACCGTTTTTAAAAGGCTGAGGCTGGTAGTCGTAGCCATTGGCGATAAACGCCAGGGTGTCGGCAAAAATGTGTTCGCCGCTCTTGAGGCTGGCGCGCAGGGTGTTCAGGTCAGGCATCGGGTTTTCCTTTGGCGAACGCCGCTTGCTGTTCGGCGCTGGCTTCTTGCTGGTATTGGGCTTTCCACTCGGCGTAGGGCATGCCGTAAACCACTTCGCGGGCGTCATCGAGGCTGACCTCGATCTGGCGTTCATCGGCAGCTGCCTTGTACCACTTGGACAGGCAGTTGCGGCAGAAGCCGGCGAGGTTCATCAGGTCGATATTCTGCACATCCTTGCGGCTGTCCAGGTGGGCAACCAGCCGACGGAAAGCGGCGGCTTCAAGTTCGAGGCGTTGTTGGTCGTTCATGGTGGTCTCTGCGAGACAGCTTCAAGTGGCAAGCTTCAAGCTGCAAGTGGGTTTGCGGTCATCAGGCTTGAAGCTTACAGCTTGTAGCTTTTAGCGGCTACGAAGTAGCCCGGCTGGCGGCGAGCGTAATCGATACCGACTCGGCAAATCGCAAGGCGTGGGGCTTGTCGACTTCGACTTCGGCATACAGCACCGATTCGTTGGCCATGACCAGATCGAGCAGTTCCTGGGTCAGGCGTTCGAGCAGGGCGAAACGGTTGCCTTCCACGTGGGCGATGATCGCCTTGGTGATGGTGCGGTAGTTCAGAGCGTGGTCGATGTCGTTGTCGCGCACCGCATCCTGGGCCGCGTAGAGGATGGTCAGGTTGATCAACACATCCTGTTTGTTGAGGATTTCGTCCTCGTTGATGCCAATGAACGTGCGCAAGCGCAAGTCCTTGACCTTGATGCGCGCCATGGCGGGTTGAAGTTGTGGCATTTACTTGCTCCGTCGAATCAATTGCAGGAACTCCTGGCGGGTGGTGCTGGATTCGCGAAAGACGCCGAGCATCACCGAGGTGTTCATGGTCGAGTTCTGTTTTTCGACACCGCGCATCATCATGCACATGTGCTGGGCTTCGATCACCACCGCAACGCCGGCGGCCTGGGTGACCTGCTGCACCGCGTCGGCAATTTGCCGGGTGAGGTTTTCCTGGATTTGCAGGCGGCGGGCGAACATGTCCACCAGCCGGGCGATCTTCGACAGCCCCAGGACCTTGCCCGTAGGAATATAAGCCACATGAGCCTTGCCAATGAAGGGCAGCAGATGATGTTCGCACAGGGAATAGAGTTCGATGTCGGCGACGATCACCATTTCATCGCTGTCGGAGGCGAACAGGGCGCCGTTGACGATCTGTTCGACGCTTTGTTCATAGCCGTGACAAAGGTACTGCATGGCCTTGGCCGCGCGCACCGGAGTATCCAGCAGGCCTTCGCGTTCCGGGTCTTCACCCAGGCCGATGAGGATCTCGCGATAGTTCTGGGGCGATAGCGCCATGGTGCATCCTCGAAGCAAGGCTATTTGACGTGCCGGCCGCCGTTGACGGTCAGGGTCGTGCCGGTGACGTAGGGGTTGTCCAGCAGATAACGCAGGCTCTGATAGATCACTTCGCTGCCGGGCTCGATGCCCAGCGCGGACTTGGCCAGGGCCTTGGCACGGTAGGCCGCGTCGTCTTCGGGATTGAACAGTAGCAGGGCCGGGGCAATTGCGTTGACCTTGATGTGTGGCGCGTATTTCGCCGCGAACGACAGGGTCAGGCTTTCGAGCCCGGCCTTGGTGGCGCAATAGGCGATATGCCGGCTGCTGCCCTTGCGCGTGACGTCGTCGCTGATGTGCACGATATCCGCCGGGGTTGAGCGTTGCAGCAGCTCGGCACACTGCAGGTTGATCAGGTAGGGGGCGAGCATGTGCACGGCGAACATGGCGTTGAACGCAGCGGCTTCGTGGCCGGGCGTCTCGGTCATCCATGCCGAGGCGTTGTGGACAATGGCGCGCAATCGGTCGGTGTGCTGCTTGAGCTGATCAATGAAGGCCGAAATCCCGGTTTCATTGGAAAAGTCAGCGAACAGCACGATCGCCCCCAGATCCCGCAACGCCTGCACGCCCGGGCGCTCGGTGCGGAAAGTGGCGATTACCGGATGACCGTCTTCGAGCAATCGACGGGCGCAGTGCAAACCGACGCGCTGGGCTGCGCCAGTGATCAGGATCGGAGCGGTGGCGCTGGACATAGGAAGGCTCGTTTCACGGCAATCGCAAAACTATAACAGCGACGCAAGGTGGCGACGACTCTGTGGGAGCAAGCCCGCTCCCACAGTGACCCTTGTTGAACGCGAACGCTGCGGCCGACGAGAACGGCCCGGCATCACTGATTCTGCGTAGCCGGCTTGGCTGGCAGTGCTTTGGGCGCTGCACCGTTCAACCAACCCGCCAGCAGGTGAGTCGACATCGGAATAAACAGATAGACCATCAATGGCGTCAGAATGAGTGTGCTGATCAGCACGCGGCTCATCATTCCCAGCTCACTGAGCAATGGCCCCAGCAGAAAGTTGAACAGCAGCGACACCGGAAAGAACGCGAGCCAGATGGCCACGGCCTGTTTCCAGCGTGGTGGCCGTTGATCGCCGGCGCCAAACCAACCGTCGATACCGCGCACCCTGTGTTCCGAAGGGTGGGCAAACAGCTCGCTGCCTCGCGCCAGCCACGCCGTGCGCGAGGCCGAGTGCTCCCAGGCATGCAGGGTCTGCTCGTCGGCAAAGCGGAAAATAATCTGGAATTCATCGCTCTGAGGCGGTGGCGCGAGTACACCGGAACCCAGGTAGCCGGGAAAGTCGGTGGCCAATTGTTCGCCTTCGCGCAACCAGACGATCAGGTCCTGATAGCGCCCATTGGCGACACGACGGGCCACCATCAAGGTGACGGGTGAGGTAGACATTATGTATCTCCGTAAAACAGGTGCGGTACTCCGGGTAGGAGATTCGCGGGAACGCCCCAGGGTGGTGGGGCGCGTCCGTTCGCCAAAAAGCACGCAAGGTTTATTCCTTCTTGAGTGAAAAGCAACAAAATCGCGCATCAGTGGCGTTTGTTCTTGTCATCCTATGACTCAGAGGGAGTACACTGGGATCCAATTTGCCAGCCGGAATTGTCTGCCAAAATGAGCGTAATCACTGAGGATAACTTCGTTTTCCAGGCAACCACTGCCTTGAGGCAGGAGGAACTGTTCCCCATCCGCGAAGTAGCGCGGTTGACCGGCGTGAACCCCGTGACCTTGCGCGCGTGGGAGCGTCGCTACGGTCTGATTCAGCCCACGCGCACCGAAAGCGGGCATCGCTTGTACTCCGTCGGCGATATCGAAAAGGTGCGCAGCATCCTCGCCTGGATTGAGCGCGGGGTGGCCGTGAGCAAAGTGGGAAAGATCCTGACCAAGACCGAATCGGTGCAACCGGTTTCCGCGCTTATTTCCTCGGATCTGGTGAGAGCCGATTATGCCCAGTGGCAACAACAGGTGGCTGGGGCGGTTGGCAACTTTGACGACATAGAGCTGGACCGTCTCTACGGGCAGATATTTTCCACCTACGCCGTGCCGATCGTATTTCAGGACATCCTGATGCCGGTCTGGCGGCAGTTGCAGCAACGCCAGCAGGAGTTCGGACAAACCAGCGAATGGGTGTTTTTCGATGGGTTCCTGCGCTCACGCATTATCCAGCGACTCCTCCTCAAGCGCGAAGCCCAGTCGCGACGGGTGTTGGTCGTGGGCATTGTCGGTCAATGTCGAGAGCTGGAGTTGCTGGTCACGGCGCTGTTCGTCTCCAAGGCGGAAGTCGGCGTCAGGGTGTTGACCATTGGGCTGCCATTCGACGAACTGACCCTGGTGTGCCAAAAGGTCCAGCCGTTGGCGTTGGTGCTGGTTTCCAACCATGCACCGCCTGCCGAGTTACCTAAGCGCCTGAACAAGTTGGCGATGGGCCTGGACTGCCCGCTGATGCTGGCCGGTGATGCGTCCGATCTGCTTCAGGACAGCCTCGCGGGGTCGTCGATAGGTTGCCTGGGCAGTGAAGGGACCTTGATGCACCAGCGGTTGCGACAACTATTGGCAGGTACTTTGGATACCTGATAACCGGCAGGTCAAGCCGTGCATCAGATGTGCATGGCCGGATGGGTCAGGCGGTGTTGCTGAAGGATGTATTGACGCAGGCGTTCGGTCTCATCCTCGTCATTCTGGCTCAGGTGGTAGGCGTATAAGCCCTGATCGGTTTCCCGTTCCAGTGTGCCGCGCAAGGAAATCCTTTCATAACCTGACGGGCTGAACCACAAGGCAAATTGCTTTGGCGGCTTGGTCCGACTGCGGTTTTGCAACAGGATTCCTTTGCAGGACACCTCATGGGCCCAGAGCGGCCCGGGCAGGCCTTTGGCATTTTCCAGCGCCACCGGCTCGTCAAGCGTGAGGCGCCATGGCCGGATTTTCGGCCCATCTTCGTAGATGCTGGGCACACCCAGACGCAGGTGCATTGCGTGGAATTCGTCTTCCACCAGGTGCAACGGAAAAGTCATTTGCTGGTTTTCGAAGTTGGCTTGCAGCGTCACCTGTTCGTTGGCCGCCAGACGCGTCAGCAAGTCACGAATCTGCGACCCGCCGTTTACCAGCAAGCTCGACGTTACATCCCGCTCGTTGAGTTGCGGGTTGTGCTGCATGGTCCGGATGAAATCCAATTCATCCTGCGTCAGTAGGGCGTCGCGCTGCATGATGTGCTCGAAAAGAGGATTTACACTTTCACTGGTGATTGTAGTGACTGACCGCTAATTCGCCGGTTTGTTTGCGCCGTTCGTCGCTTCGAGTCGGGCAATGGTTGCTCGTGCTTCGGCCAGCTCCTTTTCCAGCTGGGCGACGCGTTGTTGAGCCTTGACCTGAGCGGTCACGTCTTTTTGCACGCCCACGAAATAAGTGCGTCCGTCAGCCTCGTTTTTCACCGTCGACAGAGACAACTCATTCCAGAAAGGGCTGCCGTCCTTGCGGTAGTTGCGCAGAATCTCCCGGCAGGCACCGTTCTGCTTGAGGGCCGTGCGAATCTGCTCCAGGGCCGGCTGGTCGCGATCACCTGACTGCAGGAATCGGCAATCCTGATAAAGAATCTCTTCACTGCTGTAGCCGGTCAGCCGTTCGAAAGCCGGGTTTACGTAGATCAGGATATTGTCTTCATCGCCTTCTTTTTCAGCGATGACAATGCCGTCGTTCGAGGCGTTGATGACCAGTTGCATCAGTTGAGCATTAATCATGGGCGACATCCCTTGAACATCCCTGTGTGCGCTGCATTTTAGAAGAACCTACCGCGATGTCTACTGGCCATTATTGGATGTTGAGAGTCAATCGCAGCGTTGCGTCTGAGCCTGCTACTATCGCCGCTCTTTTTTATTCAGGTTCAGGATCAGATTGATGAAAGTCGCCATCCTTTCGGGTTCCGTCTACGGGACCGCCGAAGAAGTCGCTCGGCACGCCGCCAAACTGCTCGGTGAAGCGGGTTTTGAAACGCTGCACAACCCGCGCGCAAGCCTTGCGGACATTCAGGCGTTTGGCCCGGCGGCCTTGCTGGCCGTGACTTCCACGACGGGCATGGGAGAGTTGCCGGACAACTTGATGCCCTTATATTCGACGATTCGCGACCAATTGCCAGCCTTTTTTCGTGACCTGCCGGGTGCCGTGATAGGCCTGGGCGACGCCAGTTATGGCGATACCTTCTGCGGCGGTGGCGAGCAGATGCGCGAGTTGTTCGCCGAGCTGGGCGTGCGCGAGGTATTGCCCATGTTGCGTCTGGATGCCAGCGAAAGCGTCACCCCGGAAACCGATGCCGAACCTTGGCTGGAGGCGTTGATCGACGCGCTGCGTCGCTAACGTAATGTGAGGTGAACGGCCACCCCCGGATGACTCGCTCGGCCAGTAAGCTGGCTGCCAATGCAACTACCGACCTCGCGGGAGCTGACTAGACTGGTTAGCTTGTTCATGACTGTTTCAGAACAAGCACCTATAACTAGAAAGCAGAGGTCAGAGCCGTGAGCGTAGCGCCCGTCCCATCGACACTCAGCATCAAGGATCAGGTCAGTGCCGCCGAATGGCAAACCCGCGTCGATCTGGCCGCCTGTTACCGGCTAGTCGCCCTGTATGGCTGGGATGACCTGATTTTCACGCATATATCCGCCAAGGTGCCCGGGACCGATGATTTTTTGATCAACCCGTTCGGTTTGATGTTTCATGAGGTCACCGCCTCGAGCCTGGTCAAGGTCGATCAGGCCGGCAACAAGCTGATGGACAGCCCCTACGAGATCAATCCGGCCGGTTATACCATCCACAGTGCGGTGCATGAGGTGCGGCACGATGTGGTGTGTGTGCTGCATACCCACACGGCGGCCGGCGTTGCTGTGTCGGCACAGAAGCAGGGTGTGTTGCCTATCAGCCAGCAATCGTTGTTCGTATTGTCGAGTCTGGCGTATCACGCCTATGAAGGCGTGGCCCTCAATCACGAAGAGAAGGCCCGCCTGCAGGCGGATCTGGGCGCCAATAATTTCCTGATGCTGCACAATCACGGTCTGCTGACCTGTGGCGGCACCATTGCCGACACCTTCCTGATGATGTTCACCTTCCAGCGAGCCTGTGACATCCAGGTCCTGGCGCTCAACGGTGGGGCTGAACTGATCGCCATCGAGCCGCAGATACTGGCCGGCGCCCGGGCGATGATTGCCGGGGTGACCAAAAGCGCCCAAGGCATGGGAGGCGCGCTGGCATGGCCGGCGTTGCTGCGCAAGCTGGATCAACAAGATTCGGGTTATAGATGCTGATGCCTCTGGTCCAGATTCCCCTGCGTATTTGGCGCCAGCGCGGCCAGACTTTGATGTTCCGTGGCCACGCTATCCGGTATTGGGTGGCGGGGCACGGCGAGCCGTTGTTGCTGATCCATGGTTTCCCCACCGCCAGTTGGGACTGGCATTACCTGTGGCAGCCGCTGGCACAGCGTTATCGGGTGATCGCCTGCGACATGCTCGGTTTTGGCGACTCGGCCAAGCCGACGGATCATGTCTACAGCCTGTTGGAGCAGGCTGACCTGCAGCAGGCTTTGCTGGCGCATTTGAATGTGAAGCAAGCCGTGCATGTACTGGCCCATGATTATGGTGACAGCGTGGCCCAGGAACTGATCGCCCGTCACTACGAGGCGCGCATCGAACTCGCCAGTTGTGTCTTTCTCAACGGCGGTCTGTTTCCCGAAACCCATCGTCCGGTGCTGATGCAAAAACTGTTGCTCAGCCCCTTGGGCTGGCTACTGGGCCGAGCTTTTTCCCGAGAAGGCCTGGTCAAGAGTTTTCGCCAGATATTCGGCCCCAGGACTGGCCCGACCGAAAGCGAGCTGGACGATTACTGGAGCCTGGTCGAAACCCATCACGGACCGCGGATCATGCACAAACTCATTGCCTACATTCCCGAACGGCGTGTGCAGCGTGACCGCTGGGTGCAGGCCATGCAGCGCGGCGAGGTGGCGCTGCGGGTGATCGACGGCGCGGTCGATCCGATTTCCGGTGAACACATGGTGGCGCGCTACGAGGCGCTGATCCCCAACCCTGACACCGTACTGCTGCCCGACATCGGCCACTACCCGCACACCGAAGCCCCGGTGCAGGTACTCAAGCATTACCTGGAGTTTCGCGAAAACATGGCCGCACCGGTCAGGCAGGTGGTCTGCTCATAACTGCTGAAGGTTGGAGCACTATCGCGAGCAGGCTCGCTCCCACAGAGAGGCGAGTCTACGCAGGCCTGTGTGGGAGCGAGCCTGCTCGCGATGGCAGCGACTCGGTCCCGCCTCTGGTGAGGGTCACGGAGCCCACAGCAGATCCGGCTCGTATCATCCCCTCACCTTATTGGCCACCATTCACTTGCAACCCTGTTGATTGTGACCAACCGCCCTGTGCCCGACACTCGGGGCATTGTCCTATTGCCTGCTGGAGTTCTGCCCATGAGTGAATCTGTGCGCTTCGAAGATAAAGTCGTGATCGTCACGGGAGCTGGCGGTGGCCTGGGGCGAGCCCATGCCCTGTTGTTCGCCAGGCAGGGGGCCAAAGTGCTGGTCAACGACCTCGGCGGCTCTGCCCAGGGAGAAGGGGCCAACGCCTCGGCGGCGGATCGGGTGGTCGCTGAAATTCGCCAAGCCGGCGGCATTGCCGAAGCGAACCACGACTCCGTCACCGATGGCGACAAGCTTGTTCAAAACGCGCTCGACGTGTTTGGCCGGGTCGATGTAGTGGTCAACAACGCCGGGATCCTGCGGGACAAGACCTTCCACAAAATGGAGGACGCCGACTGGGACCTGGTCTACCGCGTCCATGTCGAGGGCGCCTACAAAGTCACCCGCGCCGCCTGGCCACACCTGCGTGAGCAGAATTACGGGCGGGTGATCTTTACGGCCTCCACGTCCGGCATCTACGGCAACTTCGGTCAATCCAACTACGGCATGGCCAAGCTCGGCCTTTATGGCCTGACGCGCACCCTGGCCATCGAAGGTCGCAAGAACAATATTCTGGTCAATGCCATCGCGCCCACCGGTGGCACCCGCATGACCGAAGGCCTGATCCCGCCGCAGGTGTTCGAACAGCTCAAGCCTGAACTCGTCAGCCCGTTGGTGGTGTATCTGGCCAGCGAGACCTGCCAGGAAACCTCCGGGTTGTTCGAAGTGGGCGGCGGCTGGATGGGCAAGGTGCGTTGGGAGCGCAGCCTGGGTGCCGGCTTCGATCCAAACAAAGGTTTCTCGCCTGAAGACGTCGCGGCCCACTGGCAGCAAATCTGTGATTTCGAGGGTGCGGTACACCCCAATGACAACCTTGAAGCGTTGAAGGAAATGATGGCGAACTTGCAGCGCTACACCGTTTGACCTTGCGGCCTCGACCCGTTGCCGTCACGCGCGGCAACGGTGGTCAGGGGACGTATTTCTTCACCAGCGCCGCCAGATTCGCGGCAGTCTCGATGTCCATCACACCGTCGTATTTCGCTGGACGAAAGTGCAGCTGAAAGGCTCGCACCAAACGCTGAAAACCCGCACTTGTGGCGGCTGCCGACGTGTCATACCCATATTTGCGGAACAAGCCGAGCAGTTGCTCGCGAGTCGGCAGGCCGTTGCATTGGTAGGCACGGGTGTAAGCTTTCTGCGTGGGTTCATCGAACCATGCGCCGATGCCCTTCAGATACAGCGTATGCCAGGGGAACATCGGGCCGGGATCGCTTTTCCTGCCAGCAGCAATATCCGAGTGTCCCACCACATTGACCGGGCTGATGTCCGGATAGCGCTTGAGGATGTTCAACGCCAGGTATTCGATCGCCTCGACTTGCTGAGGTTGATAAGGCGGGAAAGTGAATTGCCCGTGGTTATCGGTGGCCAGGTTGACGATTTCAACACCGATCGAGGTGTCGTTCAGATTCGTGCGACCACCCCAACTGCTCACCCCTGCGTGCCAGGCTCGTTGGTTCTCGTCGACCAGATTGAAAATCTGCGGTTCCTGGAAACCTGCTTTCAAGTAACTCGGGTCGCTGAAGTCCGGGATGAGGTAGTGGGCGCTGACAGAGGAACCGGTCAGTGCGTTGATGGAGGATGAAAAGTTCGCGGCGGTGTAATGAAAGACTAGAAAACGAATTCTATTGTTGAAGCCTTTTACCGAGCGATAGCTGTTGTAGTTGATAAGTGTCATAAAAACTCACTGAGGTTTAAAGTCAAAACAGAATGCTGTGACTGACATTCAGCCTAACAGTGAGTTTTTGATATGGCCGTAGTGGGTTTCTTGCTTTGTTGTAGGAACAGGCGTTTGGATGTCCGGGAATTAATCGTTAGTGGAAACAGGGTGTGGCTGCCATTTCCTATGGCGAAAGCTGACGGTGATGTAGGAATTGAGAAAGTTTAGTTGGAGATAATCTACAGAGTAAAACAGCCGTTAAACGAGACGACGCATACGCGGGTGAATGATTGCGTGGCGAGGGCGCTTGCTCCCGTTTGAAAGAAGTTTTAACTCGCAAGTAACTACGCATAAAAAAGGCCGCTGCAAAAAGCAGCGGCCTGAAAATGACGTTGCAAAGGAGCAGAAAACCAACGTCAGTGAACACGGGAGGTGATGGACCGATGCGCCAATCCATCCGAATGACGGTGCGCCGGTCGCGAGGGACGCGATGGCGGCTTGTGCCTGCAGGCCCGTTGCCCTGAAAGCCCGGCCAGCATAGGGATTGGCCATCGTCGGAAACAGCCCGGATCCAGACATGCACCGTTGCAGGGCGCGCAACAGTTAACAGGCCCGATGAATATGCGCGGCGCTGATGACCCATCATCCAGTGCGTCCATGCGCGGCGCAAAGCCCCGTATTCCATGACCTGTAATCCTTTCGGGGTACAGCGCGAATACCTCCTTGGTGCGCTTATCGCCCATGTCGTGCGGCAGTAGGGTGAAGGCTCTGTCACTCACCGGGGAAGACGCATGACAACAATAACAATGCGCGCCATCTTCAAACCGCAGGCGCTGGCCGTCGCGGTGGCCTTGGGTTGCTCTGCCCAGGCGCAGGCCGTTTCATTCAACATTGGCGAGATCGAGGGGCAGTTCGACTCCTCGTTGTCCGTGGGCGCGAGCTGGGGCATGCGCGACGCCGACCGGGACTTGGTCGGCAGCGTCAACGGCGGTACGGGGCAGTCGTCCACCGGTGACGATGGGCGGCTGAACTTCAAGAAGGGCGAGACCTTTTCCAAGATATTCAAAGGCCTGCACGATCTCGAACTCAAGTACGGTGATACTGGCGTGTTCGTGCGCGGCAAGTATTGGTATGACTTCGAACTCAAGGACGAAAGCCGCCCGTTCAAGGACATCAGCGACAGCAACCGCAAGGAAGGCTCCAAGTCGTCAGGGGCGCAGCTTCTCGATGCGTTTGTCTATCACAATTACTCCATCGCCGACTTGCCGGGTACGGTGCGTGCGGGCAAGCAGGTGGTCAGTTGGGGTGAAAGTACCTTCATCGGCAACTCCATCAACAGCATCAACCCGGTGGACGTCTCCGCGTTCCGCCGGCCGGGTGCCGAGATCAAGGAAGGCCTGATCCCGGTGAACATGCTGTTCGCCTCCCAGGGCTTGACCGACAAGCTCACCATCGAAGGTTTCTACCAACTGGAATGGGATCAGACGGTCGTCGATAACTGCGGCACTTTCTTTGGCAACGACGTGGTAGCCGATGGCTGCACCAGCGGCTACACCGTGGGCAGCCCGGCGATTGCGCCATTCGTACCATTGACTCAGGCCTTTGGCCAAGGCATCCAGGTGAATGACGAAGGCGTTGTCATTGCTCGCAGCGGTGACCGTGACGCCCGTGATTCCGGCCAGTGGGGCACGGCGTTGCGCTGGCTCGGTGACGACACCGAGTACGGCCTGTACTTCATGAACTACCACAGCCGCACGCCAACCGTGGGCACCACCACCGCCGGCCTGTCTACATTGTCGGCATTGCCGGGAATGGTCGCGATTGCAGAAGGGCTTGCCCCTGGCAGCGGTTCGGGGCTGGCGCAAAGCGTGATGCTGGGGCGCGGTCAGTATTACCTTGAATACCCCGAGGACATCCGTCTGTACGGTGCCAGCTTCGCCACCACGCTGCCTACCGGCACCGCGTGGACCGGGGAAATCAGCTACCGCCCCAACGCACCTGTGCAGCTCAACACCAACGATCTGACCTTGGCCTTGCTCAACCCGATCGCAGGCGGTGCAGCTTCGCCCATCGCGACCTCGCCCGGGGCCGATAACACCGGTTATCGTCGTAAGGAATTGACCCAGATCCAGAGCACCCTGACGCACTTCTTCGACCAGGTGCTGGGCGCTGATCGCCTGACCGTGGTGGGCGAGGCGGCGGTGGTGCACGTCGGTGGCCTGGAATCCAAGGACAAGCTGCGTTATGGCCGTGACTCGGTCTACGGCCAGTACGGGTTTGGCGGTGACACCGACGGTTTCGTCACCTCGACCTCGTGGGGCTATCGCGCCCGGGCAATTCTTGACTACTCCAACGTCGTTGCCGGTATCAACTTCAAGCCCAACGTCTCCTGGTCCCATGACGTGGCCGGCTACGGCCCCAACGGCTTGTTCAACGAAGGCGCCAAGGCCATCAGCTTGGGTGTCGATGCCGACTACCGCAACACCTATACCGCCAGCCTGAGTTACACCGACTTTTTCGGCGGCGACTACAACGTCCTCGAAGACCGCGACTTCCTCGCGTTGAGCTTTGGCGTGAACTTCTGATCTGGCTGACAAGGAAAAACCAATGCGCAAGATGATTCTGCAATGCGGCGCCCTGGCCCTGAGCCTGCTGGCCGCGAACGTGATGGCGGCAGTTTCGCCGGATGAAGCAAACAAATTGGGCAGCAGCCTTACGCCGCTGGGCGCGGAAAAGGCAGGCAATGCCGATGGCTCGATTCCGGCCTGGACCGGTGGCATCGCCAAAAACGCCGGGGCGGTGGACAGCAAAGGCTTTCTGGCCGATCCCTTTGCCGGGGAAAAACCGCTGTTCACCATCACCGCCGAGACCGTGGACAAGTACAAGGACAAGCTTTCCGAAGGCCAGATAGCGATGTTCAAGCGCTATCCGCAAACCTACAAGATTCCGGTCTATCCGACCCATCGCAGCGTCTCGCTACCGCCCGAGATCTACGAGTCGGCCAAGCGCAGCGCCCTCAACGTCACCACCATCAATGACGGTAACGGCCTGGCCAATTTCACCGGTAACCGTTACTACGCATTCCCGATCCCCAAGAACGGCGTGGAAGTGCTGTGGAACCACGTCACCCGCTATCACGGCGGCAACGTGCGGCGCATCATCACCCAGGCCACCCCACAAACCAACGGCAGCTTCACCCCGATCCGCTTCGAAGAAGAGATCGCCGTGCCGTTTCTGATCAAAGACGCCGATCCGGAAAAGGCCAGCAACGTGCTGACCTACTTCAAACAGTCGGTCACCGCGCCGGCGCGTCTGGCCGGTAACGTGCTGCTGGTGCATGAAACGCTTGACCAGGTGAAGGAGCCGCGCCTGGCCTGGATCTACAACGCCGGCCAGCGCCGTGTGCGTCGCGCCCCGCAAGTGGCCTACGACGGCCCGGGCACCGCCGCTGACGGGTTGCGTACCTCCGATAACTTCGACCTGTTCTCCGGCGCGCCGGACCGCTACGACTGGAAGTTGGTGGGGAAGAAGGAAATGTACATCCCCTACAACAGCTACAAACTGGATTCCCCCAGCCTCAAGTATGACGACGTGATCAAGGCCGGCCACATCAATCAGGATCTGACCCGCTATGAACTGCATCGGGTCTGGGAAGTGGTCGGTACGGTCAAGCCAAACGAACGTCACATCTACGCCAAGCGCCACATGTATTTCGATGAAGACAGCTGGCAGGCGGCACTGGTGGATCACTACGACGGTCGCGGTCAACTGTGGCGGGTGGCCGAAGGTCATGCCCAGTTCTACTACGCCAATCAGAACCCGGGCTACACCCTTGAGGCGCTCTACGACATCATCGCCGGCCGCTACATTGCGCTGGGGATGAAGAACGAAGAGAAGCGCAGCTACGAGTACGGTTTCGAAGCCAGGGCTGCGGACTTCACGCCCGCGGCGCTGCGCTCGACGGGGGTTCGTTAAGACCCGGCGGTTTGAAGCTGACTGTGGCTGACGTTAGCTAATCGTGAGGACCGGCAATCGATTTGCCGGTCTTTTTTTATGGGCGCCAATCAGCGCGCTGAATACTTCTCCAAAGGTGAGCGCCACAGGACTAGGGTGATGAAACAATAATAAACTGGACTTCGCACATGACCGCCATGACCCCGTGTCCGGACCGTCCTGGATTGCTGCCCCGCCTGTCTTCGACCCATGTGCCGCGCAGGTCCTTGAGCGAGCCCTTGCTGGCCTCCGAGGCGCGGGTAAAACTGCTTTGCGCACCAGCGGGCAGTGGCAAGAGTGCGTTGTTCGCTGAGTGTTTCCTGCAAGCCCCCGCCGCTTGCCGGTTGCATTGGTTGCCGCTTGGGGGCGCAATGCTGGACGCGGCGCAAATGTGCGAGCGTCTGGCGCAGACCCTCGGGCTGCCGTTGCTGGATGAAGGGGGGCTGCTGGCTCACCTGGCGGGCTTGCAAGCACCGACCTGGCTGTTCCTGGATGATTACTGTCGGGTACCCAACCCCGAGCTGGATCAGTTTCTCGATCGTCTGTTGAGCATCAGCAGTCCGGCGCTTCACCTTTGGTTGAATGGTCGCCGTCGTCCTCACTGTAACTGGCCGCGCCTGCTACTTGATGACGAACTGCATGAATTCGATGCCCAGGCGCTGGTCTTCACCCATGACGATGTCCAGCAGTTGCTCAAACATTTGCCCGGTCCCCAGGGCGCTCGCACCGCGCGCGAGGTGATACAGCGCAGTGGCGGTTGGTGCGCCGGGGTGCGCATCGCCCTGCTTGAACGTTGTGAATGGGCGCGCAGCCACGCGTCGCCGGGGCGGCCCGGGACCCTGCATGACTACCTTGAATATGAGCTGTTCAGTACGCTGACCCCGGACCTGGCGCAGGCCTGGCGAGTGCTGGCGCATCTGCCGCGCTTCAATGCCCGGCTCTGCGAGCATCTGTTTGGTGACACGGTGGGCGCCGAATGCCTGCCCTTGTTGTTGGACCTGGGCTGTTTTATCGAACCGTGGGAGCAGTCTTCGGACTGGTTGCAGATTTTCCCGGCGCTGGCCCGACTGGTGCGGGACGAGCCCTGGCCGCAGGGACGCTCCTGGCATCGCCGGGCTTGCCAGTGGTTTGCCGCCGAGCAGGATTGGCAAATGGCATTCGAGCAGGCCATGCAAGCGCAAGAGTTCGAGGCTGCCGTCAGTTTCCTGCAGCATCTGAATTTTGAACACGTACTGCAGCGCAGCAACGTGACGCTGTTGCTGAAGCTGCATGATCAACAAGGTGAAGCGCTGACACTCGGTACACCGCAATCGGTGGGGTTGGTCACGGCTGCGTTGCTATTCGCCGGACGCTTCGATCAGGCATCGGTGTGCATCGACCAACTGGCCAGGTTCATGCCGCAACCTTCGGCCTGCCTGCAGCGGCAACTGCTGGCCCGGTGGCAGGTTCTGCTGGGCTGGCTGCTGCACCTTTCGGGGGATGGCGAGCAGTCCCGCGAGCACTTGCTCCAGGCCCAGGCGAGCCTCGACCCAGAGGCCTGGGCCTTGCACCTGTTGTGCCAGTTGGGGCTGACACAGCAGGCACTGCTCAAGGGGGAACTGGCCACTGCGCAATGGATCAATCGCCAAGCCCTGTGCCTGGCGCGCGCCCAAGGCTCACTGGTCTTCGAGGGCTTGCTGGAACTGGATCACGCCCAGGTCCTGGAGCAACGCGGTGCTCCTCACCGGGCCGACCATCTGTTGAGCGCAGTTCAGGGGTTGCTCGATAAGCCTGGCCAGGACTTTTCTGCCTTGCTGGGACGTATTGCCTTGCGCCGTGGCCGTCTGGCTTTGCGCATGGGGTTGGCCGAGCAGGCTGCCGAGCAGTTCCAGGCGGGCCTGGAAACGGGCCTGCATTGCCAGGACAAACAAGTGCTTTATGGTTTTCTCGGCAAGGCCACCCTGGCGGCCAATGGTGGCGACTATGGCGAGGCTTTCCTGCAACTGCGCGATGCCGAGCGGATCATGCAACAGCGGCACATCCCCGACACGGTGTACCGTGGCGTGCTGTTGCAAACCAGTTGCCAGTTCTGGCTGCAACAGGGACGCCCGGAACTGGCTCACGAGGCCCTGACCCGGGTCTTGCGTCACTTTCACGGGCCGCAGGCCAAGCATGCCCCACCTGCGACCCTGGAGTTGATTCCGCGACTTGAGTACCTGTTGGTACTGACCGAGGTTTATCTGCATCGGGCGCAAGACCCGCAAGCGCAACTCAAGGCAATGATCGACCGGGCACAGCACTGTGAAATGCATGGCCTGGAGACCGAACTGTATCTGGCGCTGGCTGAAGTCGTCTGGCTGTCCGCTGATCGTTCCCAGGCACGATCGCTCGTGCAAGAGGGCCTCAAGCGAGTTGCCTGTTGGCGCGCCCAGCAAGCCTTGTGCGAGTTACGCGCACGTCAGCCCGATCTGTTGGGCTGGGCGCAATCGGCTGAGCACATCGAGCAGCCGGCGGTGGCAGTCGAAGACACGTTGTTGAGTCATCGGGAGTTGGAAGTGCTGGAGCTCATTGCGCAGGGCTATTCAAATCAGCAGATTGCCGAACGTTTGTTCATATCCTTGCACACGGTAAAAACCCATTCGCGGCGGATACACAGCAAGTTAGGCGTTCAGCGGCGCACGCAAGCGGTCGCCAAGGCCAAAGTCATGGGCGTGATGAGATAAAGAATTCCCAAGGGCAAGACGATTACTTGCCGCCGCTACGCATCACCGCTCACATCAATGGTGTGATCAGGATTGGCCCGTTGGCTGATCCGATCCTGCGCCTGCCTCATACCCCATCCGCCAGCTCACGGCCCGGGTCGCCGCCAACAGTCGTTGCGCCGCCGGGCCGTTTTCATCGGCATGGAACAGGGAAGTCGGGCCGACAATGGTCATCACCGCCGTCACTTGGCCGACAGCATTGAATACCGGGGCTGACAGGGCATCCACGCCGGGCATCAGCAAGCCATGCACATGGTGCAGGCCGCGACTGCGTATTTGCTGGCACAGGGTGGCATAGGCCTGGTCGTCGGCCAGGGCGTGGGCGGTGGAAGCGCTCACTTCCTGTTCGCGCAAGCCGATCGTTTCGCGCGTCGGCAGGTAGGCGCTGAACACCAGCCCCGTGGACGAGCTGAGCAGCGGCAATACCGACCCCAGTTGCGTCACCACGGTCACTGCCCGTATGGCGGGTTCGATCCGAACGACGGTGGCGCCGTGATTGCCCCACACCGCCAGGAAACAGGTTTCGTTCAAGTCATCGCGCAGTTCGGCCAAGGGCAGGGCGGCCACTTGCAACACGTCCATGCCGTTCAACGCCGCCAGGCCCACGCGCAAGGCTTCGCGCCCGAGGCCGTAGTGGTTGGTGGACGTGTTCTGTTCAGCGAAACCGCTGGCGATCAAGGCCTGCAGGTATCGATGAACCTTGCTCGCCGGCATTTGCACGTGTTCGGCCAGACGCGACAGCGACGTGGAGGGCGACAGTTCGGCCAGGGCCTTGAGGATGTCGGTGCCGACTTCGGCCGAGCGGACTTTCTGTTTACCGTTGCTGAGCGGGGTTTCCATGGAGGCGCTGAGTCCAGAGGCGAATGGGCGTCTTTATAGCTTGACGGTCGCTGTCGAGCAAATTACGTTATGCGTAATTGAATTACGATAAAAATAACCTGTGCGCCTGACGTTTCTTCGTGGAACGACGAGGTCGTACCCAGTCCTGTGTTCAGGAGGCTCCATGACCCTCGATTCCACAGTGTCGGACCTGGCCTATCAGTCAGGCTTTGGCAATGAATTTGCCAGCGAGGCGCTGCCCGGCGCCTTGCCCGTTGGCCAGAACTCCCCGCAAAAAGCCCCTTACGGTCTCTATGCCGAATTATTCTCCGGCACTGCCTTCACTATGGTTCGCAGCGAAGCGCGGCGGACCTGGATGTATCGCATCCGGCCGTCGGCCAATCATCCGGCCTTCGTCAAACTTGAACATCAGATAGCGGGCGGTCCTCTGGGTGAGGTCACGCCCAATCGCCTGCGCTGGAACCCGTTGGATATTCCTGCCGAGCCAACCGATTTCATCGATGGACTGGTGCGCATGGCGGCCAATGCCGGCTCGGACAAACCGGCCGGTATCAGCGTCTACCATTACCGCGCCAACCGTTCCATGGAACGGGTGTTCTTCAACGCTGACGGGGAATGGCTGATCGTGCCGCAGCTGGGACGGCTGCGGATCGCCACCGAGCTGGGCGTGCTGGAATTGGCGCCGCTGGAAATTGCCGTGATCCCCCGGGGCCTGAAATTTCGCGTCGAGTTGCTTGATCCACAAGCCCGCGGCTATATCGCCGAAAACCATGGCGCGCCGTTGCGCCTGCCGGACCTTGGGCCGATCGGCAGCAACGGCCTGGCCAACCCGCGGGATTTCCTGGCGCCGGTCGCTCATTACGAAAACCTCGCCCGACCGACTGCGCTGGTGCAGAAATTCCTCGGTGAGTTGTGGGGTTGCGAGCTGGATCATTCGCCCTTCGATGTGGTGGCCTGGCATGGCAACAACGTGCCTTACAAATATGACCTGCGCCGTTTCAACACCATCGGTACGGTCAGCTTCGACCACCCGGACCCGTCGATCTTCACCGTATTGACCTCACCCACCAGCGTCCACGGCCTGGCCAATCTCGATTTCGTGATCTTCCCGCCGCGCTGGATGGTCGCGGAAAACACCTTCCGTCCGCCGTGGTTCCATCGCAACCTGATGAATGAATTCATGGGCCTGATCCAGGGCGCCTACGATGCCAAGGCCGAAGGTTTCCTGCCCGGCGGCGCCTCCTTGCACAGTTGCATGAGTGCCCATGGCCCGGACGGCGAGACCTGCACCAAGGCGATCAACGCCGAGCTGACGCCTGCGAAAATCGACAACACCATGGCCTTCATGTTCGAAACCAGCCAGGTCCTGCGCCCGAGCCGTTTCGCCCTGGACTGCCCACAATTGCAAACTGACTACGACGCCTGCTGGGCCTCGCTGCCGGTCACGTTCGACCCGACCCGGAGATAACCCATGACTCAACTTTCCCCTGCCCGTAGCTGGGTCGCCTCCGCCAATGGCCATGCCGACTTCCCGCTGCAGAACCTGCCGCTGGGCATCTTCAGTATCGATGACGGCGCTCCCCGTAGCGGCGTGGCGATTGGTGAGCAGATTTTCGATTTGCAGGCCGCGTTGCAGGCGGGCTTGTTTGACGGCGCGGCGCGCGAAGCCGTCGAAGCCATGAAGGACGGCCAGTTGAATGCATTCTTCGACCTCGGCCGCAGCGCTCGGGTGGCCCTGCGTGAACGCTTGCTGGAGCTGCTGCGCGAAGACAGCTCGCTGCGGGGCAAGATCGAAGCCCAGGGCGCGAAACTGCTGGTCCGCGCAGCCGACTGCCAGATGCATTTGCCGGCCAGGATCAATGACTACACCGACTTCTACGTCGGTATCGAACACGCGCAAAACGTCGGCAAGTTGTTCCGCCCCGACAATCCGCTGTTGCCCAACTACAAGTACGTCCCCATCGGTTATCACGGTCGCGCCTCGACCATTCGCCCGTCCGGTACCGACGTGCGTCGCCCCAAGGGTCAGACGCTGCCCGCCGGCCAGACCGAGCCGACCTTCGGCCCGTGCGCGCGACTGGACTATGAGCTGGAACTGGGCATCTGGATCGGCAAGGGCAACGCCTTGGGCGAACCCATCGCCATCGGTGATGCTGCCGAGCACATTGGCGGTTTCTGCCTGCTCAACGACTGGTCGGCCCGGGATATCCAGGCCTGGGAATACCAGCCGCTGGGGCCGTTTCTGTCAAAGAGTTTCCTGACCAGTATTTCGCCGTGGGTGGTGACCGCCGAAGCCCTTGAACCGTTCCGTCGCCCACAACCGGCGCGTCCGGCAGGCGATCCGCAGCCGTTGCCATATCTGCTGGACAAGCGTGACCAGGCCGGTGGGGCCTTCGACATTGAACTGGAAGTCCTGCTGCTGACCGAAGCCATGCGCGAGCAGAACCTGCCGGCCCATCGCCTGACGTTGAGCAACACCCAGTACATGTACTGGACCGTAGCGCAGATGGTCGCCCACCACAGCGTCAATGGTTGCCAGTTGCAGGCCGGTGACCTGTTCGGTTCGGGCACCTTGTCGGGGCCTGAGAGCGGTCAGTTCGGCAGCCTGCTGGAGATTACCGAGGGCGGTAAAAAGCCAATCGAGCTGGCCTCTGGCGAAGTGCGCAAATTCCTTGAGGACGGTGACGAGATCATCCTGCGGGCCCGTTGCCACCGCGAAGGTGTTGCGTCCATCGGCTTTGGCGAATGCCGGGGCAAGATCCTGCCGGCGCGGTGAGGGACAGGGCATGGAACTCTACACCTACTACCGCTCCACTTCGTCCTACCGGGTGCGCATTGCCCTGGCGCTCAAGGGCCTGGATTACCAGGCCCTGCCGGTCAACCTGATCGCTGCGCCTGGGGGCGAACATCGTCAGCCGGCCTATCTGGCGATCAACCCTCAGGGCCGGGTTCCGGCGCTGCGTACCGACGAAGGCGCGTTGCTGGTGCAGTCACCCGCCATCATCGAGTACCTGGAGGAGCGTTATCCACAGGTGCCGTTGCTCAGCGCCGACCTGACGGTTCGGGCTCATGAGCGAGGCGTCGCGGCATTGATCGGTTGCGATATTCATCCGCTGCACAACGTCAGCGTACTCAACCAGCTGCGGCAGTGGGGCCACGATGAAACGCAGGTGGCGCAGTGGATCGGGCATTGGATCAGCCAGGGACTGGCGGCGGTGGAACAGTTGATTGGGGATGACGGCTACTGCTTCGGTGCAGCACCCGGGGTCGCGGACGTGTATCTGATCCCGCAGGTATACGCGGCAGAACGGTTCAATGTCTCCCTGGAGGCGTATCCACGGATCCGTCGCGTTGCGGCGTTGGCGGCTGCGCATCCAGCGTTTCAACAGGCGCATCCGGCAAATCAGCCTGATACACCTTGAGCCCCCTGTGGGAGCGAACCTGTTCGCGATGGCGGTGGTTGAGCTTACAAACATGTTGTCTGACACACCGCTATCGCGAGCAGGCTCGCTCCCACCGAAGGAGAGGGGGCGAGCCGTTGGGTTACCACCTCGTCATCCGCGATCTACACTTGCTCAATGCACAATTGAATTGGGCGGCAGATGCCCCAGCCGTTCCGTCAGCCGGATTCGCTGGATCGGGTCTTCGCTGAGCATCAGCGCGTGCTCCAAGTCGAATCGTTCGGCGTTGGGACAGTCGAGCCGTTGGTACAGGCTGGCGCGGGCCAGGTAATCGGCGGCGCTGGCGTTGCCCAGTTCAAGCACCCGTTCGGCGTCGATCAGTGCAGCAATGTAGTCGTCGTTAGTCAGATGCAATTGGCGAAGATTGCGCGACAGGCGCTGGAGCATCTGCATGGGCTCGGCACTGACCAGGTGCTCGGCCTTGAGGGGCATGTTGGCGCCGTATTGGCGTTGCAGCAATTCCCGACAGTCGTTGGGGTACAACCGGCGTCCGCCACACGGGTCGAGCAGATGATCGGCACCGGGGACCCGCAACAGGAAGTGACCGGGGAAATTGACACCGACCATCGGAATCTCCAGGCCACGAGCCAGCTCCAGGGCGATCAGGCCGAGGGCCAGGGGCTGTCCACGTTTACGCGTCAGCACCTTGTCGAGCAACGCGGCCCGTGGGCGCAGGGGCGTGAAATCGTCCTGGGCGAATCCAAGGTCATTGAGGCGGCGCAGCAAGGGTTGTCCCAGTTCGCTGACGGGCAGCATCGGCAGGTCATGGCTGACACGCTGTTGCAGATCCTTGAAATCCTTCAGCAACGCCGGTACGTCCACTTCGCGATCATGTTCGGCAGCAATCCACAACGCTGCTTCGAACAGCGCCGGTGGGGAGCGGTGCAGGCAATCAAAAAAGGCTTGGCGCGGTGTCATCACAGTCTCCGGGCTATGCCTCGTTTTTAGCTCTGCTGCGGGCTTTCGTCCAGTCTCGTCCGCGGAAGGAATCAGGTTATGCCCAAAAGACTGGCCGTCCGGTCGACTTATTCCGGCGCGCTCCAGCAAATTTTGAGCGCACGCCTATACTGGCGGAACAAACAAAAGTGATTCGGGAGCCTGTCGATGTTTGCTCTCATGCAAAGCTCCCGCCTTGAATCGCTGCACCTGAGCGTAGACCCGGCCACCGGGTTGAAGGCGGTGATTGCCATTCATTGCAGCCGTCCTGGGCCTGCTCTGGGTGGATGTCGTTATCTGTCCTACCCCGACGATGAAAGTGCCGTGGTCGACGCCGTGCGCCTGGCCCAGGGCATGAGCTACAAGGCCGCACTGGCCGGCTTACCGGTGGGCGGCGGCGTGGCCGTGATCATGCGTCCGGCCCATGTCGAAAGCCGCGCTGCGCTGTTTGAGGCATTTGGGCGCTGCATCGAGCAACTGGATGGCCGCTATATCACCGCCATCGACAGCGGCACCTCGGTGGCGGACATGGACTGCATCGCCCAACAGACCCGTCATGTGACCAGCACCACGGCTTCGGGAGACCCAGCGCCTCACGCGGCGATGGGGGTATTCGCCGGCATCCGTGCCACGGCCATGGCCCGCCTGGGCAGCGATAACCTGGAAAGCCTGCGGGTAGCGATCCAGGGCCTGGGCAATGTCGGTTTCGCCCTGGCCGAACAGTTGCACGCCGCAGGCGCCGAACTGTTGGTCAGCGACATTGACCCTGGCAAGGTTCAACTGGCGATGGAGCAACTGGGCGCGCATCCGATCGCCAACGATGCACTGCTCAGTACCCCGTGCGACATCCTCGCCCCCTGTGGCCTGGGCGGGGTGCTCAATAGCCAGAGCGTGGCGCAACTACGCTGCTCGGCGGTTGCCGGGTCGGCCCATAACCAGTTGAGCAACCTGCAGGTGGCCGATCAATTGGAACGGCGTGGGATCCTCTATGCGCCGGATTATGTGATCAACTCCGGAGGCCTGATCTATGTCGCCTTGAAGCATCGCGGCGAAGAGCTGTCGACGATCACCGCGCATTTGTCGAAGATCGGCGCCCGGCTTACGGAAGTCTTTGCCCACGCCCAGGCAGAAAAACGCTCACCGGCCAGGGTGGCCGATGAATTGGCAGAGCGTTTGTTGTACCGATAAAAAAGATCGCAGCTTTCGGCAGCTCCTGGGTGGATTCCATGGAGCTGCCGAAGGCTGCGATCTTTTCAAGGCTTATTCAGCAGGGGCATTGAGCAGTTCGGACAAGGCGTCCGGTTGACTCTTGAACGCCTTGGCGAACACATCGCGATTTTTCGCCATGTAGATGCCGGCTTCCTCAACCTGTTTCTCGCTCAGCGAGGGAACGGCTTTTTGCAACACTTCGGCCAGCAATTCGGCGAGTTCCAGCATTTTGTCATGACGGTCAGCTTCGGCTTTATCCATGAACAAGCGCTCCAGATCTCGGCTGCTGCGGTATACCACTTCGACGGCCATTCACCACCTCACATGCCTTCACATTGGTTATCTTTGTGACTACTGTATTTATATACAGCCAAAAGGATAAGCGAATCCCTTCCCTTTGGATAGTGGCTTTTTAATGTAGACGTATTTGCACATTTGTCGCGAGCGCTGGTGTGGGAGCCAGCCTGCTCACGACAGGGCGGCATCAACATCGCAAAAGTGTCGGGTTGCGGCCCATCGCCATCTCACCCTCAGCCGCTGGCCTTTTTTCTGCATGCAGAACAACCGTCACGTCCAACCCGCATCATCCGGTCGAGTCGACCTAAGGAAACTACATCGTGAAAATCAACTGGGCCGAGAACCTGCGCCAGAACGTACATCAGTTGGCCGAATCCCTGGGCAATCTGTTCGTCGAGACGTTCCATTACCTGGCACTGTTTGCCATCGGAGCGGTGACCGCCTGGGCGGCGGTGATGGAGTTTTTGCAGATGCTCGAGCAGGGGCACATCAAGATCGATGACATCCTGCTGCTGTTCATCTATCTGGAATTGGGAGCGATGGTCGGGATCTACTTCAAGACCAACCACATGCCGGTGCGGTTCCTGATCTACGTGGCGATCACGGCGCTGACGCGCTTGTTGATTTCCAACGTCTCCCACCACAGTCCGCCTGACCTGGGCATCATCTACTTGTGCGGCGGCATCTTGCTGCTGGCGTTCGCGATCCTGGTGGTGCGTTACGCTTCCTCACAGTTCCCTTCGGTGAAAATCGAGCACCCGCACCGCAAGGTTGGCGCGGGTTCCAGCGAGCACGCCGAAGTGGAGAAGGGCGAGATCTAGAAACCGGCGGGGGCGGATGTCGCGCCCTGCGTCTGCGGTGGTGGCAGCTTGACGTTGTCACCGCCGGTCATGGCTTCGAGGATCGCCACAGCGCTGTGGCCCTGCTCGATGGCGATGCCGAACTGGATGCTCTGGACCAGGCGCCGCAGGCGTTCCGGGTCATTGCGTTGCTGGGCGCTGATCATGCGCTTGGCGACGATGCGCCCGGCCTTGGAGAGGGTCAGCATGATGCTGCCGTCCAGGCCCTGGATGCTCAGATTGATTTGATACTGCGGCGCAAAAGCGTCGGTAATGAGCTGAAAAGGGTTGTCCATGATGCGTCACCGCCTGATTGAACGTGCAGTTGTTGACCGGCCGTGATCGGGATTAGTTCGCGATACCGGACCACCGGCCATTCCATGATCGTGCTTCATCCAGAGCCAGGCAGAGGCTGGATCGGAAGATCCCAACCTGCGACCGCTCCAGCAGAGAGGTAGCAAGGGGCATGCCGGAAAAACTGTCGGACAATGATCACGGCGCATAGGCGCTGAAGGCCTTGGCATGCGGCCCGGGAGGCTGCCCGTTTCTGTGCAGGAATGGGCGAATGGTCGTTGACGGTGCAGGGTGAGCGCAGAATTTTCGTGGGGTAAGCAAGGCGAGGCAACTCCCGACATTAACAGCGCTTTTGTCCGTTGTCCGGCTTTATTTGCGTATGAATATTTATCTTTTCGAAGGGGTTGAATTGTTCTGCCGCCAGCCCGACTCTGTATTCAAGGGGTCGTCGCGCTACCGTCGATTGGCCCCTGGCGAGCTAGCCGAAATAAGGGATGAACTATGCAAATCCAAGTCAACAGCGATAACCATATTCAAAGCAGCATCCGACTGGAGGAGTGGGTACGTACTACCATCGAAAGCACGCTCGAACGTTATGAAGAAGACCTGATACGGGTCGAGGTCCATTTGCGGGACGAGAACGGCGACAAGCCCGGTCCCCATGACTTGCGTTGTCAGCTGGAAGCACGGCCAAAGGGTCTGCAACCGGTCTCGGTGACACACAAGGCCGATACGCTGGAATTGGCCATCGAAGGGGCGGCCACCAAGCTTGAACATGCCCTGGAGCATCTGTTCGGCAAACTGCGCGTCAAACGCGCCACCGCTGAGAAACCGACCGAGTCGGTGGCCTTGGCCGATGCGATGCTGGAAGAAGAATTCCTGGAGAACGAACGGGCTGCACTCAACGGCTGAGCCTAATTCTTTTTACTGACCGACCGAAAACGGGCCTGCCAACGCAGGCCCGTTTTGCTTGCACTCCATATTGGATGCGCCACGGTATCGCGAGCAGGCTCGCACACACTGGACCTTCAGTGGACGTGAATGTTGCGTTCGGCATAGCACTCCTGTGGGAGCGAGCCTGCTCGCGATGGCGATAGTGCGTCTGGCAGCTTGTTCGCTAGCGCAAAAACGCCTGTCGATACTCGCCGGGTGTCGCGCCGAGGGCCTGCCGGAAACGATTCGTAAAATGGCTGGCGCTGGCGAACCCGCAGGCCAATGCGACCTCACCCAGCGGTTTTGACGTGCTGCGCAGCCAGTGCCGCGCTTGGGCCAGACGTCGTGCCAGTACGTATTGATGGGGCGGCAGGCCGAAGCTTTCGCGGAACATCCGGGCAAAGTGGTATTCGGACAGCGCACACAGCGCCGCCAGTTGGCCGAGGCTGATGGCGTCGGCCAGATGGCTGTCGATGTAGTCCACCAGCATTCGCCGCTGGTGAGCGGCCAGCCCGCCCTTGAGGCGAAGCCCCTGGCGCTGGCCGACCTGGCTCAATAGCAGATGGTTGAGCAAGTCATGGGCCAGGCTGGTGGTCAGAAGGCGTTCACCGGGCTCATCCCAGTTCAGGGCGATCAACTGGCGAAAGCGCTGTGCCTGTTGCGGGTCGTCGAGAAAGGTGGCTTCGCGCAGTTGCACTTGCCGCGGCTCGCGATCCAGTAGCGTGACGCAACCGAGGGCGAATTGTTCAGGGCTGAAGTACAGGTGGGCGAGGCGAATGTCGCCATTGATGACCCAGGCCGATTCATGCCCGGCCGGCAGGACGCAGAGTTTGCCGGGTGCCCCGGTGGTGTCGGGGCGTTCGCGGCGAAACGTGCCGGTACCACCGGCGATGTAGCACGACAGCGTGTGGTGCGTCGGCGCCTCGTAGTCTTGGGCGTCGTGATGGTTGCTCCACAAAGCGGCCGCCATGCCGTCTCCAAGCTCGGCACTGTGCTCAAGGCGAGCATTGGGCGAACTGTTGAGGGCTTGAAAGACTTGCAGGGTTTGCAGTGTGGGCATGATCGGGTCTCTCCAACGCCTTGCATCCTACTCCGTCGATCGGCTCATGCCAGCCTGCAAACCGACAAAACCGCAAGTTTACGCAAGCGCCTGGTGGTGGGCGGCGCAACACTGGCGGTCATTGTCAGGAGTTGCCGTCATGAACCTCTCGTTGTATCTGCTTACCGTGCTCATCTGGGGCACTACCTGGATTGCGCTGAAATTGCAGTTGGGCGTGGTCGCCATCCCCGTGTCGATTGTCTATCGCTTCGGCCTGGCGGCGCTGATTCTGTTTGTGATGCTCTTGCTCAGCCGACGTCTGCAAGCAATGAACCGGCGCGGTCATTTGATTTGCGTGGCCCAGGGCCTGTGCCTGTTCTGCATCAACTTCATGTGTTTCCTCACTGCCAGCCAATGGATTCCCAGTGGGTTGGTCGCGGTGGTGTTCTCTACTGCCACGCTCTGGAATGCCCTCAATGCCCGCGTGTTCTTCGGTCAAAGGATCGCCCGCAACGTCATGCTCGGCGGCGCCTTGGGCTTGCTGGGGCTGGCGCTGCTGTTCTGGCCGGAGCTGGCGGGTCATAGCGCAAGCCCGCGAACGCTGCTCGGGTTGGCCTTGGCGCTGCTGGGAACCTTGTGCTTTTCGGCGGGCAACATGCTCTCGAGTTTGCAGCAGAAGGCCGGTCTCAAACCCTTGACCACCAACGCCTGGGGCATGGCTTATGGGGCAGCGATGCTGGCGGTGTGGTGCCTCTTCAAAGGCATCCCGTTCGATATGGAATGGAACGCGCGCTATGTCGGCTCGCTGTTGTACCTGGTGATCCCAGGTTCAGTGATCGGCTTCACCGCCTACCTGACGCTGGTGGGGCGCATGGGGCCGGAGCGGGCGGCGTATTGCACGGTGCTGTTTCCGGTGGTGGCGTTGAACGTCTCGGCGTTGGTCGAGGGTTACCAATGGACGGCGCCGGCACTGCTCGGGCTGGTGCTGGTGATGTTGGGGAACGTGCTGGTGTTTCGCAAACCCCGGCCCGTGGCGACGCAAGCCGCCCTGGGCGCACGCTGAGCCAGGGTATGGCAGGCCCGGACCCGGCGCCTGCCCGATGGTTTACTTCCAGACTTGCGGGTTGACCAGGTTCTTCGGTCGCTCGCCCAGCAAAGCGCTGCGCAAGTTTTCCACGGCTAGATTGGCCATGGCTTCACGGGTTTCGTGGGTGGCCGAGCCGATATGGGGCAGGGTTACGGCGTTTTTCAGCTGGAACAGCGGCGATTCGGCCAATGGTTCTTTCTCGTAAACGTCCAGCCCGGCGCCGCGGATGCGGTTGTTCTGCAAGGCTTCGATCAGCGCCAGCTCATCCACCACCGGACCGCGGGAAATATTGACCAGAATGGCACTCGGTTTCATCAGAGCCAGTTCGCGCTGGCCAATCAGGTGGCGGGTCTTCTCACTCAATGGCACCACGAGGCAAACAAAGTCCGCTTCGGCCAGCAACTGATCCAGCTCGCGAAATTGTGCGCCCAACTGATCTTCCAGTTCGGTCTTGCGGCTGTTGCCGCTGTAGAGAATCGGCATGTTGAACCCCAGCCGGCCACGCCGGGCAATGGCGGCGCCGATGTTGCCCATGCCGACGATGCCCAGGGTCTTGCCGTGCACGTCAGTGCCGAACAGCTGCGGGCCGACCGTCGCCTGCCATTGGCCGGCCTTGGTCCAGGCGTCCAGTTCAGCGACGCGCCGGGCGCTGCTCATCAGCAGGGCGAAGGCCAGGTCAGCGGTGCTTTCGGTGAGCACGTCAGGGGTGTTGGTGAGCATGATTCCACGCTCATTGAAGTAGGCCAGGTCATAGTTGTCGTAACCCACCGACACGCTGGACACCACTTGCAGATTCGCGGCGCTCTGCAGTTGTTCGCGGCCGAGCTTGCGTCCGACACCGATCAGGCCATGCACGTGGGGCAAGGCTTCGTTGAACTGTGCATTGATGTCGCCGTTCGACGGATTGGGCACGATCACGTCGAAATCCTGTTGCAGTCGTTCGACCATCTTGGGTGTGACACGGCTGAAGGCAAGTACGGTTTTTTTCATCGCAGAAGGCTCATCAGGCAAGGAATACCAAGCACGCTAACATTCTGGATGTGGGTTAGGCGAGAGGGGAGCGTCGATTGAGGCGAGTCAGTGGCAGGAATGGAGTACTTATGGGCAGTACCTATGGGGGAGCATCTATGTTGGATGTGGGAGCGAGCCTGCTCGCGATGACGGCGGCACATCCACCATCACTGCAAACTGATCCACCGCTATCGCGAGCAGGCTCGCTCCCACAAGGGATTTCTATTTCATCCCTGGGGTGTTTACGCCGCCCGCAGCGAAATAAACGCGTAGTTGACCGGTGCCTCAGTGGCGACCCGTGCTCCACTGGCCAGGACCTGGCAGGCCACGTCATCACCGGACAAATGGAACTGCCATTCACTGGCCGCTTGCTCCAGTGGCTGCAAACGGACCTGATCAATGACGGCGGCGAATGCACTCATGTCCGGCAGGTACGCGGTAAACCCGTCGCCCTTCAGCGCGGTGGTGAGGATGCCCAGCGAAGCGCAGATGCGCTCCTTGATCCGGATTTCCTCGCGATCGGCCTGACGTGAGCGTTCGATCAACTGCGCCAGTTCCTTGTCGACCAGTTCACCGCCGAGTATCAGTTGCGGTCCGGTCTCCCACGACTCTGGCGGGCATTCCTTTACGGCAATGTTGAGCGGGATGTGCGGGTTGATTTCCATCGGATAGATACGGCACACCAAGGGGCGGCGCTCGTAGATGCGGCACAGGTTTTCTTCGTCAAGATTGCGGCAGCGCCCGGCGTTATAGGCGGCGAAGGTGATTGCCACCAAGGCCTCGGTGGTGCCGCTGTGGACCCGCGCCGAACGGCGCTCAGCGTGTTCGCGTTGCGCCGCCGGCAGGCCGAGCCCGTTGGGCAGGAAGGCTTCCACCAGGACAATCACCTGGCCGCCGTCGTCAGCCCACATCCGGGCCTCGTCGAGGGTCAGGGGGACATGGTGATCGGTGCAGCATTTGCCACAGCCTACGCAGGAAAACGTTGTGTTCATTGAGCGCCCGGTCAAAAGCTGGAAGGCGGCGACAGAAAAACGCCGCGATTAACCGATGCGAAGCAAGTTGTGCGCCATCACCGGCTGTTGTCGGCGGGGCGGATGGAGTCCCACTCGGTCACGTAGGCGGTCTTGGATTTCTTGCGGTAAAGGCACAGCTCGGTGCCCGTCGCGCCTTTCATGTGTTTCTGCGGATACTGGCCTTGCAGCAACAGCGCGGTATAACCCACCCGGTCATCGAACTGCGCGGCAGTGCCCACAGGCTCGGCGTTCTTCAAGCCGCTGGCCTTGATGCAACTGGCAAGCACGGCTTTGTCATGGGTGGCCCAGGCTTCTGGGCTGGAGGCGTGGGCCTGGGCGGCGAGGGCCGTGAAGCCCAAAAACATGAGTGCGTGGATTTTCATCAGCAAGATCCTTGTTCCGGGAAGCCAGGACAGGAGTATGCCTGAGGTGCCGGGATGATCATTCCCCTATACGCATGGGAATGATCATCAGGCATGACTCAGTGGCCTTGCTCGGCAACCGCCTTGGCGGCCGTGATCAGGCACTTGGTCAGCTCCGGTGAGGAGAACTTGGTCAGCACGCCATTGGCCCCGGATAGCCGAGCCTTCTCGCTGTTCATGGCGCTGTCCAGCGAGGTGTGCAGCAACACATAGAGGTGGGCGAAGTCCGGCGTTTCCCGCAGGGTCCGGGTAAGGGCGTAGCCGTCCATCTCCGACATTTCGATGTCGGAAACGATCAGGTTGATCTGCTGTGCGGTGCCTTGCAGGTCCAGCAGGCATTCGATGGCTTCCTTGGCGCTGCGAGCGGTGTGGCATTGCAGCCCGAGGTTGCGCAAGGTGTGTACCGATTGTTGCAACGCCACCTGACTGTCATCGACCACCAGGATCCGCGCGTTGCCCAGGACTTCGGCGTCTTCCATGCTCAGCTCGGTGGGCGCCGTTTCAATCTGCGCCGGGGCGATACCGTGGATGACTTTTTCGATGTCCAGCACCTGCACCAGCGTGCCATCCACCGACGTCACGCCAGTGATGAAGGCGCGTACGCCGCCTGAGCCGAAAGGCGGGGGTTTGATGTCGGTGGTCAGGCAATGCACGATCTTGCTCACCGCCTGCACATGCAGACCCTGTTTGGATCGACTCACATCGGTGACGATCAGGCAGCCGCCATCCGGATCTTCCAGAGGGCGTTCGCCGATGGCGCGGCTCAGGTCGATCACCGACAACGAGGCCCCGCGCAGGGTGGCGATGCCTTTGACGTGCGGGTGCGACTCCGGCAGTTTGGTCAACGGCGGGCAGGGAATGATTTCGCTGACTTTGAGCAGGTTGATTGCCATCAGCTTGCCGCTGCGCAAGGTAAACAGCAGAAGCGAAAGTGAGTCTGCGCGGGCTTTGTTGGAAGACATAAAAACCTTCTGTGGAAAAAGGTGGGGCGAGCGTGAAGAACGCCAAAACAGCTTTTGATATTGGGTTATCGACCCGATGGGGGCTGGCTTTAGGGCGAAACCCACAGACAATCGATTTCAGCTCAGTGGCCTGGGAATGCATACGCTATGGTCAGGCGACAAATGCCCTCGCCGCATGGGGCGTCGGTGGTACAGAAGGTTTATTTGAGTCCCAACCGCTTGGCCATCCGCCCCAGGTTTGCCCGATCCAGACCCAGTTCCCGGGCGGCGCTGGCCCAGTTGTGCTGATGCCGTTCCAGGCAGGCGATGATCAGCTTGCGTTGAAAATCGTCCATGGCTTCACGCAAGTCCCCCGTGACCCCCTCCAGGGCAGGTGCGGGGCTGGCGGATGAAGGTGGCGGGTTTTCTTCCGGACTGCGGGGCAAGTCCAGGTCCTGGGCGCTGAGGCTGAGGATCTTTGGCCGCACCGGACACCGGCCCAAGGCTTTTAAGGCGCTTCGGCCGATCAGGTGCTCCAGTTCACGCACGTTCCCCGGCCAGTCATACGCCAGCAATGCGGCCTGGGCGTCACTGGTCAGGCGCAGGCTGCCCAGGCCCATGCGCGAACGGTTCTGCTCCAGGAAAAAACCGCTGAGCAGCAGCACATCGCGCCCACGATCCCGTAGTGCCGGCACCAGCAACGGGTACACGCTCAGACGATGATAGAAGTCGGCCCGATATCGCCCGTTGCGCACTTCTTCAGCCAGATCGCGATTGGTGGCCGCAATCAGGCGTACATCGACCCGATGTTCCTTGTCCGAGCCCAGTCGTTGCAACTGGCCGCTCTGCAACACTCGCAGCAGCTTGGCCTGCACGGTCAAGGACAACTCGCCCACTTCATCGAGGAACAACGTGCCGCCATCGGCCAGTTCGAATTTGCCGCGCCGGTCATTCGTGGCCCCTGTAAACGCGCCGCGTACATGGCCGAAGAGTTCGCTTTCCACCAGGGTATCCGGCAGTGCAGCGCAATTGAGGCTGATAAGCGGCTGCTCGGCGCGCTTGGAGGCCGCGTGTATGGCTTGGGCGACCAGCTCCTTGCCAACCCCGGTTTCGCCAGTGATCAGCACCGTCAGGTCGCTGCCCCCCACCAGGTTGATTTCTTCCACTAATCGCTTGTGGGCCTTGCTCTGGCCGACCATGTCGCGAGGTTGCTGGCCGCTGGCCTGGCGGTAGACCTCGGCGCGGCGATGTTCGTCTTCGGCTTTCAAGGCCAGCCGATCGATGCGTTCGGCCGCGCTGACCGTGGCGGCGGCCAGGCTGGCAAAGGCCTGCAAGGCGCTCAGGTCGATCGGCTCGAAGCGTTCGGGGTTCAGCGCATCGAGGGTCAGCAGGCCCCACGGTTGCTCGTCGACGAACAGTGGGCAGCCCATGCAGTCGTGGACCTCCAAGTGCTCAGCCAGACCTTCGACCAATCCGTCGTAGGGGTCGGGCAGCTCACTGTCGGCGGCAAAGCGAGTGGGCTGCGGGCTGGCCAGCAGTGCCTGGAAGCGGGGGTGTTCACTGATCCGGAAGCGTCTGCCCAGGGTATCGGTACTCAAGCCATCCACCGCCAGCGGCACCAGACAGTCTCCGTCCAGGCGTAACAGCGCGGCGGCGTCGCAGGGCAACAGGGCTCGCAGCGCGCCAAGCAGGCGTCGGTAGCGCTCGCCTTCCGGCAACTCGCGGGAGAGGTCGGCCACCAGCGGAAGCAGCGAGGTCAGTAGGGAGGTTGCGGTCATAATGACTCCATATGGTCCTAATGACTATAAGATGCCATATGTCTTTATGACTACTTAATTCGTAAGCAATTGAAAATGTTTAATAAATTTTATGGCATGAAACCTGATAGGCATAGGTATCAGTTTTTCGTAATACGCCAGGAGTCACCTTATGCTCAGCCGAGAAGAACGCGCCATCATCCGCTCCACCGTGCCCTTGCTTGAAAGCGGTGGTGAAGCGCTCATTACTCACTTTTATCGCATGATGCTGTCCGAATACCCGCAAGTGCGCCCGTTGTTCAACCAGGCTCACCAGGCCAGCGGTGATCAGCCCCGCGCCCTGGCCAACGGCGTATTGATGTATGCCCGGCACATTGACCAGCTCGATCAGTTGGGCGACCTAGTGGCCAAAATCGTCAACAAGCACGTCGCCCTGCAAATCCTGCCGGAACATTACCCAATTGTGGGGGCCTGCCTGTTGCGGGCGATCGCCGAGGTGCTGGGTGAAGAGATCGCCACGCCGCAAGTGATTGCCGCGTGGGGCGCTGCCTATAACCAGTTGGCCGATATCCTGATCGGTGCCGAAACCGGCATGTACGAGCAGAAAGCCGCAGCGCCGGGCGGCTGGCGGGGCGAGCGTGAGTTCGTCCTGGCAGCCAGGGTGCAGGAGAGCTCGGAAATCACTTCGTTCTACTTCGAGCCGGCGGACAAGGGCGCGATCCTGGTGGCGGAACCAGGCCAGTACATCGGCATGAAACTGGTGTTGGATGGCGAGGAGGTGCGCCGCAATTATTCGCTGTCGGCCCTGGCGGACAACGGTCAGTATCGCATCAGCGTCAAGCGCGAGCCGGGCGGGCGCGTGTCCAACCACCTGCACCATCATTTCCCGATTGGCAGCAGCATCCAGTTGTTTCCACCGTCAGGGGACTTCTTCCTGACCCAGAGCGACAAACCGCTGGTGCTGATCAGCGGCGGCGTCGGCATCACCCCGACCCTGGCGATGTTGCAGGCGGCGCTGCAAACCGAGCGGCCGGTGCATTTTATCCACTGTGCACGTAACGGCGGCGCGCACGCGTTCCGTGACTGGATCGATGACCTGGCCCAGCGGCATCCACAACTCAAGCGCTTCTATTGCTACGACGAAGATGACGGCTTGAGCCCGGCAGCTGACAAGGTCGGCTTGTTGAGCCAGGAACAACTGGCGCAATGGTTGCCGCAGCAGCGTGACCTGGATGCCTACTTCCTTGGGCCCAAAGGCTTCATGGCCGCCGTCAAGCGCCACCTCAAGGCACTGGGCGTGCCGGACGGGCAAAGCCGCTACGAATTCTTCGGCCCGGCGGCGGCGCTGGAGTAACGGCGGGGCGAGCCGGGGTGACCCGGTTCGTCTGCATCGCGAGCAGGCTCGCTCCCACAATGGATTTGCGGCGGGCACGATTGGGTGATCAACGCAAAGACAACTGTGGGAGCGAGCCTGCTCGCGATAGCGGCGCCATGTTCACCCCATCCCGCCTGACTTCTCCAAGCAAAATTAATCCGTACTTAACCTCCCTCCTGTTTATTCCCCTCAATGTGGGCGGCAGCCGCTCGTTCTCTGTCATGGTCAGCGTGTAGACTTTGGCCATCCGACAGTGCGCCGGGTTTCTCCAGGCTGCGCGTCGATCCAATGCATACAAAGGGAAACGCAATGAATGAGCAAATGCTGCGCTTAGGCCGTGAACGGCGCTATCTGGTGCTGTTGGGGCTGATCTGTCTGGCGCTGATCGGCGGTGCGCTGTACATGCAGGTGGCGCTCGGCGAGGCGCCGTGCCCGCTATGCATCCTGCAGCGGTATGCATTGTTGCTGATCGCCATTTTCGCCTTCATTGGCGCGGCCATGCGCACCCGTCGCAGCCTGACGGTTTTCGAAGGCCTGGTGGTGCTCAGTGCCCTGGCCGGTGCGGCGGTAGCGGGGCATCACGTGTACACCCAGTTCTTCCCGGCGGTCAGCTGTGGCGTCGACGTGCTGCAACCGATTGTCGATGACCTCCCGCTGGCGAAGATCTTCCCGTTGGGCTTCCAGGTCGACGGCTTTTGCTCCACCCCGTATCCGCCGATCCTGGGCTTGTCCCTGGCACAATGGGCACTGGTGGCGTTCGTCCTCACGGCGATCCTGGTGCCGTTGCTGGTGTCGCGCAATCGCAAACAACTGCCCTAAAGCGCCTCAATCAGACGCCCCGGTTTTCTGTAGGAAGCCGGGGCGTTTTGCGTTTCAGTCTTACTGCGTGCCAGCCTTGATCCGAGACAATAATGAGCCGCGACAGCGTGCGACACGTTGTCACACATTTGCTGTCATTCGGCCACTTGCTGCGCGAATAAGCACCTCGTTCTGCAATGAAAAATCAGCCGTTGCAGGCTCCATCCGGCTAACTGTCTCCCCCCCGTAGCAGGCATTTCTAACAATCGGGCGTCTTGCCGCTCAGCCCCCGAATGACGCGGGCTCTACGGGCGTAAAAAGCCTCTTTAATCAGTGCAAGCTGTCTAAATCGGGCGTAGTAGACCTACGTTTTCTGGGGTTCTTGTTGAGAATGAATTTCGATAAGATGCCGGCTTGTTTCGAATTCTGCGAAAGATTGTTGCTCGATTTGATGAAAATTATTTCAGGATAAGACATGGTCTCCGGCGCCTCAGCTCACTACAATCGCCCGCACCGAATTTCCGACCCGGCTCAAGCTTGAGCCCGTGAGGTGGTCGAAGGGCTCAACGCCCCATGCGACCCCAGGTGTCGGTGCCTTCCAACTACCCGCACCAAATGGAATTGGGCTGTAACAAGGCCTTTGACCTACGAATTCGAATAAGAACTCACTGCTGGCCCGGGATGTGTCGAACAGCGTCTGACGCTGCGACGGTCAGCCCTTATTCAATCCAAGAAAAATGCCAACCCTTGGCAGGGTGAAGTGTTGGCGATCAAAACCCAACTGCATTGCGCAAGCTGCTTTAGAGGTCGTGAGATGAGTAAAAACAGGTACCCCCGATTACTAGGCTTGTTGCCTTTGCTCGGCACGTTGTTGCTGGGAGGCTGCAACATGACCTTGCTCGATCCCAAGGGTCAGGTCGGCCTGGATGAACGTAATCTGATCATCACCGCTACGCTGTTGATGTTGCTGGTCGTCGTGCCGGTTATCGTCATGACCTTCCTGTTCGCCTGGAAATACCGCGCGTCCAACACCAGTGCCACGTACACGCCCAAGTGGTCGCACTCGACCAAAATCGAAGTGGCGGTGTGGACTATTCCGGTACTGATCATCATTGCCCTGGGTTACATCACCTACAAGTCCACCCATGCCCTTGACCCGTATCGTCCGCTGGATTCCGACGTCAAGCCGATCACCATTGAAGTGGTCTCCATGGACTGGAAGTGGCTGTTCATCTATCCGGAACAAGGCATCGCCACGGTCAACAAGATCGTGTTCCCGGCCCACACGCCGATCAATTTCAAAGTCACCTCCGACACCGTGATGAACTCGTTCTTCATCCCGGGCCTGGGTGGCCAGATCTACGCGATGGCGGGCATGCAGACCAAGCTGCACCTGATCGCCAACCAGAACGCCGAACTCGACGGTATCTCCGCCAACTACAGCGGCGCGGGTTTCACCGGCATGAAGTTCAAAGCAATCGCCACGACCCAGGAAGAATTCGACGCCTGGGTCAACGATGTGAAGAAGGCACCTAAACAGCTTGAAAAAGCTGAATACGAAGCCCTTTCCAAACCGAGCCAGAACAACCCAGTCGAGCTCTACTCTTCGGTCACGCCGAACCTGTTCCAGACCATCATCGACAAGTATGAAGGGATGAACCCGGGCAAGCCGATGCACCACGAGAAGAACGAAAAGGAAGTGGCCCACAACATGGAAGGGATGGACATGAGTTCGCATTCAGCTGCCGGGGCAGAGGAGTAAACGATGTTTGGTAAATTAAGTTGGGAAGCGATCCCGTTCCACGAGCCGATTGTCATGGTGACCCTCGCCATCATCGCGCTCGGTGGTCTGGCGTTGTTCGCGGGGATTACCTACTTCAAGAAGTGGACCTACCTGTGGACCGAGTGGCTGACGTCGGTCGACCACAAGAAAATCGGCGTGATGTACATCATCGTCGCCATGATCATGCTGCTGCGCGGTTTTGCCGACGCCATCATGATGCGTACCCAGTTGGCCATGGCCACCGAGGGTTCGCCTGGCTACCTGCCGCCTGAACACTATGACCAGATATTCACCGCCCACGGCGTGATCATGATCATCTTCATGGCGATGCCATTCTTCACCGGCCTGATGAACCTTGCAGTGCCGCTGCAGATCGGCGCGCGTGACGTGGCCTATCCGTTCCTGAACTCCTTGAGCTTCTGGCTGCTGGTTTCCGGTGTGGTACTGATCAACCTGTCCCTGGGCGTTGGCGAGTTTGCTAAGACCGGTTGGGTTGCCTATCCACCGTTGTCGGGACTGCAATACAGTCCGGGCGTGGGGATGGATTACTACATCTGGGCGCTACAGCTATCGGGACTTGGGACAACGCTAACGGGGGTCAACTTCCTGGCCACCGTGCTGAAGATGCGTACCCCGGGCATGAAGCTGATGGACATGCCGATCTTCACCTGGACCTGCACCTGGGCCAACGTCCTGATCGTCGCTTCGTTCCCGATCCTGACCGCTACCCTGGCTTTGCTGACGCTTGACCGCTACATGGATTTCCACATTTTCACCAATGAACTGGGTGGAAATCCGATGATGTACGTCAACCTGTTCTGGGCCTGGGGTCACCCCGAGGTGTACATCCTGATTCTGCCGGCGTTCGGGATTTTCTCCGAAGTCATCTCGACGTTCTCCGGCAAGAAGCTGTTCGGCCACCACTCGATGATCTACGCCAGCGGCGCGATCTCGGTGCTGGGTTTCATGGTCTGGCTGCACCACTTCTTCACCATGGGTTCGGGTGCCAGCGTCAACGCCTTCTTCGGTCTGGCGACGATGCTGATTTCGATCCCGACGGGTGTGAAGCTGTTCAACTGGCTGTTCACCATCTACCAGGGCCGTCTGCGTTTCACCAGCCACGTGCTGTGGACCCTGGGCTTCATGGTGACCTTTGCCATCGGCGGCATGACCGGCGTACTGCTGGCCATCCCGGGTGCGGACTTCGTGCTGCACAACAGCCTGTTCGTGATCGCGCATTTCCATAACGTGATCATCGGCGGCGCTGTATTCGGCTACATCGCCGGCTTCGCCTTCTACTTCCCGAAAGCGTTCGGCTTCAAGCTGCACGAGGGCTGGGGCAAGGCTGCATTCTGGTTCTGGATCTCGGGCTTCTTCGTCGCGTTCATGCCGCTGTATGCACTGGGCTTCATGGGCATGACCCGTCGTCTGAACGCCACCACCAACCCTGAGTGGGTGCCGTACCTGTACGTCGCCATGTTCGGCGCGGTGATGATCGCCGTGGGTATCGCCTGCCAGCTGATCCAGTTGTACGTCAGCGTGCGTGACCGCAAGAAGCCAGAGAACATGTGCGAACACGGTGATCCGTGGAATGCCCATACCCTGGAATGGTCGACCTCGTCGCCTCCGCCGTTCTACAACTTTGCCGTGCTGCCGAAAGCCGACGTCATCGACCCGTTCACCGAAGCCAAGGAAAACGGTACCGCGTACCAGACTCCGGCCAAGTACGCGCCGATCCACATGCCCAACAACACCGCGACCGGTGTGGTCATGGGTGCGCTGTTGACCGTGTTCGGTTTCGCGATGATCTGGCACATCTGGTGGCTGGCCATCGCCAGTCTGGTCGGCACCGTGGTGTATTTCACCATTCATGCCGCCCGTGACGATCAGGGCTACATGGTGCCGGTGGATGTCATCGAGCGCATCGAAGCCGAGCAGCACAAACGTCTGGTCGCGGCAGGGAAAGTCCCAGCCACCGCCACCCGTGTTGAAACCTCGTTGGAACAGGCTTAAACCATGTCGAACTTAGTGACCAATGTTGGACACGCCCATGGTCATGACCATGGGCACGATGACCATCACCACGACTCGGGCGAGATGACCGTATTCGGTTTCTGGCTCTACCTGATGACCGACTGCATTCTGTTTGCGTCGATCTTCGCGGTGTACGCGGTGCTGGTTAACAACGTCGCCGGTGGCCCGTCGGGCCACGACATCTTCGAGCTGCCGTATGTGCTGGGCGAAACCGCACTGCTGTTGTTCAGCTCGATCACCTACGGCTTCGCCATGCTGGCGTTGTTCAAGGGCAAGAAAACCCAGGTACTGGGCTGGCTGGCGATGACCTTCCTGCTGGGCGCCGGCTTTATCGCCATGGAGATCAACGAGTTCCACATCCTGATCGCCGAAGGCTACGGCCCTAGCCGCAGCGGCTTCCTGTCCGGGTTCTTCACCCTGGTCGGCACCCACGGTCTGCACGTGACCAGCGGCCTGATCTGGATGGCGATCATGATGTACCAGGTCCACAAAAACGGCCTGACCGCCACCAACAAGACGCGCCTGAGCTGCCTGAGCCTGTTCTGGCACTTCCTGGACGTGGTGTGGATCTGCGTATTCACCGTTGTTTATCTGATGGGGACCCTGTAAATGGCTAACGCACATTCCCACGATGGCCACGACGCCGGCCACGGCAGCGTCAAGTCCTACGCCATCGGTTTCATTCTGTCGGTGATCCTGACGGTTATTCCGTTTGGCCTGGTGATGTACCCGACGCTGCCGAAAAGTCTGACCCTGTGGATCATCCTGATCTTCGCCGTGGTCCAGGTACTGGTGCACCTGGTGTACTTCCTGCACCTGGACCGCTCCGCTGCCCAGCGTAACAACGTGGTCGCGTTTGTCTTTGCCGCGATCGTCATTGTCCTGCTGGTCGGCCTGTCGTTGTGGATCATGTTCAGCATCCACACCAACATGATGGCGCACTGAGGAAAGTCCGGATGTCCTTAAAGCACTTTATCCAAATCACCAAGCCGGGGATCATTTTCGGTAACGTGCTTTCTGTGGCAGGCGGGTTTTTCCTGGCCTCGAAAGGGCATGTCGATCTGGCCATCTTTCTGGCGGCGATGATCGGCACTTCCCTGGTGGTGGCGTCCGGTTGTGTATTCAATAACTGCATCGACCGCGACATCGACATCAAGATGGAGCGCACCAAGAACCGCGCCCTGGTCCAGGGCCTGATCCCGGTGCAACTGGCCCTGGCGTTCGCCACGGTGCTGGGTGTCGCCGGTGTGGCGCTGCTGTACTGGGTGGCCAACCCGTTGGCGGCGCTGTTCGCGGTGATCGGGTTTGTCATCTATGTCGGTTTCTACAGCCTGTACCTCAAGCGCAAGTCGGTCCACGGCACGCTGGTGGGCAGTCTGTCGGGGGCGATGCCGCCAGTGATCGGTTACGTGGCGGTGAGCAACAGCTTCGACATGGCGGCGCTGACGCTACTGGTGATGTTCAGCCTGTGGCAGATGCCGCATTCCTATGCCATTGCGATCTTCCGCTTCAACGATTACCTGGCCGCCTCGATTCCGGTGCTGCCGGTCAAGCGCGGCATCCAGGTGGCCAAGAAGCACATCCTGCTCTACATCCTGGCCTTCCTCGTGGCAACCTTGATGCTGACCTTCAGCGGCTACGCCGGCATGAGCTACCTCGCCGTCGCCGCCGCCATGGGCATGTACTGGTTGTACATGGCCTGGACCGGCTACAAGGCGGTGGATGACACGGTTTGGGCACGCAAGCTGTTCGTGTTCTCGATCTTCACCATCACCGCCCTGAGCGTCATGATGTCCCTGGACTTCAAAGTGCCGAGTGAGTTGTTGCTGACTTACGCGCCTTAAGCTTCAGACGCCACACAAAAAGCCCCGCCTTCGAGAGAAGCGCGGGGCTTTTTTGTGGGTGTTGCTTCGAACTGCCGACATTCCTGTGGGAGCGAGCTTGCTCGCGAAAGCGGTGGGTCAGCTGAGGTGATGTTGACTGACAGGGCGCCTTCGCGAGCAAGCCCGCTCCCACAGGTCTACGGCGAGCACATAATCTGCGAACGCCGCTGATCCATTGTGGGAGCGAGCCTGCTCGCGATGACGCCGGCCCATTCAACATCGATGCAAGCTGAACCACCGCTATCGCGAGCAAGCTCGCTCCCACAGGTTCTGGCGGCGGGCTGACAACCGCCGAACAAGAAGGCTTATTGCTGGGCGATGCTGTAGCCGTCGAACGCTTTCTGCTGTTGCAGGGCGGTGACGATGCTTTTGCGGGTGACCGGTTGTTCGGTGCCGTCGTTGTCCAGGAAGGTTTCGCTTTCCAGCTCGGCCTGGTCGCCTTCGCCGACGAAACTGAAGCCCAGGAATTCGAAGGCCTCGCGGTCGACGTTCGGCTTGGAGCGTGGGGTGCGCAAGGGCAGAGTGACGCTGATGCCGTCCTTGCTGATGACAAACACTTCGGCCTCTTTCTTGGGCCGCGAAGCCTTACCTTTGCTGCCGCTCGGATTGCTGATGGCCTGGTGGGTCTGGTTCAGCACTTTCAGGGCCAGGCCATAAACCAGTTCCTGGAAGGTCGGGTCGTCCTTGTAGCTGGACAGGATACGGCTGATGGGGAAGCGGCTGCTCAGGTCTTCCAGTGCCGCGAAATCGGCGGCTTCGGCGTCCTTGAGCTGCTTGAGCTGGCCCATCAGTTCGTAGGCCTTGTCATCGTCGAACGCGTCATGGGCCTGACGGATGGCGTTGCGCAGCTCACGGATCTGATCGCTTTCGCGGTTCGACTGGAACGCATCGAGAACCATCTCACTGATGCTTTTGGCCTGAGGCAGATGCTGTGAAAGATTGATGGAGTTTTCGTATTCCGCTTTGGACGACAGGGTGACTACGGATTCAGCGGTATTGGAATCGGACATTGAAATTTCACTACTTCTGTTAGCTGGATGAGGCGAGAAAGGCGTTGAGCTTTTTTCCGGTCGCCTAATCTATTGGACCCGGGCGGCGTTGTCACGGTTGAACCGGTGGCAGGTCGGCATTTGTTGTTCAGGTACGCATCATTGGCAGATCACATTCTTGCCGGCCACCTTGGAGCGATACAGCGCCTGGTCCGCCCGGTCCAGCAGCATCGTGTGCTGCTCATCCCCATGCCGCTGCACCACGCCAAAACTCATGGTGACCTGGAAATCGCCCACCGGCAGCAGATCGGACAGGCTGCGGCGAATGGTTTCAGCCATCAGGCAGGCGTCGGCCAGGGAGGTATTGGGCAAAATCATGATGAATTCATCACCCCCCCAACGTGCGAGCAAGTCGCCGTCGCGTTCGCAGCGTTTAACGGCTTGCACCACTTGCACCAGCGCTGCGTCGCCGAAAGCATGACCGTAATGATCATTGATGTCCTTGAAGTCATCGACGTCCATGGCGATCAGTGACAACGGCTCGCGAAAACGCTGGGCACGCTCGCAGGCCAGCGGCAGGGCCTGTTCGAGACGATAGCGGTTGGCAACCCGCGTCAGGGCGTCGGTTTCGGCAAGCCTGCGGTTTTCGTCGAGCTGGATCTGCAACTGATGGTTGACCCGGGACAGTTCCAGGGTTCGCTCCTGGATGACGGCTTCCAGCGATTTGTTGCGCCGTTCCAGTTGTTCGAACAGACGCTTCTTGTCGTCAATGCTGCGATGGGCGCCGATCATCCGCGCCACCGTGCCGTCGGGGTTACGGGCGATCACATAGCCACGGTCCTCGATCCACATCCAGGAGCCGTCGCGCGTGCGACAGCGGTATTCGGCCTGGTAGTGATGGGAGCGTTGTTGCAGGTGGTCGTCGAACAAAGCCATCACCTGCGGGTAATCATCGGGATGGATCACGCTTTCCCACGTCAGCACGGTGTTATCGAGTGAGTGAGGCGGATACCCCAGCATCGTGTACCAGCCAGGGTTGCGGTAGACGAAACCGGTGTTGGCGTTCCAGTCCCAGATGCCATCGCTGACCAGCTCAAGGATGGTGTGCAGCACACCTTCGTCCAGACCGGACAGGTCGAGGCGCAGCATATCGATGTTCGAGGCGTCGCCCATCGTCGTTTCCTCAATCAGCCTTGATATCAAAATGCTCGTCCAAGGAAGAAGAGTAGCTGATGGGGCGGGGGGGCACTAGCGGGGTTCGCTCTGTTGGGGCGCTGACGAGGGCCGGGGTGGACGGTCTGTGTGGGACTCAAGCGCTGGGGGGAAGATCGCAGCCTCGTTGCACGCGTCAGCTCCTACTTTGTCATTCGGGTTGGGTTTGGGGTTTGCCCCATTGCTGCATCGCAAATTCGACAAAGCTGCGCAGTTTGGGCAACCGATAGCGATCCTGGGCATACATCAGGTTCATTGGCCGGTGGGGGAGTTGATAGTCCTGCAGCAGCGCGACCAGATGGCCTTCTTCCAGGTCTTGCGCCACCAGTGCATCGGGCAGCATCACCACGCCCATGCCGGCCAGGGCCGCGCGATGCAGTCCTGAGGAGCTGTTGATCAGCATCGGCCCAGTCACCGGTACTTTGATTTCACCTTCCGGCCCGTTGATGGGCCAGTGATCCTGGGCGAAGCGCCACTCGTCGCCGGCGGAATAGGCGAAGGACAGGCAGTCGTGCTGCTCCAGGTCAGCGGGTTTTTGCGGTGTGCCGCGGCGCGCCAGGTAGGCCCTGGATGCGCAGATGGTCAGGGTGTAGTCCATCAATGGTCGGGCGATCAGCTTAGGGTCGATGGGGCCGAGACGGATGGCGACGTCGAAACCGTGATCCAGCAGGTCCAGGCGTTGGTTGGTCAGCACCACGTCGAGTTTAAGCTGGGGATGGAGCCGGCTGAATTCGGCCAGCGCCGGGGCAAGTCGCTCGGTGCCAAAGGTCAGTGGCGCGGTGATGCGCAAGGTGCCGGTGGGCTCGCCTTGCGTTTGCTCGGCCAGTCGTTCGGAATCGGCCACCAGCCCGAGCACTTCCAGGCAGCGCTGGTAATAGGAAAAGCCGAATTCCGTCAGGCGCTGGCGCCGCGTCGTACGGTTGATCAGGCGCACGCCAAGACGTTCTTCCAGTGCGCGAAGGTGATTACCCACCATGGTGGTGGACATTTCGCACGCTTGGGCCGCCGCTGTCAGGCTCCCGGTTTCCACCACTTTGACGTAAACCGTCATTGCCTGAAAAAGATCCATTATCAAGCCTGGCTTTAAAATGATTGAAGGAATGTAGCGTTTATCCAGCAAGAGTGGCTAACCATACTGGAAAAAACCACCTGATGGAGCTTGAAGCCATGACCGCCGCCTGCCTGATGACCACCTACCAACCCCTGGCGCTGAATTTTACCCATGGGTTGGGTACGCGCCTGTGGGATCAGGACGGTCGCGAGTACCTGGATGCGGTGGCGGGCGTGGCTGTGACCAACGTCGGCCATTCCCACCCTCGACTGGTGGAGGCTATCAGCGAGCAGGCTGGCCTGCTGCTGCACACCTCCAACCTGTACGGCATCGACTGGCAGCAACGGTTGGCGAAAAAACTCACTCAGCTCTCAGCCATGGATCGGGTGTTTTTTAACAACTCTGGTGCCGAGGCCAACGAAACCGCACTGAAACTGGCGCGCCTTTATGGCTGGCACAAAGGTATCGAGCAGCCACTGGTGGTGGTCATGGAGAATGCGTTTCACGGACGCACATTGGGCACCTTGTCCGCCAGTGATGGCCCGGCGGTGCGCTTGGGCTTCAATCGGTTGCCGGGGGATTTCATCAAGGTGCCATTCGGTGATCTGGCGGCGCTGGAAAATATTCAGCAGGTTCATGGCGAGCGCATCGTTGCGGTACTGGTGGAACCGATCCAGGGCGAAAGCGGTGTGCAACTGGCGCCGCCGGGCTATCTCAAGGCCTTGCGTCAACTGTGCACCCGGCGCGCCTGGTTGCTGATGCTCGACGAGATCCAGACCGGCATCGGCCGCACCGGCCAATGGTTTGCGTTCCAGCACGAAGGCATCGTGCCGGACGTCATGACCCTGGCCAAGGGTTTGGGCAATGGCGTGCCCATCGGCGCCTGCGTGGCCCGGGGCAAGGCGGCCGAACTGTTTACCCCTGGCAGCCACGGCAGCACCTTCGGCGGCAATCCGCTGGCCTGTCGGGTCGGCTGTACGGTGCTGGACATCATCCAGGAGCAAGGTTTGCTGGACAACGCCAGGCATCAGGGTGAACAGTTGCTCAACCGGCTGACGGCCGAACTGGCGGACAACCCGAACGTGCTGGCGATTCGCGGCCAGGGCTTGATGATCGGCGTCGAACTCAAGCAACCGGTCCGCGACCTGAGCCTTTGCGCCGCACGCGACCACGCTCTGCTGATCAATGTCACTCGCGGCAAGACCATCCGCCTGCTGCCCCCGTTGACCATTGATGGGCGGGAAGTGGAGATGATCGTCAGGGGTGTGAGCCGGTGCCTGACGCAGGACTAAGCCAGGCGCGACACGGCTGGACGGAATTTTTGCCAATTACCGTGTTCCAACGCCAGCCAGAGTCGATACTGGCACTTCAGAATTAAAATACCAGGAGCATCTTCATGTTCACCTCGCGTCGCTTGATTGTTGTCGCAACCGCTGTGGCCCTGCTGTCCGGCTGCGCGTCGCCTAATCCTTATGACAACCAGGGGCAGGCCTCCACAGAGTCCTCCGGCATGAGCAAGACCGCCAAGTACGGCGGCCTCGGTGCCCTGGCCGGTGCGTTGGCCGGTGCGGCCATCGGTCACGATAACCGTGGCAAGGGTGCATTGATCGGCGCTGCGGTCGTGGGGGCTTCCGCGGCCGGCTACGGTTACTACGCCGACCAGCAGGAAAAGAAACTGCGTGCCAGCATGGCCAATACCGGCGTTGAAGTGCAGCGCCAGGGCGACCAGATCAAACTGATCATGCCGGGCAACATCACCTTCGCCACCGACTCGGCGAACATCGCGTCCAGTTTCTACCAGCCGCTGAACAACCTGGCCAACTCCCTCAAGGAGTTCAACCAGAACCAGATCGAAATCGTGGGTTATACCGACAGCACCGGCAGCCGCCAGCACAACATGGATCTGTCGCAACGTCGTGCACAGAGCGTGGCGACCTACCTGACGTCCCAAGGTGTCAGTGGCGCCAACCTGACGGCCCGCGGTGCCGGCCCGGACAATCCGGTGGCCAGCAACGCCGACGTCAATGGCCGCGCGCAAAACCGCCGCGTCGAAGTCAACCTCAAGGCCATTCCGGGCCAGCAATACCAGACAGCGCCGCAGCAGGGGCAGACTTACCAGCAGTACCCATAATCGCTGGGCGGTAAATGAAAGGGGGCCCCTGAAAACAGGGGCCCCCTTTTTTGCGGCTAGCGTTTGGACCTTTGTGGCGAGGGAGCAAGCTCCCTCGCCACAACAGTGTTCACTTTAGTAGATAGGTTCAGTTAGCCTCTTTCACCGCACTCAAGAACGCGCACGTGCGCTCCTGCTGCGGGTTTTCGAAGATCTGCGCCGGAGTGCCCTGTTCGTGGATCTGCCCTTTGTAGAAGAAGCACACCCGGTCGGCGAATTCCCGGGCGAAGCCCATCTGGTGGGTCACCATCAGCATGGTCAGGTTGTGCTCGGCCCCCAGTTTGCGGATCACATTCAGCACTTCGCCACACAGTTCCGGATCGAGTGCCGAGGTCACTTCGTCAAACAGCATCACCTTGGGTCGCATCGCCAGCGCCCGGGCAATCGCCACCCGTTGTTGCTGGCCGCCGGACAACTGCGAAGGGTAATGGTCGAGCTTGCTGCCCAGCCCTACCAGCTCCAGTAAATCGGCGGCGCGCTCCCGGGCTTCCTTCGGATTCATGCCCAGCACCTGCACCGGCGCCTCGATCACGTTTTGCAGCGCGGTCATGTGGGGAAACAGATTGAAGCTCTGGAACACCATGCCGATCTTGCCGCGCACACGGCGGATGTGCCGGTCGTTGGCCGGCACCAGCACGCCGTTGCGGTTGGGCATGTAGGTCAGGGAGTCATCTTCGATGCGGATCTGGCCCTGGTCGATGCCTTCCAGGGTCATCAACACCCGCAACAATGTGGACTTGCCCGAGCCGCTGGGGCCGATGATCGCGACTTTTTCACCGGGCGCGACATCCAGGTTCAGATGGTCGAGCACCGTAAAGCTGCCATAGCTTTTGGTCACGTCCTGGAAACTCACGATCGGCCGGGACGGTGTCTGATCTTGCATGGCCGGGGCCTCCTGCTGCGACGCCAGCGTGCTGCGCCGGGACAAATCGGTGGGCGAGGACAGGGGTAAAGTCATTAGCGTAGCTCCATGCGCGTTTCAAGGCGCCGTACCAGATAGGCCAAGGCGAGGCTCAGGGCGAGGAAGAACAGGCCGACCATGGTGATCGGCTCCAGATAACGGAAATGCTCGGAGCCGATGTTCTTGGCCTGCTGCATGATTTCCACCACGGTGATCGCCGACAGCACCGGCGTGTCCTTGAGCATCGCCACCAGGTAATTGCCCAGCGGCGGTATGATCGGCCGCAGCGCCTGGGGCAGGATGATGTTGCGGTAAGCGTTGTACGGAGCGATGTTCAACGCCGTCACCGCTTCCCACTGCGCCCGCGGCACCGCGTCGAGGCCGCTGCGATAGACCTCGGCGATGTAGCAGGCGTAGTGCAGGCCGATGCCCAGAATCCCCACTTGCATGGCCGTCAGGCTCAAGCCGTAGTTAGGCAGCACGTAATAGAGGAAATACACCTGGATCAGCAGCGGCGTACTGCGGATGAACTCGATCACGGCGGTGGCCGGCCATGACAGCCAGACTTTTCGGCTGCGCCGACCAATTGCCAGGAACAGCCCCAGGACAATCGCGATCAGAAAGCCGATCAGGGTGATGCCCACCGTATTGAGTGAGGCGCGCAGCAAGTCCGGCAGGATCTGTGCGGCGTAGGACCAGTCGAACAGGGTCATGACAGACCTCCACGCATCCGGCCCCGGCTCAGTCGTCGTTCGACATGGCGCATCCCCAGGTTAATGGCCTGGGCGAGGATGAAATACATCACCAGCGCCAGGCTGAAGATCTCCAGGGTCTGGAAGGTTGCCTGATCCAGCTGCCGAGCACGGAAACTCAGGTCGGACAACGTGATCAACGACACCAGCGACGTGTTCTTGAGCAATTCGATCAGCAGGTTGGTGCCCGGTGGGATCGCCGCCAGCAGGGCCTGGGGCAGGATGATCCGTTTGAAGCGCTTGAAGCCGCTGAAATTCAGCGCCGTGCACGCTTCGTATTGCCCCTTGGCCACCGAGCTGATGGCGCCGCGCATGACTTCGGCACCATAAGCGCCGATGTGCAGGCCCAGGCCGACAATCGCCACAGCATAGGGGCTCAACTCAACGTTGAACGGCGGCAGTGGTAGCACGAAGAACAACCAGAACAACTGCACCAGCAGCGACGTGCCACGAAACACTTCGATGTAGGTGATGGAAAACCAGCGCAGCGCTCGCCACGGTGACAGCCGCCCCAAGGCCGCCAGGACCGCGGCGACGATCGCCAGCAGCGAGCCGAGAAAGGTCACCTGAAGCGTGACCCAGGCCCCTTGAATCAATAACGGAAGTAATTCGCCCATGGTTCAACCCGATATCCGATGAAGCAGGGAACAGGCATCACGCACTGCGCGTCATGCCCGTTTCGGCTATGGCTGAGCGCAGAGCTCGGCCGCGGTTTTGCTGGTCACGTTGGACTTGTCGAAACCGAACGGCGCAACGGCCTTGAGGTGTTCTTCAGAGCCTAGCCATTTCTTCAGCTCGGCATTGACCGCATCGCGCAGGTCTTTGTCTTCGGGGCGGAAGGCGAGGGCGCCGTAGCCGATGTGCGACGGGTCGTCCTTGAACTCGGTCATCGCCTCAACCTTGTCACCGCCCTTGCTGGCCAGGCCCTTCATGGTCAGTTGCGTGCCGACGGCAGCGTCCGCGCGACCGGCGCGCACCGCTTGCAACTGCGCGGTGGTGTCGGGGACCTGAAGGATCTGCTCATCCTTGACCCCGGAATCCCGGGCGTACGCCAGGTTCACCGTACCGGCCATGATTGCCAGCTTCACGTCCGGTTGTTTGGCGATGTCTTCATAGCTGTGCAGTTGCTTGGGATTGCCCTTGGCCACGAGCAGGGCATCGGGCAACTGGTATTGCGGATCGGTGAACAATACCTGCTTGCAGCGCGCCGGGGTGATGTACATCCCGGCGGCAATCACATCGAATCGGCCGGCGCGCAGGCCGGGAATCAGCGAGCCCCATTCGGTGAGCACGCCGTTGACCTGCTTGATGCCCATCTTGGCGAAGATGATCTTGGCGATTTCCGGTGATTCACCGGTTACGGTGCCGTCGGTTTCGGTAAAGGCGAACGGAGTTTCGTTGGCGTAGCCGATCCGGATGCTGCTGTTGCTTTTGACGGTATCGAGGGTGGCGGCGTGAACGCTGCCAGCCAGGCCAAGTACGGCACAAGTCATTAAGAGCCGACGCAGGGGCGCGCATGTGGCGGGAAGGAAATTGCTCATCGGTAAAATCTCCTGTTTCTTGTGGATCCGTCGTTTGACGGCTCTGTGGTAGGAGGCAGTGTTACAAGAGCAAAGCGTACAGCGGCTGATCCGGCCTTGGCCTGGAATCGGGAACGGCGCCGGTACAGGTCGATCCGGCTTTTTTGTCGGGGTGGTGAACCCGCCTGGATGACAACCTTGGACCGAGCATACAAAAGCCCCGGCACCGATTGTATTGCACTAGGACAATTGCTTTGTCGCCGTTGCCGCGGGATGCTGTGCGCACCAGAACACACGCGGGTTGCAGCGTCATGGAAAAGTGGAAATCAGCCTTGGACGCGGCCCGTAGCGGTGAGTCCAAATACAAGATTCTGGTACAGGCCATTGCTGACGATATCGAGCAGGGCGCCCTGGCCAATGACCAACGCCTGCCGCCGCAACGGCAAGTGGCCGACGCCATGGGCATCAGCGTGCAGACCGTTACCAATGCCTACAAGGAGCTGGAGCGCCAGGGGCTGGTGCGCTGTGAAGTGGGGCGCGGCAGCTTCGTTTCGCGACGCATGAGTGATCGGGTCGCGACCTACATCCTCGACAGCCCCGAGCGAGCGCTGGTGGACTTTTCCATCACGCGAATCATGCACACCCGCGAGCACGACCAGTTCTGGCGCGACACCTGCCTTCAATTGAGCACCGAAGAAGATCAGCCGTGGATTCATGCTTTTCGTCCGATCGCAGGTTTTGAATCCCATCGCGAAGCGGCCGCCCAATGGATCGGCCGCCAGAGGTTGAAGGTTGATCGCAACGACATATTGATCACCAACGGCGCAGCCCATGGGATCTTCCTGGCCCTCGCTTCCCTGGCCGGTCCCGATGATGTGGTGCTTTGCGAAGGGGTGACCGACCACGGGGTGATCGGCAATTCCCAGGTGCTGGGTTTCACCCTCAAGGGCCTGGAGATGGATCGCTATGGCATCGACCCTGAACACTTCGAGGACATGTGCAGCAACGAGCGCATCACCGCGCTGGTGTGCACGCCGAACCTGAACAACCCCACCACCAGCCTGATGCCCGACACCCGCCGGCGGGAAATCGCCGAGATTGCCCGGCGCTTTGGTGTGCACATCATCGAAGATGACGTATACGGTCCGCTGCTGGACGAGCGCCGTGCGCCGCCCATCAGCCACTACCTGCCGGAGCTGTCGTTCTATTGCACCAGCATGACCAAGTCGGTGCTCACGGGGCTGCGCATCGGTTATCTGGTGGTGCCCAAGCGCCTGGCGCTACGCACCGAGAGCATCCTGCGGGTCAACAGTTGGATGGCCACGCCCATGGTCTCGGAGATCGCCGCCCGCTGGATTCGCGATGGCCGCGCCGAGTCGCTGGTGCAGTTGCAACGACGGCTGTTGGCCGGGCGCCAGGCGATGGTGACCGAGTACATGGGCGAGCATTTGCTGGGCCAGCATCCTCACGCCTTGAATGCCTGGATAGGCATCCCACCCCGGTGGGAGGTGGACAGCCTGGTGCGGGCGCTGCGGCACAAACACATCGCCGTAACCTCTCCCGACCCGTTCACCGTGCGCGGCACCCCCAAACCCCGTGCGGTGCGAGTATGCGTAGGCGCCGAATGCAGCGATGAGGAAATGCGCCATGCGCTGATCGGCATGCGCGAGATGTTTGACCAGTATCCGCAGGTGCATGATTTTTAACTGTGGGAGCGAGCCTGCTCGCGATAGCGGCGTAACAGCCAACAGAAACTGTGGCTGTACTGTCCCCATCGCGAGCAGGCTCGCTCCCACAGGGGATTTGTAGTGGTCGAGGATTTGGGGCCGGACAATCATTGATTAAATTGCCCTAGTACATTCATCACCACAATCCAGCCCTCTTAGACTGCGCCCAACACATCAGCTCGGGACGCGGTCATGGCAGTGTTGCAGCTACAGGATGTCTACCTCGCTCGCCAGCGCATCGAATCGCTGGTGCGGCGTACGCCCATGGAGCATTCCCCCAGCCTGTCACGGCTGATGGGGGTGGCGGTGTACCTCAAGCTCGAATCCCTGCAAATCACCGGCAGCTTCAAGCTGCGCGGCGCGACTAATGCCGTGGCCCAGCTCAGCCCCGAGCAAAAGACCCTCGGCGTGGTCACCGCTTCGACCGGCAATCATGGTCGGGCGCTGGCCCATGCCGCTTCGCAACAAGGCGTCAAGGCGATTGTCTGCCTGTCGAACCTGGTGCCGGCCAACAAGGTCCAGGCGATCCGCGACCTCGGCGCGCAGGTGTGCATCGTCGGCCAGTCCCAGGACGATGCCCAGCGCGAAGCCGAACGCATCGCCAGAGAGCAGGGTGCGACCTTTCTGCCGCCCTTCGACCATCCAGCGATCATCGCCGGCCAGGGCACCCTCGGCCTGGAGATCCTCGAACAACAGCCGGATGTGGCCCAGGTGCTGGTGCCGTTGTCCGGTGGCGGCCTGTTCGCCGGTGTGGCGCTGGCGCTCAAAAATGCGAATCCGGCGATTCAGGTGCATGGCATCAGCATGGCCCGAGGCGCCGCCATGGGCGCCAGCCTCGCCGCCGGGCATCCGGTGGAAGTCGAGGAGTTGCCCACCCTGGCGGACTCCCTCGGCGGCGGCATCGGCCTGGACAACCGCTACACCTTCGACATGACCCGGCAACTGAGCGATGACCTGCACCTGCTTTCAGAAGCTTCCATCGCCAATGCCTTGCGCCACGCCTATCACGAGGAACGCCTGGTGCTTGAGGGCGCTGCCGTGGTGGGTATTGCCGCTTTGCTCGACGGCCTGATCGAACCGCGCGGCCCCATTGTGCTGGTGATCAGCGGGCGCAACGTCGACACCGAACAACATGCCCGCGTGATCGCCGGGGCCCTTCAATAACCCTCAGCCGCAACGGAGCCAGCCATGAGTGAAGTCACCCTATTGAGCGAAGCGGATCTGCGCAGTTGCGTGGCCCTCGACTTGCCCAGCATCGACGCCATTGAGCAGGCCTTTGTGCTGCTGGCAACGGCAGCCGTGGCGATGCCGCCGATCCTGCGGCTGGACATCCCCGAACATAACGGTGAGGTGGATGTGAAGACCGCTTATCTGCCGGGTCTGGAGCGGTTTGCGATCAAGGTCAGCCCAGGCTTTTTCGATAATCCGAAACTCGGCCTGCCCAGCCTCAACGGCATGATGATGTTGTTGTCGGCGCGCACCGGTTTGCTCGAGGCGCTGTTACTCGACAACGGCTACCTCACTGCCGTGCGCACGGCCGCGGCCGGGGCGGTGGCGGCGCGCTGCCTGTCCCGCCCGCAGAGCCGCAGTGTCGCGTTGATCGGCGCTGGCGAGCAGGCCGCGTTGCAGCTTCAGGCGCTGCGTCTGGTGCGGCCCATCGAGGAGGTGCGGGTCTGGGCTCGCGATGCACAAAAGGCCCAGGCCTTCAGTGCCGAACTGGCACGTGAGACGGGGCTTTCGGTGACACCGTGCGCAACGCTCGACGCCGCGCTGGAAGGTGTGGACATCGCCATTACCTGCACACCCAGTCGTGAGCCGCTGATCGAGTCCCGGCATCTGCATCCCGGCCTGCATATCACGGCGATGGGCTCGGACGCGGAGAACAAGAACGAGATTTGTCCGCAAGCCCTGGCGGCAGTCGACTGCTACGTCGCTGATCGCCTGAGCCAGACCCGCGTGCTCGGCGAATTGCATCACGCCCTGGCGGCCGGTGTCGTCGGCGATGAGTCGGCGTTGCTGGAGCTGGGCCAGGTACTGGCGGGGCAGCGGGCCGGGCGGACCGATGAGGCGCAAGTCACCTTGTGCGACCTCACCGGCACCGGCGCCCAGGACACCGCCATCGCCAACCTGGCCTTTGAGCGGGCGCGGGCGGCAGGCAAGGGTTTCCCATTCGGTCGTTGACCGATCTTTTATTCGTGCGTCATTGATCAGAGGGCAGGTGGATGTCAGAGATAGTCGTCAATCTTCCGTTCCAGCGGGAGGAATACGCCCAGCGCCTGGCGAAGGTCCGTGTGGCCATGCAGGTCCAGGGCCTGGAGCTGTTGCTGGTCACCGATCCGTCGAACATGGCCTGGCTCACCGGCTACGACGGTTGGTCGTTCTACGTACACCAGTGCGTGCTGCTGGCGCTGGACGGCGAGCCCGTGTGGTTCGGTCGCGGCCAGGATGCCAACGGTGCCAAACGCACGGTGTTCATGCAGGCCGAGAATATCGTCGGCTACCCGGACATCTACGTGCAGTCGCGCGAACGCCATCCCATGGACTACCTGTCCCGGGAAGTGATCAGCGCTCGTGGCTGGGGCGCGCTGACCATCGGCGTGGAGATGGACAACTACTACTTCAGCGCCGCCGCATACCTGTCGCTGCAAAAACATTTGCCGCAGGCCAAACTGGTGGACGCGGTGGGCCTGGTGAACTGGCAGCGGGCGGTCAAGTCCCCCCAGGAAATCGCCTACATGCGCATCGCCGCGCGCATCGTCGAGAACATGCACGGTCGGATTCTGGAGCGGATCGAGCCGGGTATGCGCAAGAACGAACTGGTGGCCGAGATCTACAGCAGCGGCATCCTTGGGGCCGATGGTCATGGCGGCGATTACCCGGCCATCGTGCCCTTGCTGCCCACTGGTGCCGACGCCAGCGCGCCGCACCTGACCTGGGACGACTCGCCGTTCGAGAAGGGCGCCGGGACTTTTTTCGAGATTGCCGGTTGCTACAAGCGTTACCACTGCCCGCTGTCACGCACCATCTACCTGGGCAAGCCGCCGCAGCATTTTCTCGACGGCGAAAAAGCCGTGGTCGAGGGCATCGCCGCCGGCCTGGACGCGGCCAAGCCGGGCAACACCACGGGCGACATCGCCGTGGCGTTTTTCAAAGTGCTGGAGAAGTTCGGCATCCACAAGGACAGCCGTTGCGGCTACCCGATCGGTATCAGTTACCCACCGGATTGGGGCGAGCGCACCATGAGCCTGCGCCCCGGCGACACCAGCGTGTTGCAGCCGGGCATGACGTTCCACTTCATGCCCGGATTGTGGATGGACGATTGGGGCCTGGAAATCACTGAAAGCATCCTGATCACCGAAACCGGCGTCGAGACGCTGTGCAACGTGCCTCGTCAATTGTTCGTGAAGGATTGAGCCATGACTGACTTGCCTGCCAATCCCATCAGCGCCACGGTCGATTTCACCCGCGAGGGCGTACAGCACGGTTTCCTCAAACTGCCGTATTCGCGAGACGATTCGGCCTGGGGCGCGGTGATGATTCCCATCACCGTGATCCAGCGCGGCAGCGGCCCGACGGCGTTGCTCAGTGGTGGCAACCACGGCGATGAGTACGAAGGCCCGGTAGCCCTGAGCAAGCTGGCACAACGGTTGACCGCGCAAGAGGTGAGCGGAAGGGTGATTATCGTGCCGTTCATGAACACCCCGGCGTTCCATGCCGCACGCCGGACTTCGCCCATCGACAAGGGCAATCTCAACCGCAGTTTTCCCGGCAAGCCGGACGGTACCGTCACCGAGAAAATCGCCGATTACTTCAACCGTACATTGCTGCCTTTGGCCGACATCGTCCTGGACATCCACTCCGGTGGCCGGACCCTGGACTTCCTGCCGTTCGCCGCCTGCCACGTGTTGCCGGACAAGCAGCAACAGGCCCGTTGCGAGGCGGGGATGCTGGCGTTCAATGCGCCGTATTGCATGCGCATGCTGGAACTGGACGCCGGAGCGATGTACGACACTGCCGCCGAATCCCAGGGCAAGGTGTTTGTCACCACCGAACTGGGCGGTGGCGGCTCATCGACGGCCCGCAGCGTGGCGATTGCCGAGCGCGGCGTACGCAATCTGCTGATCCACGCCGGCATCCTGCGCGGCGAAATCGAGCTACAGCCATCGATGATGCTCGACATGCCCGATGCCAGTTGCTTCATCGCCAGCGAACACGACGGCCTGCTGGAAATGTGCCGCGACCTGGGAGAACACGTGACCCTGGGCGAGGTGGTGGCGCGTATTTACGACGCCACCCGCAGCGGCGTCGCCCCCATCGAATACCGCGCCGCCCGCAGCGGACTGCTGGCGGCCCGGCACTTTCCGGGGCTGGTGCGATGTGGCGATACCTTGGCAGTGATTGCGGATGTGTTGGCGTGAGTCGGGTTGGGCACTGAACTTGTGGCGAGGGGATTTATCCCCCGCTGGGTTGCGCAGCGACCCTACAACCTGACACTTCGGTATGGCAGACAGATTGAGTCAGTAACTTGGGGGCTGCTTCGCAACCCAGCGGGGATAAATCCCCTCGCCATAATTGATGTATGCCTTGAGTTTTTAATCACCGGGAGCCCGGCCCATGCACAAGCTCGACCGCTATGACCTCAAGATCCTGCAGATCCTCGCGGAGGATGGACGGATCACCAAGTCGAGTCTGGCCGAGGCGATCAACCTTTCGGTGACGCCGGCCTGGGAGCGGGTGCGCAAGCTGGAAATGGCAGGGCTGATCACCGGATATCGGGCGCAGATCGACTGGGGCGCGGTGTTCAAGCGTCAACAGGTGCTAGTGGAAATCACCCTGGCCCGACACACCGCCCAGGACATGCGTCGCTTCGAGCAGCGCATGGCCACCGCCCCGCAAGTCGCGTTCTGTTACGCCACCGGCGGCGGGGTGGATTACCTGGCGATGATCCAGTCTCCGGATATCGATCACTACCAGCGCTTTGTCGATCAACTGCTACTCGAAGACCTCGGCATCGAGCGCTATTTCACCTACATCGTCACCAAAGTCATCAAGACCGGCGGCGCCTTGCCGGCGGAGCTGGCACCGTCAACCTGAGCACCGCAGAAATCACTTTTACAGCCCCTTGTTTCAGAAAAAACCAAGCAATGACCCACGGCAAACACCCGATTATCCAAGTGCTGCTGCCCTAGCATGGTTTCACGCACACGGTCTGGAGTGAACGTCATGACTTATCAACATCCGCTGCTGTTCAAAGCGCTTTGCTACATCAACGGCCAGTGGGTCCACAGCGACAGCGGCCAGAGCATTGCCGTGCACAACCCCGCCACCCGTACGGTGATCGGCCATGTGCCGATGCTCGATCAGCCGCAGATTGTCGCGGCGGTGGACGCGGCCCAGCAAGCATTCCCGGCCTGGCGTGAACAGAGCCTGGATGCCCGGGGCAAGATTCTACGACGCTGGGCGGCGTTGATCGTCGAACACAGTGAAGACCTAGCGCGCATCCTCAGCCTGGAGCAGGGCAAATCCCTGGCCGAATCCCGCGGCGAAATCGCCTATGCCGCAAGCTTCATTCCCTGGTTCGCTGAAGAAGCCCGGCGCTTGTACGGGCAGAACATCCCCAGCCACATTCCCAACGCCCACCTGGGCACCCTCAAGGAGCCAGTGGGCGTCTGCGCGCTGCTCACGCCGTGGAATTTTCCGTCGGCGATGATCACCCGCAAGGCCGCCGCTGCCCTGGCTGCCGGTTGCACCGTGGTCATCAAACCGGCCCACGAAACGCCGTACTCGGCTTTGGCCTTGGCGCAATTGGCCGAGGAGGCGGGTTTTCCTGCCGGGGTCTTCAACGTGGTGTTGGGTGAGCCGCAGATGACCATGGAAACCCTGGTCAAGGATCGCCGTGTCCGCTCAGTGAGCTTCACCGGCTCGACTCGGGTCGGCAAACTGGTGCTGCAAGCCGCCGCCCATGATGTGAAGAAAGTCGCCCTGGAGTTGGGCGGCAACGCGCCGTTCATTGTCTGCGCCGATGCTGACCTGGCGCTGGCGGTAAAAGTCGCCGTGGAGGCGAAGTTCCAGACCTCGGGCCAGGATTGCTGCGCGGCGAACCGGATCATGGTCCAGCGCCCGGTTTATCAGGCGTTCCTCAGCCGTTTCGCCGCGGCGGTTCGGGCGTTGCGGGTCGGCCCGGCCATGGTCGATCAGCAGGAGCAGGATGTGGATATTGGCCCGTTGATGCACCAGGCGGCATTCGACGTAACTGCCGACCGGGTCGCCGATGCGCTGGCCCTTGGCGCCCAGCGCCTGGTCGGTGGCGAGGCCCATGCCTTGGGCGGGTTGTTCTACCAGCCAACGGTGCTGGCTGATGTCACGCCGCAGATGCGCATCTACCGCGAAGAAAATTTCGCGCCCATCGCCGGGGTGATGCCATTTGACACTCTGGATGAAGCCATCGAAATGGCCAACGACACCGAGTACGGACTGGCAGCCTATATTTGCTCCAACCGCCTGGACCTCATTTATCCACTGATTCACCGTCTCGACCACGCCATGGTCGCGGTCAACGGCGTCAAGTTCACCGGCCATCCGATTCCCTTCGGTGGCATGAAAGCCTCGGGCCTTGGCCGCGAGGGTGGCAGCGAGGGCTTCGAGCCCTTCGTCGAAACCAAATACTTTTGCCTGCACCATCAAGGCCAGTTCCCAGGAGAATCCGCATGAGCCAGGAATTCAACACGCTGTTCGAACAAGACCGTGCGCATTTCATGCACCCCTCGACCCATGCCCACGACCACGCCAGCGGTGCGCTCAAGGGCCGGATCATCAAGAGCGCAGCGGGCATCCGCATTCGCGACCATGAAGGCCGTGACTTCATCGACGCCTTTGCTGGCCTCTACTGCGTGAACATCGGCTACGGCCGCACCGAAGTGGCCGATGCCATCTACAAGCAGGCCAAGGAACTGGCCTACTACCACACCTACGTCGGCCACTCGAGCGAGGCGATCATCGAACTGTCCAGTCGCATCATGGACTGGGCACCGGAAGGGATGAAAAAGGTCTACTACGGCCTGTCCGGTTCCGATGCCAACGAAACCCAGGTCAAACTGGTGCGTTACTACAACAACGTGCTGGGCCGGCCGCAGAAGAAGAAAATCATCTCTCGCGATCGTGGCTACCATGGTTCGGGCATCATGACCGGCAGCCTGACTGGGCTGGCGACCTTCCACCAGCATTTCGACCTGCCGGTGGAAGGGGTCAAGCACACCGTGTGCCCCCATTGGTATCGCAAGGCCCCGGCGGGCATGGACGAAGGCTCGTTCGTACGCTACTGCGCCGATGAGCTGGAAAAAATGATCCTGGCTGAAGGGCCGGACACCGTGGCGGCGTTCATTGGTGAGCCTTTGATGGGCACGGGCGGGATCATTGTTCCGCCGGCCGGTTATTGGGACGCGATCCAGGCGGTGCTGAAAAAGTATGACGTGTTGCTGATTGCCGATGAAGTGGTCTGCGCCTTCGGTCGCCTGGGCTCGAAGATGGGCAGCCAGCGCTACGGCATGAAGCCGGACCTGATTACCACCGCCAAAGGCCTGACCAGCGCGTATGCACCGTTGTCGGCGGTGATCATCGGGGAAAAGGTCTGGAGTGTGATTGAAAAAGCCTCCCAGACCGAAGGCGCCATGGGGCACGGCTGGACCTATTCAGGGCATCCGATCTGCGCGGCGGCGGCACTGGCCAACCTCGACATTCTCGAGCGGGAAAACCTCACCGCCAACGCCGAGGATGTCGGCGGCTACCTGAACCGCCGGCTGCGTGAAAGCCTCGAAGGCCATCCGCTGGTGGGTGAAGTGCGCGGTGATGGCATGCTTGCGGCGGTGGAGTTCATGGCTGATCGCGAGCAGCGCAGCGCTTTTGATCCGGCGCTGAAAGTCGGCCCCAGGGTCTCGGCCGCTTGCCTGGAACGCGGCATGATCGCCCGCGCCATGCCCCACGGCGACATCCTGGGCTTCGCCCCGCCGCTGATCCTGACCCGCGAAGAGGCGGACCTGATCGTCGACATCACCAAAGGGGCTATCGATCAGGTGGCGGGTGAAGTGTTGGGGTGAGGGCAGGGTGGCGCAGAACCTGTGACACCAGCTCCCACAGGAGATGGGTGCGGGCACAGACTTTGTGAACACCCCGATCAAAACTGTGGGAGCGAGCCTGCTCGCGAAAGCGGTGTGTCTGAAACGGTGATGCTGGATGTGCCGCCGACATCGCGAGCAGGCTCGCTCCCACAAGGCGTCGGAGTCAAAAAAAAGCCCGCCCGATCATGCGATCGGGCGGGCTTTTGGGTGTCGCTTGGAGATTACTTCTTCAAACCGTAATGCTCATCGAGCATGCCGGGTGAATTGGGGGCCTTGGGGGCGTAGTCCCGGGGCGGTTCCTGGACCTCTTTTGGCGGGGTCAGGCGTTCCCGTGGCGTCTGCGCCGCATCAGCGTGCAGGGCGGCCAGCAGGCGTTGGCGAGTCTGCTCGTCGAGGGCCAGGCGATTGGCACCCTCGGACAAATGATCCTGGACGTCCTGGTAGCTCTGAGTGAGTTTTTTCACCAGAGAAGCGGTGCTGTTGAAGTGAGTGACCACTTCATTCTGATAACTGTCGAAACGTTCCTGAATGTCGTCCAGCTGACGTTGCGTGCTGTTAGGCACCGCATTGGGCAGCAGTCGGGCAAGCAGGAATCCAATGGCGACACCGGCAACCAGGGCAAGAGTCGGCAACAGCCAAACTAAGAGCGAGTGTTCCACGAGTCCTTCCTCTATAAACGGCTTTGCTTTACGTTAACGGCTCGGACCTGCGCTGTATACCGCGAAGAACATCGCAATCATGCCAGGCACAGACTTTTAGCTAGACGAGTCGACCCTATTCGGGGTCACGGAGTTCTTTCCCTTGCTTATGCGCGAAACCCCTGTAGTCATTGATGGCCCCGTGGGCCAACTGGAAGCCTTGTACCTGGACAGCGAAGCGCCCCGTGGCCTGGCGCTGATCTGCCACCCCAACCCGGTGCAGGGCGGGACCATGCTCAACAAAGTCGTCTCGACCTTGCAACGCACTGCCCGTGATGCTGGCCTGGTTACGTTGCGTTTCAATTATCGCGGGGTCGGCGCCAGTGCCGGCAGCCATGACATGGGCACCGGCGAAGTCGACGACGCCCAGGCTGCAGCCGATTGGTTGCGGGAAAAATACCCGCAACTGCCGCTCACCCTGTTCGGTTTCTCGTTTGGCGGCTTCGTTGCCGCAAGCCTTGGCGGACGTCTGGAAGCCCAGGGCCAGCCACCCAAGCACCTGTTCATGGTGGCCCCGGCGGTGATGCGCCTGGACGCGCAATCGCCCTTGCCGATGAGCGGCGAGTTGACCGTGATCCAGCCGGAAACCGACGAAGTGGTCGACCCCCAGCTGGTTTACCAATGGTCGGACGCGCTCCAGCGCCCCCATGAGCTGCTGAAAGTGGCAGAATGCGGGCACTTTTTCCATGGCAAGCTGACCGATCTCAAGGATCTGCTCCTGCCGCGCCTCTCGAATTGACAGCAGTCTGACAAGCGATAACCCATGACGACTCGTACCCGCATCCTGACCGGCATCACCACCACCGGCACCCCGCACCTGGGCAACTACGCCGGCGCTATCCGTCCGGCGATCCTCGCCAGCCGCGACACCAACGCCGATTCGTTCTATTTCCTGGCCGACTACCACGCCTTGATCAAATGCGATGACCCGTTGCGCATCCAGCGCTCGCGCCTGGAAATCGCAGCGACCTGGCTTGCCGGTGGCCTGGATGTGGACCGCGTGACCTTCTATCGCCAGTCCGACATTCCCGAAATTCCGGAACTGACCTGGCTGCTGACCTGCGTCGCCGCCAAGGGGTTGCTCAATCGCGCCCACGCCTACAAGGCGTCGGTGGACAAAAACGTCGAGGCCGGCGAAGACCCGGATGCCGGCATCACCATGGGGCTGTACAGCTACCCGGTGCTGATGGCCGCGGACATCCTGATGTTCAACGCCCACAAGGTGCCGGTCGGTCGCGACCAGATCCAGCACGTGGAAATGGCCCGCGACATCGGCCAGCGCTTCAACCATCTGTTCGGCCAGGGCAAGGAGTTTTTCACCATGCCCGAGGCGCTGATCGAGGAGAGCGTCGCCACCCTGCCGGGCCTCGATGGCCGCAAGATGTCCAAGAGCTACGACAACACCATCCCGTTGTTCAGCAGCGCCAAGGACATGAAGGACGCGATCTCGCGGATCGTCACCGACTCCCGCGCACCGGGCGAAGCCAAGGATCCGGACAACTCCCACCTGTTCACCCTGTTCCAGGCCTTCGCCACGCCAGCGCAGTCCGACGAGTTCCGCAGCGAACTGCTGCAGGGCCTGGGTTGGGGCGAAGCCAAGAACCGCCTGTTCCAATTGCTCGACAGTGAACTGGGCGAGTCCCGCGAACGTTATCACCAGTTGATCGAACGCCCGGCGGACCTTGAAGACATCCTGCAACTGGGCGCGAAAAAAGCCCGGGCCGTGGCCACACCGTTCCTCAACGAACTGCGCGAAGCCGTCGGCCTGCGTTCGTTTGTCAGCCAGGTTCAGGTGGCGACCAGCACGAAAAAGAAAGTGGCCAAAGCCGCACGTTTCGTGAGCTTTCGCGAAGACGACGGCAGTTTCCGCTTCCGTCTGCTGGCCGCCGATGGCGAGCAATTGGTGTTGTCGCGCAATTTTGCCGATGGCAAGACCGCGGGCCAGGTCACCAAGCAACTGCAAGCCGGCCAGCCCCTGGACGTGCGCAGCGACGAGCTGAGCTTCAGTGTCTGGCTTGACGGCGCCTGTGTGGCCGACAGTCCGGCCTTTGCGGACAGCGCCGCTCGGGATGCTGCCATCGAGGCTTTGCGCGTGGCCCTGACGCCAGTTCAGGACTGAACCGGGGCTATTCCGACCATCGGCTCGAATAAGGGCCGATTGCCATTCCCGCGGGCCGTCGCTACAGTGACGGCCCGTTTTTGTTGCCTTGCTAACGAATATGACGCCCCTAGAACGATATCAAGCTGATCTGAAACGCCCGGAGTTCTTCCACGACGCAGCCCAGGAAACGGCAGTGCGGCATTTGCAGCGCCTGTACGACGATCTGGTCGCCGCGTCGAACAACAAGCCGGGCTTGTTGGGCAAACTGTTCGGCAAGAAGGATCAGGTCCCGGTCAAGGGCCTGTATTTCTGGGGCGGTGTCGGCCGTGGCAAAACCTACCTGGTCGACACCTTCTTCGAGGCGTTGCCGTTCAAGGAGAAGACACGGACGCACTTCCACCGCTTCATGAAGCGCGTGCATGAAGAAATGAAGACGCTGGGCGGCGAGAAGAACCCGCTGACCATCATCGCCAAGCGGTTCTCCGACGAGACCCGGGTGATCTGCTTCGATGAGTTTTTCGTTTCCGACATCACCGACGCCATGATTCTCGGCACCTTGATGGAGGAGTTGTTCAAGAACGGCGTGACTTTGGTCGCCACCTCGAACATCGTGCCGGACGGCCTTTACAAGGACGGCCTGCAACGCGCGCGTTTCCTGCCGGCCATTGCGCTGATCAAGGAACACACCGATATCGTCAACGTCGACAGCGGGGTGGACTATCGCCTGCGTCACCTGGAGCAGGCGGAGCTGTTTCACTTTCCCCTGGACGCCGCAGCTGAAGAAAGCCTGCGCAAGAGCTTCCGGGCCCTGACGCCGGAATGCACCCAGGCGGTCGAAAATGATGTGTTGGTCATCGAGAATCGCCAGATCCGCGCCGTGCGGACTTGCGATGACGTGGCCTGGTTCGACTTTCGTGAACTGTGCGATGGCCCTCGTAGCCAGAACGACTACATCGAGCTGGGCAAGATTTTCCATGCGGTACTGCTCAGCAACGTGGAGCAAATGAGCGTCACCACCGACGACATTGCCCGCCGGTTCATCAACATGGTCGACGAGTTCTACGACCGTAACGTGAAGCTGATCATTTCGGCCGAAGTCGAACTCAAGGATCTCTACACCGGCGGTCGCCTGACCTTTGAGTTCCAGCGAACCTTGAGTCGTTTGCTGGAAATGCAATCACACGAATTCCTGGCGCGGGCGCATAAGCCGTAAACCGGTTCGGATAAAAAAAGGCCTGCAATTGCAGGCCTTTTTTGCGCGTGCGAGCTCAACGGCGCACCGCATAACCCTGTGGGAGCGAGCCTGCTCGCGATAGCGGTGTGGCAGCCAGCATTGATGTTGACTGATACACCGCTATCGCGAGCAGGCTCGCTCCCACATTGGACTGTATTCAACCCTTGATTCACGCCGCCTGCTGAAATTGCTGTCGATACTGGTTCGGCGATAACTCGGTATGTTGGCGGAACAGCCGTGCGAAGAAGCTTGCATCGTCGTAGCCGACTTCATAGCTGATGGTCTTGATGCTTTTGCGGCTGCCGGACAACAAGCCCTTGGCGGTTTCTATACGCAGCCGTTGCAGGTAATGCAGCGGTTTGTCCCCCGTGGCGGTCTGGAAGCGGCGCATGAAGTTGCGGATGCTCATACCGTGCTCCCGAGCGACGTCCTCAAAGCGGAACTTGTCGGCGAAGTGTTCTTCGAGCCAGTGCTGGATCTGCAGGATGATCACATCCTGATGCAGTTTCTGGCCCCCGAAACCGATTCTTCCCGGTGAGTAGCTGCGCTGCACTTCATAGAGAATGTCTCGTGCCACGGCCTGGGCCACGTTGGCGCCGCAGAACCGTTCGATGAGGTAGATATAGAGGTCGCAGGCCGAGGTCGTGCCGCCAGCGCAGAACAGGTTGTCGGCGTCGGTCAGGTGCTTGTCCTGGTTCAGGTGGACCTGGGGGAAGCGCTCCTTGAAGGCGTTGAAGAAACGCCAGTACGTGGTGGCTTCCTTGCCATCGAGCAGCCCGGCCTCGGCCAGCCAGAACACCCCGGTCGCCTCGCCGCAGAGCACTGCGCCACGGGCATGCTGTTCCCGCAGCCAGGGCAGGACCTGCGGGTAACGTTCGCAGAGGGTGGCGAAATCATCCCAAAAAGCCGGGAGGATGATCACATCGGTGTTTTCCAGGCCGCCGTCCACCGGCATGATCACGTCGCTGAAGCTGTTCACCGGTTTGCCGTCGGGGCTGACCAGCCGCGTTTCGAACGCCGGTGTCAGGCCGTGGCCCAGTTGTTTGCCGTAGCGCAGGCTGGCCAGGTGGAAAAAATCCTTGGCTTGCATGAGGGTGGAAGCGAAAACCCGGTCGATAGCCAGGATGCTGACGCGCCGCAAGGGCGTGGAGGTGTGCTTGGACATAGTTGATCTTTATTTTTATAGGGGAAAGTGGTCACCAGACGGCTGGATCGTCTTATTTTTTGTCGGATGTGTCCAGTGTCCTGTCATCCCTCGCAGGCTTAGGCTCTGTTGGATAACCCCCTCGAACAATAATGCAAAGGTGCGCCATGATCCCCAGAACCCTGTTCAGTTCCGAACACGAACTGTTTCGCGACAGCGTACGAACCTTCCTCGAAAAAGAAGCGGTGCCGTACCACAGCCAGTGGGAAAAACAGGGGCATGTGGATCGTCAGCTGTGGAACAAGGCGGGGGAGGCGGGGATGTTGTGCTCGCATCTGCCAGAGGCTTATGGCGGGCTGGATGCCGATTTTCTCTACAGCACCGTGGTGATTGAAGAAATTGGAAGGCTGGGGCTGACGGGCATCGGCTTCTCGCTGCACTCCGACATCGTGGCACCCTACATCCTGCACTACGGCAGCGAAGCGCTGAAACACAAGTACCTGCCCAAACTGGTGTCTGGTGAGATGGTCACGGCCATCGCTATGACCGAGCCGGGCGCCGGTTCCGACCTGCAAGGCGTGAAGACCACGGCGGTGCTGGAGGGTGATGAGTACATCATCAACGGCTCGAAGACCTTTATCACCAACGGCTTTCTGGCCGACTTGGTGATCGTGGTTGCCAAGACCGATCCGAAGGCAGGCGCCAAGGGCACCAGTCTGTTCCTGGTGGAAGCGGGCACACCTGGCTTCGAAAAAGGCAAGCGCCTGGAGAAGGTCGGGATGAAGGCTCAGGACACTTCGGAGCTGTTCTTCCAGGATGTTCGCGTGCCCAAGGAAAACCTGCTGGGGCAGGCCGGGATGGGCTTTGCCTACCTGATGCAGGAACTGCCCCAGGAACGCCTGACGGTGGCTATTGGCGGCCTGGCGTCGGCCGAAGCGGCGCTGCAATGGACGCTGGACTACACCCGCGAGCGCAAGGCTTTTGGTAAATCCATCGCGGACTTCCAGAACACCCGGTTCAAACTGGCGGAAATGGCGACCGAGATCCAGATCGGTCGGGTCTTCGTCGACCGCTGCCTGGAACTGCATCTGCAAGGCAAGCTCGACGTGCCGACGGCGGCGATGGCCAAGTACTGGGGCACCGACCTGCAGTGCAAGGTGCTCGACGAATGCGTGCAGCTGCATGGCGGCTACGGGTTCATGTGGGAGTACCCGGTCGCCCGGGCGTGGGCCGACGCGCGGGTGCAGCGCATCTATGCCGGGACCAATGAAATCATGAAGGAAATTATTGCGCGGTCGCTTTGAATTCGCTGTGAGCTTGAGGCCGCTATCGCGAGCAAGCTCGCTCCCACATGGGATTCGTGTCTGATCGCTATTTCGTGATCGACATCGAACCCATGTGGGAGCGAGCTTGCTCGCGATGAGGCCTATGGATCAAGGCGCCGGGTTCGGCTGATCCTTGTGAATCGCCTCGATCCCCGCCAGCACTTCATCGGACAGCTTCAGGTCGAAGCTGGCGATGTTGCTGTCCAGTTGTTCCAGCGTGGTGGCGCCAATGATGTTGCTGGTCACGAACGGTTGTCGGGTGACGAAGGCCAGGGCCATCTGCGCCGGGTCCAGGCCGTGTTCCCGGGCCAATGCCACATAACGGCTGCACGCCGCTTCCGATTGCGGATTGAAGTAGCGCATGAAGCGGCTATAGAGCGTCAGGCGGCCCTTGGCTGGCCGTGCGCCGCCTTCATACTTGCCCGACAGGAAACCGAACGCTAATGGCGAGTAAGCCAGCAGGCCACACTGTTCGCGGATGGCGATTTCCGAAAGCCCGATCTCGAAACTGCGGTTGAGCAGGTTGTAGGGGTTCTGGATCGACACTGCCCGCGGCCAGCCACGGGCTTCGGCCAGGGCGAGGAACTTCATGGTGCCCCACGGCGTTTCGTTGGACAGGCCGATGTGGCGGATCTTGCCGGCCCGGACCTGCTCGTCCAGGGCCTCGAGGGTTTCCTCCAGCGGGGTGAAATCTTCGTCGGCCTTGTGCTGATAGCCCAACTGGCCGAAGAAATTGGTGCTGCGTTCCGGCCAGTGCAGTTGGTAGAGATCGATCCAGTCGGTCTGCAGGCGCTTGAGGCTGGCGTCCACCGCTTCGACGATATGGCGGCGGTTGTGCTTGAGGTTTTTGTCGCGGATGTAGTCGATGGTGTTGCCCGGGCCTGCGATCTTGCTCGCCAGGATCCAGTCGGCACGGTCGCCGCGGCTCTTGAAATAATTGCCGATGTAGCGCTCGGTGGTGGCGTAGGTCTCGGCCTTGGGCGGTACCGGATACATCTCGGCGGTGTCGATGAAATTGATCCCGGCACCCTTGGCGCGTTCGATCTGGGCGAAGGCCTCGGCCTCGCTGTTCTGCTCACCCCAGGTCATGGTTCCGAGGCACAGGGCGCTCACGTTTAGATCGGTACGGCCTAGCTGGCGATAATCCATCGGGAACTCCTTGGGCAAAACAATCATAAAAGCAGGTTGAATTATTTTTCGCAATCTGCATAATTGCGCACCTCTTTCTGCAGTGGAAGTGATGCGCCGCCGCCGAAGAATCTTGCCGTTGAACGGACGCGCCGACCCGAGCCCCCGAAAGCGTCTGTATCCGGCTGCCTTTGACTTGTCAAAGTACGCACTATTCAGTAAGATCCGCCGTCTAATTTACAGGGCGGCCCCTGAGGCTATAAAGAATGAAAACTTTTACTGCTAAACCGGAAACAGTAAAGCGCGACTGGTTTGTCGTCGACGCTGCTGGTCAGACCCTGGGTCGTCTGGCCACCGAAATCGCGAGCCGTCTGCGTGGCAAGCACAAGCCTGAGTACACCCCTCACGTCGACACCGGTGACTACATCGTCGTCATCAACGCTGAGCAAGTACGTGTTACTGGCGCTAAAACCACTGACAAAATGTACTACTCCCACTCCGGTTTTCCTGGCGGCATCAAGTCGATCAACTTCGAAAAGCTGATCGCCAAAGCCCCTGAGCGCGTGATCGAGACCGCGGTTAAAGGCATGCTGCCTAAAAACCCACTGGGTCGCGACATGTATCGTAAGCTGAAGGTTTATGCGGGCGCTGCTCACCCTCATACTGCTCAGCAGCCCCAAGAACTGAAGTTTTAACGGAATAGTTCATTATGTCGGCGACTCAAAATTACGGCACTGGCCGTCGCAAGACTGCAACCGCACGCGTTTTCCTGCGTCCGGGCACTGGTAACATCTCCATCAACAACCGCTCCCTGGATAACTTCTTCGGCCGCGAAACTGCCCGCATGGTAGTTCGTCAGCCGCTGGAACTGACCGAGACCGTCGAAAAATTCGACATCTACGTCACTGTTATCGGTGGTGGTGTAAGTGGTCAGGCTGGCGCAATCCGCCACGGCATCACTCGCGCACTGATGGATTACGACGAAACTCTGCGCGGTGCACTGCGCAAAGCCGGCTTCGTAACTCGCGATGCTCGTGAAGTTGAACGTAAGAAAGTCGGTCTGCGTAAAGCGCGTAAGCGTCCGCAGTACTCGAAGCGTTAATTTCGCTTTCGCGTTCAAAAGGCGCCCAGTTCCTCACGGAGCTGGGCGTTTTTTTATGCGCGAAAGATTTATGCTGTGACAACTTGCCACATCCGTGAAGCCCCTATACTACAAGGCTTGGCGGTTGGGTCGCTTGGTAATTACCTTGTCAGAACTGGGGCTTTTCATTACCATTCGGCAAAATTTTTATAAGTTCAGATTTTTACTTAGTAGACGCCTGATTTAACAGGCCACAAAGCTGATGGGAGAGGACTGAATGAGCAATGACGGCGTGAATGCAGGCCGGCGTCGCTTCCTGGTAGCAGCCACATCCGTGGTGGGTGCTGCAGGAGCGGTGGGGGCTGCGGTCCCGTTCGTGGGGTCATGGTTTCCCAGTGCCAAGGCGAAAGCCGCAGGTGCACCGGTGAAAGTGGATGTCAGCAAGATCGAGCCAGGCCAGCAGATGATTGCTGAGTGGCGCGGTCAGCCGGTGTTCATCGTCCGCCGTACAGAGGAAATCCTGGGGAATCTGAAAAAGATCGAGGGCCAGTTGTCTGACCCTACCTCCAAGAACTCGACGCAACCGACCTATGTCGATCCGGAGACACGCTCGATCAAGCCGCAAGTCCTGCTGCTGATCGGGATTTGTACGCACCTGGGTTGCTCGCCAACGTTCCGTCCTGAGGTAGCCCCTGCCGACTTGGGCAAGGACTGGGTCGGTGGTTATTTCTGCCCTTGCCACGGCTCCCACTACGACCTGGCGGGTCGCGTCTACAAATCGCAGCCTGCACCTCTGAACCTGCCAGTTCCCCCGCATTCCTATGAGACCGACGACATCATTGTCGTTGGCGTCGATACGGAGACAGCGTGATGAGCAAATTCATGGATTGGGTTGATGCGCGCTTTCCCGCGACCAAAATGTGGGAAGACCATCTCAGCAAGTATTACGCTCCGAAAAACTTCAACTTCTTCTACTTCTTTGGCTCCCTGGCATTGCTCGTTCTGGTCAACCAGATCGTCACCGGTGTCTGGCTGACCATGAGTTACACCCCTTCGGCGGAAGAAGCGTTTGCCTCCGTCGAATACATCATGCGTGACGTCGAGTACGGCTCGATCCTGCGTCTGCTGCACTCCACCGGCGCTTCGGCGTTCTTCATCGTGGTTTACCTGCATATGTTCCGTGGTCTGCTCTACGGTTCGTATCAGAAGCCTCGTGAGCTGGTGTGGGTCTTCGGCATGCTGATCTACCTGGCGCTCATGGCGGAAGCCTTCATGGGCTATCTGCTGCCGTGGGGCCAGATGTCCTACTGGGGCGCCCAGGTGATCATCTCGCTGTTCGGTGCAATCCCGGTCATCGGTGATGACCTGACCCAGTGGATTCGCGGTGACTACCTGATCTCGGGCATTACCCTGAACCGCTTCTTCGCCTTGCATGTGGTGGCCCTGCCGATCGTGATCCTCGGTCTGGTGGTGCTGCACATCCTGGCGCTGCACGAAGTTGGCTCGAACAACCCCGATGGCGTGGACATCAAGAAGTACAAGGACGAAAACGGTGTACCGCTGGACGGCATCGCCTTCCACCCGTACTACACCGTCAAAGATATCGTCGGCGTGGTAGTGTTCCTGTTCATCTTCTGCTCCATCGTGTTCTTCTTCCCAGAGATGGGTGGTTACTTCCTCGAGAAGCCTAACTTCGAGCAGGCGAACGCCTTCAAGACCCCTGAGCACATTGCTCCGGTCTGGTACTTCACGCCGTTCTACGCGATTTTGCGGGCGGTTCCGGACAAGCTGCTGGGCGTCATCGCCATGGGTGCAGCGATCGCCGTGCTGTTCGTCCTGCCGTGGCTGGACCGCAGTCCGGTCAAGTCGATGCGCTACAAAGGCTGGCTGAGCAAAATCTGGCTCTGGGTGTTCTGCATCTCGTTCGTGATCCTGGGTGTGCTGGGCGTACTCGCTCCAACGCCGGGCCGGACGCTGCTGTCGCAGGTCTGCACCTTCCTGTACTTCGCCTACTTCATTCTGATGCCGTTCTACACCAGGCTCGAGAAGACCAAACCGGTTCCGGAAAGGGTGACTGGCTGATGAAAAAGCTATTTTCTGTACTGATTCTTGCTGCTATGCCTGTACTGTCCTTTGCGTCCGCATCCGGTGGTCCTGAGCTGGAAAAAGTCGACATTGACGTTTCCGACAAAGCTGCCATGCAGGATGGCGCGCGTACGTTCGCCAACTACTGCATGGGCTGCCACAGCGCCAAGTTCCAGCGTTACGAGCGCGTAGCTGATGACCTGGGCATTCCCCATGAGTTGATGCTCGAGAAGCTGGTGTTCACTGGCGCCAAGCTGGGCGATCACATGAACATCGGCATGCAGCCGGCAGACGCCAAGACCTGGTTCGGGGCTGCACCGCCCGACCTGACCCTGGTGGCACGCGTGCGTGGCACCGACTGGCTCTACGGTTACCTGCGTTCGTTCTATGAAGATCCTGCGCGTCCTTGGGGCGTGAACAACAAGGTCTTCCCGAACGTCGGCATGCCAAACGTTCTGGTCGGCCTGCAGGGTCGCCAGGTGGTAGGCTGCAAACAGGTTCAAATCGTCGAGGACGGCAAGAAGCAATACGATCCGCTGACCGGCACCGCTTTGACTCACGAAGCCTGCGACCAGTTGACCGTGTTGCCGAACACCGGCAGCCTGACTGAAGAGCAGTTCGACGAGAAGGTCAAGAATCTGGTGACCTTCCTGGCCTACTCGGCCAACCCGGTGAAGCTGGAGCATCAGCGCATCGGTACTTATGTGTTGCTGTATTTGGCGTTCTTCTTCGTATTCGCTTACCTGCTCAAGCGCGAATACTGGAAAGACGTGCATTGATAAAGCTGTAAACCGTTGCTGTTAATCGTGCGCGCCCAAGGGCGTCTCTGGATGTAACGAACCTGGTCCGCCGGGTGTTACGGGAGGCGCCCTTTGGGCGCGCTCGTTTTTCCGTTTTTCGATAATTTCAACAAGCGAGGAGGATCGCCATGGGCGTGACCAATCGGTTGGCCTGTTACTCCGACCCCGCCGACCACTACTCCCACCGGGTACGCATCGTACTGGCAGAGAAGGGTGTCAGCGCCGAGATCATTTACGTCGAAGCGGGCCGTCAGCCGCCGAAGCTGATCGAAGTGAACCCTTACGGCAGCCTGCCCACGCTGGTCGATCGTGACCTGGCATTGTGGGAGTCGACAGTGGTGATGGAATACCTGGATGAGCGTTATCCGCATCCGCCTTTACTGCCGGTATATCCTGTTGCGCGGGCCAACAGCCGTTTGCTGATCCATCGCATCCAGCGTGACTGGTGCGGGTTGGTGGACCTGATCCTGGATTCACGAACCAAAGAACCTGCGCGGGTCGTGGCGCGCAAAGAATTGCGTGAAAGCCTGACTGGCGTATCGCCGCTGTTCATCGACAAGCCATTCTTCCTCAGTGAGGAACAAAGCCTGGTGGATTGCTGCCTATTGCCAATACTCTGGCGTTTGCCGATTCTGGGTATTGAACTGCCGCGGCCTGCCAAGCCGTTGCTTGATTATATGGAGCGCCAATTTGCGCGTGAGGCATTCCAGGCGAGTCTGTCTGGTGTCGAACGTGACATGCGCTAAGGCTTAGGGAGCCGCTATGAACTCCAGTCGACCTTATCTGGTCCGCGCGCTCTACGAGTGGATTGTGGACAACGATTGCACCCCGCACATGCTGGTCAACGCCGAGTATCCATCGGTGCAGGTGCCGCAGGGTTTTGCCAACGATGGGCAAATTGTCTTGAACGTATCACCGGCCGCTGTGCGTCACCTGCACATGGACAATGACGCGGTCAGTTTCGAGGGACGCTTCGGGGGGGTGCCACACACCCTGTACGTGCCTATCGCCTCGATCCTGGGGATTTATGCCCGGGAAAATGGTCAGGGTATGGTGTTCGAGCTGGAATCGCCGTTGGATGGCGAAGAAGAGTTCGAGGCTGATGATGACCTGCCGCCACCGGATGACGAGCCGCCGCGTCCTAGCGGGCGGCCTAGTTTGAAAGTGGTGAAATAAGTGGCCGGGGTATGAAAAAAGCCATCCAGCCATAAGCCGGGTGTCGCAACTTGGTTAAGAAAATGCCCGTATCGTGAGATGTGGGCATTTTTTTTGTAGTGTCATGGTTGGTGTGTATATCCATTTCTTCGGTAACGGCTGCTTATGGTTCCGCCCTTACGGCGGGTCACTTTCGAAGAGCGCGAAAGTAACCAAAGCGCTTTGCCCCACCACTCGGCACCTCGCTTAGGCTCGGTGTACCCTCACTCCGGCATTGCTCCGTGGGCCCGCCGCGAAGGGCCATCCATGGCCCAGCGCGGCTATCCCGGCATCCATGCCGGGATGCCCACTGCGCAATTCCTACGTTCGGCCAGCGTGGTTTAACGGGGCGTCGAGATCAAGATCAAGATCAAGATCAAAAGCAGAGCAAGAGCAAGAGCAAGAGCAAGAGCAAGAGCAAGAGCAAGAGCAAGAGCAAGAGCAAGAG
>NZ_CAAKGZ010000005.1:0-187239 GCF_901007645.1 Pseudomonas sp. FG-3G
CAAGAGCAAGAGCAAGAGCAAGAGCAAGAGCAAGAGCAAGAGCAAGAGCAAGAGCAAGAGCGGGGTAGATGCCAGTATCTATTTGGCTGATCTACCGCTATCGCGAGCAGGCTCGCTCCCACATTGATTTGTGTGTGCTCACAGTATTTGCAAGCGACACAAAACCTGTGGGAGCGAGCCTGCTCGCGATGACGCCGGTACATCCAAACATCACTGCAAACTGACCCTCCACTTTCGCGAGCAAGCTCGCTCCCACAGGGGAAACCCGTTCTCTCCTGAACAGGTCGGCTGTCAGGCCGCCTCGCTTTTGATTTTGATCTGTGGCGCCCCGTTAACCACGCTGGCCGAACGCAGGTATTGCGTAGTGGGCACCTCGGCATGGATGCCGAGGTAGCCGCGCTGGGCCATGGATGGCCCTTCGCGGCGGGCCCACGGAGCAATGCCGGAGTGAGGGCACACCGAGCCTAGGCGAGGTGCCAAGTGGTGGGGCAAGAGCGCTTTGGTTACTTTCGCGCTCTTCGAAAGTGACCCGCCGTAAGGGCGGAACCATAAGCAGCCGTTACCGCAACAACGGATATACACACCAATCACCCCCCCCCAAAAAAAATGAAGCCAAAAAAAACGGCGCTTTCCGTCTCGGAAGAAGCGCCGTTTTTCTTGAGTACCTGAAGTTCAGTATCAGTCAATGTACTCAAACAACTTGACGATCTTCTGCACCCCGGAAACCCCTTGCACCAGATTGGTCGCCTGCGCAGCCTCCTGCTTGGTCAGCAGCCCCAGCAGATAGACGATGCCATTCTCAGTCACGACCTTGATGCGCGAGCCGGGAATGCTGGCGTCGGTGAGCATCTGCGTCTTGATCTTGGTAGTCAGCCAGGCATCGTTCTGACGCGCCAGCAACGAGGAAGGTGGCAGGACCTGTAGTTCGTTGTGCACGGTCTTGACCCGCTGCACGGCGCTTGCAGCCTGTTCGGCCTTGGCCTTGAGGTCCGCGCGTGGGGTCTGGCCGGCCAGCAGCACGACACCGTTGAAGCTGGTGACGACGATGTGCGAGTTGTTGTCCAGGTCCGGGTCGGCCTTGGCGATGTTCACGCCTGCCTTGGTTTCGATCAACGAATCGTCGATCTTGCTGCCGAAGGTGCGGGTGCCGCGGTCGTCTTCAATCGGCTTTTCCCGGCTGGCGTTAACCACCGATGTGCAGCCGCTGATGCCGAGGCACAGGGTCAGGGCCAGAAGGCCTAGGCGATTAGGGGTCATTCTTCACTCCCGAACAGTTGGCTGTCGATCAAGTCGCAAAGACAATGAATCGCCAGCAGGTGGACTTCCTGAATGCGTGCAGTGACATTGGCCGGTACGCGAATCTCGACGTCCTCAGGCAACAGCAGTGACGCCATGCCGCCGCCATCGCGACCGGTCAATGCTACGACAATCATTTCGCGATCATGTGCGGCCTGGATCGCCTGAATAATATTGGCCGAGTTGCCGCTGGTGGAGATCGCCAGCAACACATCGCCGGGCTGGCCCAGGGCGCGGATCTGTTTGGAGAACACTTCGTTGTAGCTGTAGTCATTGGCGATCGAGGTGATCGTCGAGCTGTCGGTGGTCAATGCAATGGCCGGCAGGCTGGGGCGCTCGCGCTCGAAGCGGTTGAGCAGCTCCGATGAGAAATGCTGGGCGTCGCCGGCAGAACCGCCATTGCCGCACGAAAGCATTTTGCCTTCGTTGAGCAGGGCGTTGACCATCACTTGGCTGGCTTGCTCGATGTGCGGTGCAAGTACGTCCATCGCCTGTTGCTTGGTGTCGATACTGGCCTGAAAAAGCTGGCGAATTCGCGATTGCATGTCCATCTGTGTGACCTTAAGTAGCGCGGCTTATCGGCACAAGCATGTGCGGCGCGCAAAGCAAAGAGCAAAAATTGGGTGAAGGTGTCCGGCTCGGCTCGTCATGGGTGTTGACGTTCAACTGTCGAAGGCATTCTGCAACCAGTTCAACTGATCGGCGTTGCTGTCGATGGCAACCACGTCGAAGCGGCAGGGATGATCGGCCCAGCGAGACTCGATTTGCAGGAAATACTGCGCGGCGAAAACCAGCTTCTGGCGCTTGCGTGCATCGATGCTGTCGAGCGCGCCACCCCATTGAGTATTTTTTCTGTAGCGGACTTCGACGAATACTACTGTATCGCCGTCAAGCATGACCAGATCAAGCTCGCCACGTTTACACAGCCAGTTCTTCGCCAGCAGCCGCAGACCTTGTTGCTGAAGATGCGCGAGAGCCTGGCTCTCGGCATCCCGTCCGCTTTGCTGGCGAGATCGGTCAGGCATCAGCGCTGAGTGTCTGGCAGGCGCTGCACCTGACCGTTGACGAATTCGGCCCACGGCAGTTGACGTTGCACGCGCTGGGACTGCGACACTGCCAGGCTGCCCGACAGCCCCTCGATGCGGGTGTCCGGTAATGTCTTTAGCTGACCCAGGCGCGGAGCCAGACGATAGGCATCTGCTCCCATCGCGTACAACCGGCCCAGGCTACCGCCGGCCTGGGGCCACTGGGCGGTGACCTGCTTGCGCAGCGGGTCGTTGGCATCGAGCAGCCACGGGGTTTCGCAGAAGCGCACGCCGCTCATGTCGTTGTACTGATTCTGGTCGCCACTGGCGCTGAACACATGCGAGGTGGCGTACACAGGTACGTCGCCGGCGTACTGGAAGTTCAGGGTCGGCTTGATCTGCTGGGCCTGTTGCGGAGTCGAGGCCAGGAACAGGAATTCGATGTCCTGGCGGCGGGACGGCTGGGCCGCGACGGCGGTGTCGACGGTGCTTTGCAGGCGCTTGGCGCGACCTTCGCTCTGGCGCAGATGGAACATGTCGGCGATCTGCTGGGCCAGTTGTACGGGCTGATCGATGCGTTCGACGGCGATGATGGTGCCGCCATTGGCCTGCCAGTCCTCGCTGAAGGCTTTCAGGACGCGATCGCCCCATTCACCTTTTGGCACCATGACGGCAGCACGATGCAGGCCGTCCATACGGGCGCGACGCGACACTTCTCGGGCTTCGTCTTCCGCGGCCAAGCCGAACTGGAACAGTTGGGCCGGGCCTTGCTCGCCTTCGCTGTAATTGAGCGCGAGGGTCGTGATCGGCAGTTGCGGGCGGGTGCTGAGCTGCTTGACCAAAGGTTTTTCCAGCGGGCCGACCACCAGTTGCACGCCGTCGGCCTGCGCCTTGCGATAGAAATCATCCAGGGAGGTCAGGCGCGAGCTGTCATAAAACTGAATGCTTGGCGGGTTCTGCCCGGCCTGTTGGGCCTGATAGTGGGCAGCCATGAAACCTTCGCGCAGAGCTCTTGCGACCGAGGACAGCGGGCCATCCTGGGGGAGCAGCAAGGCGATCTTGCTCAGGGGCTGGCTCGCCAGTTCCTTGAGCTTGACCAGCGGCGTCGGCAGCTGGAGCGCGGCCGGGTGCTTGGGGTTCTGCTCGCGCCAGCTGTCGATAGCCGCCTGTTGCTGTTCCAGCGTACCGGCAGTTTTTACAGCCTGGGCCAAACTCAGCCAGCCACCCAGGTCGTCGGTGGTGGTCGGTTGCAGTTGATCGGTGGGCAGCGAGGCGATCAACGACCAGATCGCCTCGTGGTTTTTCGCCGCCGCTTCGTTTTCAAGCAGGGGCGCAATGAAGATCCGTTCCTTGGCGGCTGCCAGGGTCTGGCCATCGGCCTCGAGGGCGCGGGCGTGGACGGTGCCGGTGCGGACCTGCTGTTCCACCGGTAGCTCGCCCAGGTGCTGCAGGCTCGGGTGGCTCAGGGCGCTCAGCGCTGCTTTGGGTTGATTGCGCGTCATTGCCAGTTCGGCCGCCAGGGTGCTGGCGAAAATCTGCTGGCCGGGCTTGAGTTGCTCCATCGGCACCTGTTGCAGGATCTGCGCGGACTGGCCGGCATTGCCCTGGCGGTAGGCCAGGTCTGCTGCACTCAGGCGCAACAGGGCGGCTTTTTCCGGGGTTTTGCTTTGAGTGGCCTGTTCGAGCAACTGCTCGATACTGGCATCCGGGGTCCGTGGAAGTTCGCCAAGGCTGGAGGAGGGCGAGCTGGCGCAGGCCGCCAGAAGGGCAGCGAGGCAGAGGGCGGAGAGCAGCCGCAGGCAAGCGATCATGTAAATGTTCCTGATACGAGATCAAATTAGCGTCGAATTGTACCCAAGCACTGGCCGGGGCGCGATGTTAGTGGCGTGAATCGATCAATTTAGGTATTTCAAATGTTGCGGCGCAGCACGGCAGGTCGCCGGACAGCGAGGCGCTGCGGGCAGTCGTGACGCACACTACGCGCTACAATGGCGGTTTTACCGATCATGAGGTGTGCGCTTTGACTGCTCCAGGTGCTTTGAATTCCGCTGCCGGCTCGCTTTATGTGGTGGCGACGCCCATCGGCAACCTGGACGATATCAGTGCCCGGGCGCTGAAAATCCTGCAGGAGGTGGCCCTCATTGCGGCCGAAGATACGCGCCACTCTCAACGCTTGTTGCAACATTTCGGCATTTCAACGCCGTTGGCGGCCTGTCATGAGCACAACGAGCGGGAAGAAGGCAGTCGTTTTATCACTCGTTTGTTGGCGGGCGATAACGTCGCGCTGATTTCCGACGCGGGTACACCGCTGATTTCCGACCCTGGCTATCACCTGGTGCGCCAGGCTCGGGCGGCCGGCATCAACGTAGTGCCGGTGCCGGGGGCGTGCGCCTTGATCGCAGCTCTTTCGGCGGCGGGCCTGCCGTCGGACCGTTTCATTTTCGAAGGTTTTCTGCCAGCCAAGGCGGTGGGGCGACGGGCGCGCCTGGAGTCTATAAAGGAGGAGCCGCGTACGTTGATCTTTTATGAGGCGCCGCACCGCATCCTTGAATGCCTGCAGGACATGGAGCTGGTGTTTGGTCCGGAGCGCCCGGCGCTGCTCGCCAGAGAGCTGACCAAAACCTTCGAAACCCTCAAGGGGTTGCCGCTGGCGCAGTTGCGCGCCTTCGTCGAAGGCGATAGCAACCAGCAGCGCGGTGAATGCGTCGTGCTGGTGGCGGGCTGGACGGCGCCGGACAATGAAGAGACCGTCAGCAGTGAAGCGATGCGCATCCTGGACCTGCTGCTTGAGGAAATGCCCCTCAAGCGCGCCGCCGCCCTCGCGGCGCAGATTACCGGCGAGCGTAAGAACGTCCTGTATCAGGTCGCGCTGGAAAAACAGAAGGGCCAGTGAAACCGGGGCGCGGGGCTGGCCAAGGGCTTTTAGCGCTTGTTCTTCGGCCGCTCTGCCGTTAACCTTCGCGGCGGAGAGTCGATCGGACAGTCGCTGCCCTCTATGAAAATTAGGGGGGGGAGGAAAGTCCGGGCTCCATAGGGCGAAGTGCCAGGTAATGCCTGGGAGGCGTGAGCCTACGGAAAGTGCCACAGAAAATAACCGCCTAAGCGCTTCGGCGCCGGTAAGGGTGAAAAGGTGCGGTAAGAGCGCACCGCACGGCTGGCAACAGTTCGTGGCTAGGTAAACCCCACTTGGAGCAAGACCAAATAGGGTCCCAAGGCGTGGCCCGCGCTGGGACCGGGTAGGTTGCTAAAGATGTCCAGTGATGGCCATCGTAGACGAATGACTGTTCAAGACAGAACCCGGCTTACAGATCGACTCTCCACCTTTTCCCCTCCTGCCAGAATCGCTGGCAGACGCAATTGCTAAGACCAAAAAAATCTTACTCTTAACAAATCACTTTAACTTCTGAGCGCAGCTTCCTGTGTTCGCTGAAGTTGTGGCGAAAAATCCTACGTCAGATTCCCATCGCCCCTCCAGATACGCTCCTAAATCTCCGATCTATAAGGCTTTTCCTTCACTCCGCGCCTTGACGGTGCGGTGGGCGCATTCCTATAGTGTGCGCAAGTGGCGGAAAGTGGCATGAAGTGGGTTTTTTGAGCGTAAAACGCAAAATTTTTGGAGAAACGCTGACGTGTTTCGCGGAGCTAACGCTATCAGTCTCGATGCAAAGGGCCGTCTCGCCATGCCGAGCCGGTACCGTGACGAGCTCGTTTCGCGTAGTTCCGGGCAGTTAATCGTCACGATCGACGCCGTTGACCCATGTTTGTGTGTTTACCCTCTTGATGAGTGGGAAATCATCGAAACCAAACTGCGCGCACTGCCTTCACTGCGTGAAGAAAACCGCCGCCTGCAACGCTTGCTGATCGGTAACGCCGTCGACCTCGAACTCGACGGCAGCGGTCGTTTCCTGGTTCCGCCGCGCCTGCGCGAATACGCCAAGCTGGACAAGCGCGCGATGCTGGTGGGCCAACTGAACAAGTTCCAACTGTGGGACGAAGATGCCTGGAATGCGGTCTCTGCCGCTGACCTTGCTGCTATTCAACAACCGGGCGCCATGCCTGATGAACTGCGTGATTTGATCCTGTGACTATTGATAGCGGCTTTAACCACATCACCGTACTGCTTGACGAAGCCGTCGAGGCTCTCGCCGTACGTCCTGATGGCTGCTATCTGGATGGCACGTTCGGGCGCGGCGGGCATAGCCGGCTGATCCTCAGCAAGCTCGGTCCGGACGGTCGGCTGCTGGGGTTCGACAAGGATCCTCAAGCGATTGCCACCGGGCAAGCGCTAGCGGCCGAAGACGGCCGCTTTGTCGTTGTGCAGCGCAGCTTTGCGGAGCTGGGATCGGAAGTCGCCCAGCGTGGCCTGGCTGGCAAAGTCAGTGGCGTCTTGCTTGACCTGGGCGTGTCTTCGCCGCAGTTGGATGACCCTGAGCGCGGCTTCAGTTTTCTCAATGATGGCCCGCTGGATATGCGCATGGATCCGTCCCGCGGAATCAGCGCCGCCGAATTCGTCAATACCGCTGCGGTGGAAGAAATCGCCCGTGTTTTCAAGGAATACGGCGAAGAACGTTTTTCCGGTCGCATGGCCCGTGCCGTGGTCGAGCGTCGCGATATCAAACCGTTCGAGCGCACCGGCGACCTGGCCGAAGTGCTCAAAGTCGCCAACCCGGCATGGGAGAAGGGCAAGAACCCGGCTACCCGGGCTTTCCAGGGTTTGCGCATCCACGTCAATAATGAACTGGGTGATCTGGAGGCCGGCCTTGAGGCGGCACTTGAAGCACTTGAAGTCGGCGGGCGACTGGTGGTGATCAGCTTCCATTCCCTGGAAGACCGCATCGTCAAACTGTTCATGCGCAAGCTCACCAAGGGTGAGGCCGATAACCTGCCGCGCAACCTGCCGGTGCGTTTCGAAGCCTTCGTGCCGAAAATCAAGATTCATGGCAAGGCGCAGTTCGCCTCCGAGGCTGAACTCAAGGCCAACCCGCGTGCCCGTAGCGCCGTCATGCGTGTTGCGGAGAAGTTGCGGTGAGCAAGCTCTTCGCCAAGCCCCTGCCTGGCGGCAGCTTTTTCATGCTGCTGTTGTTTATCGGCGTGCTCGTGTCGGCCATCGCCGTGTCCTACAGCGCGCACTGGAACCGGCAGTTGCTCAACACCCTCTACAGCGAACTGAGCGTGCGCGACAAGGCCCAGGCCGAGTGGGGCCGGTTGATCCTGGAGCAGAGCACCTGGACCGCCCATAGCCGCATCGAAGTACTGGCGACCGAACAGCTGAAAATGCGCATTCCCGGGGCTGCCGAAGTGCAGATGGTGGCGCCATGATGAAGCTCGAAGGGGCACTCTTTCCGTGGCGCTTCCGCCTGGTCCTGGGCCTGCTCGGGATCATGGTGGCGGCCATCGTCTGGCGGATCATCGATCTGCAAGTGGTCGACCGTGACTTCCTCAAAGAGCAGGGTGATGCCCGTAGCATGCGGCACATCCCGATCCCGGCTCACCGTGGCCTGATCACCGACCGCAATGGCGAACCGTTGGCTGTGAGCACCCCGGTGACTACCCTGTGGGCAAACGCCAAGGAAATGCAGCAGGCCAAGGAAAAGTGGCCGGCCCTGGCCGTCGCCCTTGGCCAGGACCCCAAGGCCCTGGCCGAACGCCTCGAAGCCCAGGCCAGCAAAGAGTTCATCTATCTGGTGCGCGGGTTGACGCCCGAGCAAGGCCAGAGGGTGCTCGACCTGAAAGTGCCGGGCGTCTACGGCATCGAAGAGTTCCGGCGTTTCTACCCGGCCGGTGAAGTGACCGCCCACATGGTCGGCTTTACGGACATCGACGACCGGGGGCGAGAAGGGGTCGAGTTGGCCTACGACGAATGGCTCGCCGGGGTTCCCGGCAAGCGTCAGGTCATCAAGGATCGGCGTGGCAGGCTGATCAAGGATGTCCAAGTCACCAAAAACGCCAAGGCCGGCAAGCCCTTGGCGTTGTCCATTGATCTGCGCCTGCAATATCTGGCCAACCGTGAGCTGCGCAATGCCATCGTCGAGAACGGTGCCAAGGCCGGCAGCCTGGTGATTCTCGACGTGAAGACCGGCGAGATCCTGGCCATGGTCAACCAGCCCACCTACAACCCGAACAATCGCCGCAACCTGCAACCGGCGATGATGCGCAACCGCGCGATGATCGACGTGTTCGAACCGGGCTCGACCATGAAAGCCGTTTCCATGGCGGCGGCCCTGGAAACCGGGCGCTGGAAGCCGGGTGACACGGTCGAGGTATATCCGGGGACTTTGCAGATCGGCAAGTACACCATTCGGGACGTTTCCAGGACCGAAGGCCCAGTGCTCGATCTGACCGGCATCCTGATCAACTCCAGTAACGTGGGCATGAGCAAGATCGCCTTCGATATCGGTGGGGAAACGATTTACCGTCTTGCCCAGAAAATCGGTCTTGGCCAGGGCACTGGCCTGGGCTTTCCTGGCGAGCGGGTCGGCAATCTGCCGAACTACCGTGAGTGGCGCAAGGCCGAAACGGCCACGTTGTCATACGGCTACGGTGTTTCCGTGACCGCGATCCAGTTGGCCCACGCGTTTTCGGTGCTGGCCAACAACGGCCGCATGACTCCGCTGTCGCTGATCAAAACCGACAAGGCCCCGGAGGCCACTCAGGTCATTCCGGAAGATGTCGCCAAGACCATGCAAGGCATGCTGCAACAGGTGATCGAAGCGCCGCGTGGGGTGTACCGCGCCCAGGTGCCGGCCTATCACGTGGCTGGCAAGTCGGGTACGGCCCGCAAAACCTCCGCGGGCGTCAAGGGCTATGCCGAGAATTCCTACCGTTCGCTGTTCGCCGGTTTCGGCCCGATGAGCGACCCGCGCTACGCCGTCGTGGTGGTCATCGACGAACCGAGCAAGGCCGGCTACTTCGGGGGGCTGGTTTCGGCACCGGTGTTCAGCAAAGTGATGTCCGGCACCCTGCGCCTGATGAACATCACCCCGGATAACCTGCCGCCGACCCAGCAAGCCAATACCGCGCCGGTCGTACCCTTGAAAGCCGAAGGAGGGCGTGGCTGATGTCCCTGAGCCTGAACAAGATTTTTGCCCATGCCGGCCACGATCTGCTGATTCGCGAATTGGCCCTGGACAGCCGCCACGTGCGTGCCGGGGATCTGTTCCTGGCCGTACCGGGTGCCCGGTTCGACGGTCGCGCCCACATCGCCGACGCCTTGAAGCGCGGCGCGGCTGCCGTGGCTTATGAAGTCGACGGCGCGACCGTGCTACCGATCACTGATGTGCCGCTGATTCCGGTCAAGGGCCTGGCGGCCCAGTTGTCGGACATTGCCGGGCGTTTTTACGGCGACCCGAGTCGTCACTTGAACCTGATTGGCGTGACCGGCACCAACGGCAAGACCAGCGTTTCCCAACTGGTGGCCCAGGCCCTGGATCTGCTGGGTCAGCATTGCGGCATCGTCGGGACCTTGGGTAACGGATTCCACGGCGCGCTGGAGAGTGGCCTGCACACCACGCCGAACCCGATCGCCGTGCAAGCAACCCTGGCCGACCTGAAAAAGGCCGGAGCCAAGGCTGTTGCGATGGAAGTCTCTTCCCATGGCCTGGATCAGGGGCGCGTGACGGCCTTGGCGTTCGACGTCGCGGTATTGACCAACCTGTCGCGCGATCACCTGGATTACCACGGCACCATGCAGGCTTACGGCGAAGCAAAAGCCAGGTTGTTTGCCTGGAATGACTTGAAGTGCCGGGTCCTCAACCTTGACGACGCGTTCGGCCGGCAATTGGCCGCCGATAAGCGCGAGTCCCGGTTGATCACCTACAGCCTGGAAGATGCCAGCGCCTACCTTTATGTACGCCAGGCGCAATTCGATGACGAAGGCGTGCGCGCGACCTTGGTTACGCCCCAAGGCGAACACCACCTGCGCAGCACCTTGTTGGGGCGTTTCAACCTGAGCAATGTGTTGGCCGCCGTGGGTGCCTTGCTTGGCCTGGACTACGCCCTGGATGAAATCCTCAAGGTCCTGCCCAAACTCGAAGGGCCGGCCGGACGTATGCAACGGCTGGGCGGCGGAACGCAACCGTTGGTGGTGGTCGATTACGCCCATACCCCGGATGCGTTGGAAAAAGTCCTGATGGCCCTGCGGCCACACGCCAAGGGCAAGTTGCTGTGCCTGTTCGGCTGCGGCGGTGATCGTGACCGTGGCAAGCGTGCGCTGATGGCCGAAGTGGTGGAGCGCTTGGCCGACGGTGTAGTGGTCACCGACGACAATCCGCGCACCGAAGACCCGTCGCAGATTTTCGACGACATCCGCGCCGGCTTCTCGGCGGTGGATAACGTCACCTTCGTGGCCGGTCGCGGCCAGGCCATTGCCCAGTTGATCGCCGGTGCGTCGGCGGACGACGTCATTGTCCTGGCCGGTAAAGGCCATGAGGACTATCAGGAAATCAACGGCGAACGCCACGCATTTTCCGATTTGGTGGAAGCCGATCATGCCCTGACCGCGTGGGAGGTGGCCCATGCTTAAGGCTTTGAAGCTCAGCGAGCTGACCAATATCCTGCAGGCGCGGCTGATCGCGGCTGACGCCAGTTTCGATGGGGTGAGCATCGACAGCCGGGCGATTGCCCCGGGGCAATTGTTCGTTGCCCTGGCCGGGCCGCGTTTTGACGGCCACGATTACCTGAACGACGTGGCCGCCAAAGGTGCGGTCGCGGCGCTGGTCGAGCGGGAAGTGACCAACAGCACGCTGGCGCAATTGCAGGTAAACGACACTCGCCAGGCCCTGGGCCAGCTCGGTGCATTGAACCGCGCCGCATACCGCAACCCGGTCGCGGCCATCACCGGCTCCAGTGGCAAGACCACGGTCAAGGAAATGCTCGCGAGCATCTTGCGCACCCGCGGTCCGGTGTTGGCGACTCGTGGCAATCTTAATAATGACCTGGGTGTACCCCTGACATTGCTGGAACTGGCACCGCAACACAGTGCCGCGGTCATTGAGCTCGGTGCCTCGCGGCTCGGTGAGATCGCCTACACCGTGGGCATGACCAAACCTCACGTGGCCGTGATCAACAACGCCGGGACCGCCCACGTCGGTGAGTTCGGTGGTCCGGACAAAATCGTTGAGGCCAAGGGCGAGATTCTCGAGGGGCTGGATGCCGATGGCGTCGCCGTGCTGAATCTTGACGACAAGGCCTTCGAAATCTGGAAGACCCGGGCGGCTGGGCGCAAGGTCCTGACATTTGCCTTGAGCAATGTGGCGGCGAATTTTTACGCCAGCGACCTGGACCGCGATGCTCGCGGCTGCCCGGCCTTCAACCTGCACAGCCCCGACGGTGCAGAGCGGGTCCAGTTGAACCTGCTTGGCACCCATAACGTCGCCAACGCCCTGGCCGCTGCGGCTGCGGCCCATGCTTTGGGCGTGTCGTTGCCGGGCATCGTGGCCGGCTTGAACGCGGTGCAACCGGTCAAGGGGCGTTCCGTTGCGCAATTGGCCAGCAACGGCATGCGCGTGATCGACGACACCTACAACGCCAACCCGACGTCCATGTGCGCCGCGGTCGATATCCTCGCCGGTTTCCCCGGCCGTACCGTGCTGGTGCTGGGAGATATCGGCGAGTTGGGCGAATGGGCGCAACAGGGGCATCACGATGTCGGCGCCTACGCGCGTGGCAAGGTCGATGCACTGTATGCCGTCGGTCCGATGATGGCCCATGCGGTGGCCGCGTTTGGCGGGCACGCACAGCATTTCAGCACTCAGGCCGAATTGATTCAGGCCCTGAGCGCCGAGCAGGACCCGAACACCACCTTATTGATCAAGGGCTCACGCAGTGCCGCGATGGAAAACATCGTCGCGGCGCTGTGCGGTTCCCGTATGGAGAAACATTAATGCTGCTGCTGCTAGCGGAGTACCTGCAACAGTTCCACAAAGGCTTCGCGGTCTTCCAGTACCTGACCCTGCGCGGGATCCTGGGTGTGCTGACCGCGTTGTCGTTGTCGCTGTTCCTGGGCCCGTGGATGATCCGCACCTTGCAGAACCTGCAAATCGGTCAGTCGGTCCGCAACGACGGCCCGCAATCGCACCTGTCCAAATCCGGTACTCCAACCATGGGCGGCGCGCTGATCCTGTCGTCCATTGGCATCAGTACCGTGCTCTGGGCCGACCTGGCGAACCGGTATGTGTGGGTGGTATTGCTGGTGACCCTGTTGTTCGGCGCCATCGGCTGGGTCGACGACTACCGCAAGGTCATCGAGAAGAACTCCCGGGGGCTGCCGAGCCGCTGGAAGTATTTCTGGCAGTCGGTGTTCGGCCTCGGCGCGGCGATCTTCCTTTATATGACCGCAGCCTCCCCGGTGGAAACCACCCTGATTCTGCCGATGCTCAAGGATTACAGCATCCCGCTGGGGGCAGGCTTCATCGTGCTGACCTACCTGGTGATCGTCGGCTCGAGCAACGCGGTCAACCTGACTGATGGCCTCGATGGCCTGGCGATCATGCCGACCGTGATGGTGGGCGGCGCGCTGGGGATCTTCTGCTACCTCTCGGGTAACGTGAAATTCGCCGAATACCTGCTGATCCCCTATGTGCCGGGGGCAGGCGAACTGATCGTGTTCTGCGGTGCGCTGATCGGTGCCGGCCTGGGTTTCCTGTGGTTCAACACCTACCCGGCGCAGGTCTTCATGGGCGATGTCGGCGCGCTGGCGCTGGGCGCGGCCCTGGGCACCATCGCCGTCATCGTTCGCCAGGAAATCGTCCTGTTCATCATGGGCGGTGTGTTCGTGATGGAGACGCTGTCAGTCGTCATTCAGGTTGCTTCCTTTAAATTGACCGGCCGCCGGGTATTTCGCATGGCGCCGATCCACCACCACTTTGAACTCAAGGGCTGGCCCGAGCCGCGTGTGATTGTCCGTTTCTGGATCATCACCGTGATTCTGGTCCTGGTCGGCCTTGCCACCCTGAAGCTGAGGTAGAACGAGTGTCCCTGATCGCTTCTGACCACTTCCGCATCGTTGTCGGCCTCGGCAAGAGCGGCATGTCCCTGGTTCGCTTCCTGGCGAACCGGGGCGTGTCGTTTGCCGTGGCCGATACGCGGGAAAATCCACCTGAGCTGGCCACGCTGCGTCGTGACTACCCGCAGGTGGACGTGCGTTGTGGCGAGCTGGATGTCGAGTTCCTGTGCCGCGCCGACGAGCTCTACGTGAGCCCCGGCCTTGCGCTGGCAACCCCGGCCTTGCAGGCCGCCGCCGCCCGTGGCGTGAAGTTGTCCGGTGACATCGAGCTGTTCGCCCGTCACGCCAAGGCGCCGATCATCGCCATCAGCGGTTCCAACGCGAAAAGCACCGTCACCACCCTGGTGGGTGAAATGGCTGCGGCGGCCGGTAAGCGGATTGCCGTGGGTGGCAACCTGGGAACCCCGGCGCTGGATCTGCTCAGTGATGACGTCGAGCTGTACGTGATGGAGTTGTCGAGCTTCCAGCTTGAAACCACCGACCACTTGGGCGCCGAAGTGGCGACCGTGCTCAACATCAGCGAAGACCACATGGACCGCTACAGCGGCCTGCCGGCTTATCACCTGGCCAAGCACCGGATTTTCCGGGGGGCTCGGCAGGTAGTGTTCAATCGTCAGGACGCCCTGACTCGTCCGTTGCTGGGCGAGGGCATGCCATGCTGGTCCTTCGGCCTCGGTGTGCCGGATTTCAAAGGCTTCGGGTTGCGCGAAGAGAATGGCGAGAAATACCTGGCCTTCGAATTCCAGAACCTGATGCCGGTGCGCGAGTTGAAGATTCGCGGCGCCCACAACCAGGCCAATGCCCTGGCGGCGCTGGCCCTGGGACATGCGGTCGGTCTGCCGTTCGACGCCATGCTGTCGGCCCTGCGCACGTTTGCCGGGCTCGAGCACCGCTGCCAGTGGGTTCGCGATCTTGACGGGGTGGCCTGGTACAACGATTCCAAGGCCACCAACGTGGGTGCCGCGCTGGCTGCCATTGAGGGCCTGGGCGCGGACATCCAAGGCAAGCTCGTGCTGATTGCCGGCGGCGACGGCAAGGGTGCCGACTTCAAGGATCTGCGTGATCCGGTGGCGGCCAACTGCCGGGCCGTGGTGCTGATGGGGCGTGATCGCGAATTGATCGCCCAGGCCCTCGGCGACGGCGTGCCGCTGGTTCGCGTCGCTTCGCTGGACGAAGCGGTTCAGCAATGCCGCGCCCTCGCACAGTCGGGCGATGCCGTGCTGTTGTCGCCGGCCTGCGCCAGTTTCGACATGTTCAAGAACTACGAAGAGCGCGGGCAGTTGTTCGCCCGGGCCGTGGAGGGCTTGGCATGAACCTGATGAACATCATCAAGCCATACCCATCCCCGCTGATCACCGGGCGCGGCATCGACCTGGATTTCCCGATGCTCGTCGGTTGCCTGGCGCTGCTGGGCCTGGGCCTGGTGATGATCACTTCCGCATCGTCGGAAGTGGCTGCCGTGCAATCGGGCAACACCCTTTATCACATGATTCGTCACCTGATTTACCTGGTGATCGGTTTGGTCGCGTGCATTGTCACCATGATGGTGCCGATCGCCACCTGGCAACGCCTGGGTTGGATGATGTTGCTCGGTGCCTTTGGTCTGTTGGTGATGGTGCTGTTGCCGGGCATCGGTCGCGAGGTCAACGGCTCGATGCGCTGGATCGGCTTCAGCTTCTTCAACGTACAGCCTTCGGAAATCGCCAAGGTCTTCGTGGTGATCTACCTCGCCGGGTATCTGGTGCGTCGTCAGAAAGAAGTGCGCGAGAGCTGGATGGGTTTTTTCAAGCCGTTCATTGTGTTGCTGCCGATGGCCGGCCTGCTGCTGATGGAGCCGGATTTCGGCGCCACGGTGGTGATGATGGGCGCCGCGGCGGCGATGCTGTTCCTCGGCGGTGTCGGGCTGTTTCGCTTCACCCTGATGGTGGCGCTGGCGGTCGGAGCGGTGACGGTGCTGGTGCAGGCGCAACCTTACCGGATGGCGCGTCTGATCACGTTTACCGACCCGTGGGCCGACCAGTTCGGTTCCGGCTATCAATTGACCCAGGCCCTGATCGCCTTCGGTCGCGGCGAATGGCTGGGCGTAGGCCTGGGCAACAGCGTGCAGAAGCAGTTCTATCTGCCCGAAGCCCACACCGACTTCGTGTTTTCGGTATTGGCCGAGGAACTGGGCGTGGTCGGTTCGCTGCTCACCGTCGGGTTGTTCGTCTTCGTCTGTGTGCGCGGCATGTACATCGGTTTGTGGGCCGAGCGGGCCAAGCAGTATTTCGCCGCGTACGTGGCGTATGGCTTGTCGTTCCTGTGGATCGGTCAGTTCCTGATCAACATCGGCGTGAACGTCGGCCTGTTGCCAACCAAAGGCCTGACGCTGCCGTTCCTCAGTTACGGCGGCAGTTCCCTGGTGATTTGCTGTGCCTGTCTGGGCTTGTTGCTGCGCATCGAATGGGAGAGTCGAACCCACCTGGGCAGCGAAGAGATGGAATTCCAGGAGAGCGACTTCGCCGAGGAGCCGACTCATGGGCGCTAACGTGCTGATCATGGCCGGCGGAACCGGGGGGCATGTGTTCCCGGCGCTGGCCTGTGCCCGGGAGTTCCAGGCGCGCGGTTACACCGTGCACTGGCTGGGCACGCCACGGGGCATCGAGAACGAGCTGGTGCCCGCCGCCGGCCTGGAACTGCACCGGATCAACGCCAGCGGCCTGCGGGGCAAAGGCAAGTTGTCGCTGCTCAAGGCGCCGCTGATGCTGCTCAAGTCGATCTGGCAGGCCCGGGCGATCATTCGTCGGTTGCGGCCGGTATGCGTGGTGGGCTTTGGTGGTTACGTGACCGGTCCTGGCGGTGTAGCGGCAAAACTGGCCGGTGTGCCGGTTATCGTTCACGAGCAGAACGCCGTGGCCGGTACCGCCAATCGGTTACTGGTGCCGTTGGCCGCTCGAGTCTGTGAAGCCTTTCCCGACACCTTTACCCTGTCGGGCAGCCGTCGTACCACCGGTAACCCGGTGCGTACCGAGCTGTTCCTCGATACACCGCGCCCGGCCCTGGCCGGACGCAAGGCGCGTTTGCTGATCCTGGGCGGAAGCCTGGGGGCGGAGCCGTTGAACAAATTGCTGCCCGAAGCCTTGTCGCAGGTCGCTCCCGAACTGCGGCCCGAGGTGTTTCACCAGGCCGGCAAAAACCACGATGAAATCACCGCCGAGCGTTATCGCGCCGCAGGCGTCGAGGCGCAAGTGCAGCCTTTCATCAAAGACATGGCCCAAGCCTATGGCTGGGCCGACCTGGTGGTCTGCCGCGCAGGCGCGTTGACCATCAGCGAACTGGCTGCCGCCGGTCTGCCCTCGATGCTGGTGCCTTTGCCCCACGCCATCGACGACCACCAGACCCGCAACGCCGATTATTTGGCCCGTGAAGGCGCTGCCTTCCTGATGCCGCAAAGAACGACTGGTGCCGCGGATCTTGCCGCGCGCCTGACAGAGGTTTTGATGCAACCGCAAACAATCGAAGACATGGCCCGCGCCGCCCGTCGCCTGGCCAAACCCGACGCCACGGCCCAAGTGGTCGATACCTGCCTGGAGGTGGCCCATGGTTGAGAATCGCAAAGCCATGCCGCAACCGGAAATGCGCCGTATCCGCCGTATCCATTTCGTCGGTATCGGCGGCGTGGGCATGTGCGGGATCGCCGAAGTGTTGCTGAACCTGGGCTATGAGGTTTCCGGTTCCGACCTGAAAGCCTCGCCGGTTACCGAGCGCCTGGAGTCCTTTGGCGCGCAGATTTTCATCGGCCACCGTGCCGAGAACGCCGCCAACGCTGATGTGCTGGTGGTCTCCAGCGCCGTGAACACCTCCAACCCGGAAGTTGCGACCGCCCTGGAGCGGCGCATTCCCGTGGTGCCGCGTGCCGAGATGCTGGCCGAACTGATGCGTTATCGCCACGGCATCGCCGTTGCCGGTACCCATGGCAAGACCACCACCACCAGCCTGATCGCCTCGGTGTTCGCTGCCGGTGGTCTGGACCCGACCTTCGTGATCGGCGGTCGCCTGAATGCCGCGGGTACCAATGCCCAGCTGGGCACCAGCCGTTACCTGATCGCCGAGGCCGACGAAAGCGATGCGAGCTTCTTGCACCTGCAGCCGCTGGTGGCCGTGGTCACCAACATCGACGCCGACCACATGGCGACCTACGACGGTGACTTCAACAAACTGAAGAAAACCTTCGTCGAGTTCCTCCACAACCTGCCGTTCTACGGTTTGGCAGTGGTGTGCCTGGACGATCCGGTGGTGCGCGAGATCCTGCCGCTGATCAAGCGCCCGACCGTGACCTACGGTTTCGGCGAAGAAGTCGACGTGCGCGCCATCAACGTGCGCCAGCAGGGCATGCAGACGTTCTTCACGGTGCTGCGCCCTGACCGCGAGCCGCTGGATGTGTCGGTGAACATGCCGGGCAACCACAACGTGCTCAATGCCCTGGCCACCATTTGCATCGCCACCGACGAAGGTGTCAGTGACGAAGCCATTGTCCAGGGCCTGTCCGGATTCCAGGGCGTGGGACGACGTTTCCAGGTCTACGGCGAACTGCCGGTGGACGGCGGCAACGTGATGCTGGTGGACGATTACGGCCACCACCCGACCGAAGTCGCGGCGGTGATCAAGGCCGTGCGCGGTGGCTGGCCGGAGCGTCGCCTGGTGATGGTTTACCAGCCGCACCGCTACAGCCGTACCCGCGACCTGTACGACGATTTCGTCCAGGTTTTGGCCGACGCCAATGTGCTGCTGCTGATGGAAGTCTATCCGGCCGGCGAGGAGCCGATCCCGGGTGCCGACAGCCGTCAGCTGTGCCACAGCATTCGCCAACGCGGTCAGTTGGACCCGATCTACATCGAGCGCGGCGTGGACCTCGCACCGCTGGTCAAACCGCTGCTGCGCGCTGGCGACATCCTGCTGTGCCAAGGCGCCGGTGACATCGGTGGCCTGGCCCCGAAACTGTTGAAAAGTCCGTTATTCGCCGGGGCAATCGTGGCATCCAGCGAGGGGAAACTGAAATGACTGCTGCCTACGCCAACCTGGTTTCGACCCTGGACCCGAAAGCCTTCGGCCGCGTCGCCGTGCTGTTCGGCGGCAAGAGCGCCGAGCGCGAAGTGTCCCTCAAGTCTGGCAACGCCGTGCTGCAAGCCCTGCAAAGCGCCGGTGTCGACGCGTTCGGCATCGACGTAGGCGACGACTTTTTGCAGCGCCTGCTGAACGAAAAAATCGACCGCGCGTTCATCATTCTCCATGGCCGCGGCGGCGAAGACGGCAGCATGCAGGGCCTGCTCGAATGCCTGGGTATTCCCTACACCGGCAGCGGCATCCTGGCGTCTGCCTTGGCCATGGACAAACTGCGCACCAAGCAGGTCTGGCACAGTCTCGGCATTCCCACGCCCCGTCACGCCGTGCTGGCATCCGAGGCCGATTGTATTTCGGCGGCCACGGAACTGGGCTTCCCTTTGATCGTCAAACCGGCCCATGAAGGTTCAAGTATCGGCATGGCGAAAGTGACTTCGCTGCCTGAGTTGACCGCGGCATGGAAAGACGCCAGTTCCTACGATTCGCAAGTGTTGGTCGAGCAGTGGATCACCGGTCCCGAGTTCACCATCGCCACCCTGCGTGACCAGGTGTTGCCCCCGATTGCCCTGGGCACGCCGCACACGTTCTACGACTACGACGCCAAGTACGTGGCCAATGACACCCAGTACCGCATTCCATGCGGGCTGGACAGCGCCAAGGAAAAACAACTGATGGACCTCACGGCCAAGGCCTGTGAGGCGCTGGGTATTGCCGGTTGGGGCCGGGCGGATGTGATGCAGGACGCCGACGGGCAGTTCTGGTTCCTGGAAGTCAACACCGCCCCAGGCATGACCGATCACAGCCTGGTACCGATGGCGGCCCGTGCCGCCGGCCTGGATTTCCAGCAACTGGTGCTGTCGATCCTGGCCGCCAGTGTCGGCTCTCAAGAGCCAAGAGGTTAAGCATGCAAGGCGCATCGCTTCGTCATCAGCCATCCGCACCCGGTCGCAAGCCGGTGCCGCGGGGTGCCAGCCGAATGGTGGCCAAAGAGCCGATGTCGGCGCGCCTGCCGAAAGCCAACTTCGGCTTTCTCAAGAGTCTGTTCTGGCCGGTGTTGTTGGTGGCGTTGGGGTTCGGTACGTACGAAGGGGCTCAGCGGTTGCTGCCCTATGCGGATCGGCCGATCGCCCGGATCAATGTGCAGGGCGACCTGAGCTACATCAGTCAGCAAGCAGTGCAGCAGCGGATCGCCCCATTCGTGGCGTCGAGCTTCTTCACCATCGACCTGGCGGGCATGCGCAAGGAACTGGAGCAGATGCCCTGGATCGCCCATGCCGAAGTGCGGCGGGTATGGCCTGACCAGGTATCGATCCGCCTGGAAGAACAACTGCCCGTGGCCCGCTGGGGTGACGAGTCGCTGTTGAACAACCAGGGTCAGGCGTTCACGCCGCGGGAACTGGCCAACTACGAACATTTGCCACAACTGTTCGGTCCTCAGCGGGCCCAGCAGAAAGTAATGCAGCAGTACCAGGTGTTGAGTCAGATGTTGCGGCCGCTGGGCTTCTCCATCGCGCGCCTGGAGTTGCGTGAGCGCGGCAGCTGGTTCCTGACCACTGGCGCGGGCAGCTCGGGGCCGGGCATCGAGCTGCTGCTCGGGCGCGGCAACCAGGTGGAAAAGATGCGCCGCTTCATTGCCATCTATGACAAGACGCTCAAAGACCAGATTACGAACATCGCGCGCATCGATCTGCGCTACGCCAACGGCCTGGCTGTTGGCTGGCGGGAACCTGTAGCGCCCACGACGGCTGAACCCGCCGTCGCGAAGAATTAAGAAGAGGCAGGACCCATGGCAAACGTGCAAAGCGGAAAAATGATCGTCGGTCTGGATATCGGCACTTCCAAGGTGGTTGCGCTGGTAGGCGAGGTCGCGGACGACGGCACGCTGGTCATCGTCGGGATCGGTACCCACCCGTCCCGTGGCTTGAAAAAAGGCGTGGTGGTGAACATTGAGTCCACCGTGCAATCGATCCAGCGCGCCATTGAAGAAGCGCAGCTGATGGCCGGTTGCCGGATCCACTCGGCGTTCGTCGGTGTGGCAGGTAATCACATCCGCAGCCTGAACTCCCACGGCATCGTGGCGATTCGTGACCGTGAAGTCAGCTCCGCTGACCTTGAGCGCGTGCTCGACGCGGCGCAGGCCGTGGCGATCCCGGCCGACCAGCGTGTGCTGCACACCCTGCCGCAGGATTACGTGATCGATAACCAGGAAGGCGTGCGTGAGCCCCTGGGCATGTCCGGCGTGCGCCTTGAAGCCAAGGTCCACGTGGTGACCTGTGCCGTGAACGCCGCGCAGAACATCGAGAAATGCGTACGCCGTTGCGGCCTGGAAATCGACGACATCATCCTCGAGCAACTGGCCTCGGCCTACTCGGTACTGACTGACGACGAGAAGGAACTGGGCGTGTGCCTGGTGGACATCGGCGGCGGTACCACCGACATCGCGATCTTCACCGAAGGCGCGATCCGCCACACGGCAGTGATCCCGATTGCCGGTGATCAGGTCACCAACGACATCGCCATGGCCTTGCGCACTCCGACCCAGTACGCCGAAGAAATCAAGATCCGCTACGCCTGCGCCCTGGCGAAACTGGCCGGTGCCGGTGAAACCATCAAAGTGCCAAGCGTTGGCGAACGTCCTCCGCGCGAGTTGTCCCGCCAGGCGTTGGCCGAAGTGGTCGAGCCGCGTTACGACGAGCTGTTCACGCTGATCCAGGCTGAGCTGCGTCGCAGTGGCTACGAAGACCTGATCCCGGCCGGCATCGTGCTGACCGGCGGTACGTCGAAGATGGAAGGCGCGGTCGAACTGGCCGAAGAGATTTTCCACATGCCGGTGCGCCTGGGCGTGCCCCATGGCGTCAAGGGCCTGGATGACGTGGTCCGCAACCCGATTTACTCCACCGGCGTGGGCCTGTTGATGTACGGCCTGCAGAAGCAGTCCGACGGGGTTTCGTTCTCGGGCATCGGCAGCCGCGACAGCTACAACAGCGACGAGCCGAAGGCGCCGCTTTTCGAGCGGCTCCAGGCTTGGGTGAAAGGCAATTTTTAGCAACAGGTTTAAAGCTTCAAGCGACGAGCCTCTGGCTTGGCACTGGAAGATGCAACAAACGCAGTAGGCGAAAAAACTAGAGAATGAAAGGAGAGGGAAAATGTTCGAACTCGTAGACAACATCCCCGCTAGCCCGGTTATCAAGGTAATCGGTGTCGGCGGTGGCGGCGGCAACGCTGTCAACCACATGGTCAAGAGCAACATCGAAGGCGTCGAATTCATTTGCGCCAACACTGATGCTCAAGCGCTGAAAAACATCGGCGCGCGAACCATCCTTCAACTGGGTACCGGCGTGACCAAGGGCCTGGGTGCCGGCGCCAATCCCGAGGTTGGCCGTCAGGCTGCCCTGGAAGACCGCGAGCGCATCGCTGAAGTCCTGGCTGGCACCAACATGGTGTTCATCACCACTGGCATGGGCGGCGGTACCGGTACCGGTGCGGCGCCGATCATCGCCGAAGTAGCCAAGGAAATGGGCATCCTCACCGTTGCGGTGGTGACCCGTCCATTCCCGTTCGAAGGCCGCAAGCGCATGCAGATTGCCGATGAGGGCATCCGCGCGCTGAGCGAAAGCGTCGACTCGTTGATCACCATTCCCAACGAGAAGCTGCTGACCATCCTGGGTAAGGACGCAAGCCTGCTGTCGGCTTTCGCCAAGGCCGATGACGTACTGGCCGGTGCCGTTCGCGGTATCTCCGACATCATCAAGCGTCCAGGCATGATCAACGTCGACTTCGCCGACGTACGCACCGTGATGTCCGAAATGGGCATGGCGATGATGGGCACTGGCTGCGCCAGCGGTCCGAACCGTGCTCGCGAAGCCACCGAAGCGGCTATCCGCAACCCGTTGCTCGAAGACGTCAACCTGCAGGGCGCCCGTGGCATCCTGGTGAACATCACCGCCGGTCCGGACCTGTCCCTGGGCGAGTACTCCGACGTGGGTAGCATCATCGAAGCGTTCGCTTCCGACCACGCCATGGTCAAGGTCGGCACCGTGATCGATCCTGACATGCGTGACGAGCTGCACGTGACCGTGGTTGCCACTGGCCTGGGCGCGAAAATCGAGAAACCGATGAAGGTGATCGACAACACCGTTCAGACCTCCCTGGCATCGCAGCCGCAGCAACAAGCAGCCGCTCGTCAGGAACAACCCGCGGTGAACTACCGTGACCTGGACCGTCCGACCGTCATGCGCAACCAGGCTCAGGCCGGTGCTGCGACTGCCGCGAAGATGAATCCGCAAGACGATCTGGATTACCTGGACATCCCGGCATTCCTGCGTCGTCAGGCCGATTGATGAAATGTATCAGGGGGATACGGGTGATTGGTGTTCAGCAAAGGTCTGGTCTGCTATTATCGCCAGCCTTTGTTGATACCAGTTCGCAATTTGCGCTGAAGCGGCCCATGCCATGATTAAACAACGCACCCTGAAGAATATTATCCGTGCCACAGGTGTCGGCTTGCACTCCGGCGAGAAGGTCTACCTGACCCTCAAGCCCGCGCCTGTCGATACTGGCATCGTGTTTTGTCGTGCCGACCTCGACCCTGTGGTGCAGATCCCTGCTCGCGCGGAAAACGTTGGTGAAACCACTATGTCGACCACACTGGTCAACGGTGACACCAAAGTGGATACGGTGGAGCATTTGCTCTCGGCCATGGCTGGCCTGGGCATCGATAACGCCTACGTCGAGCTCTCCGCGTCCGAAGTCCCGATCATGGATGGCAGTGCCGGACCCTTCGTATTCCTGATTCAATCGGCTGGCCTGGAAGAGCAGGACGCAGCCAAGAAGTTCATCCGTATCCTGCGGGAAGTGACAGTGGAAGACGGCGACAAACGCGCCACTTTCGTGCCTTTCGAAGGTTTCAAGGTGAGCTTCGAGATCGATTTCGATCACCCGGTTTTCCGTGACCGCACCCAGAGTGCAAGCGTGGACTTTTCCAGTACTTCGTTCGTAAAAGAAGTCAGCCGCGCCCGTACCTTTGGTTTCATGAGTGACATCGAGTACCTGCGCAAGCACAACCTCGCACTCGGCGGCAGTGTTGAAAACGCGATCGTGGTCGATTCCGATGGTGTGTTGAACGAGGACGGCCTTCGTTATGAAGACGAATTCGTCAAGCACAAGATTCTCGATGCAATCGGCGACCTCTACCTGCTGGGCAATAGCCTGATTGGTGAGTTCAAAGGCTTCAAGTCCGGCCACGCGCTGAACAACCAGCTGCTGCGCAAGTTGATTGAGCAGAAAGATGCTTGGGAAGTCGTGACGTTCGAAGACGCCAGCACCGCACCAATCTCTTACATGCGCCCTGTAGCGGCCGTGTAAGCATAAAAACCTCTCTAGTTTTTAAAGGCTGCCTTCGGGTGGCCTTTTTTTATGGCTGCTTTCTGGGACGTTTGTGGCAATAGGGGTAATGCTGTTTTTTGAGTTGAGTTGAGTTGGGGTACATATCCGTTTCTGCGGTAATGGCCACTGGCGGTTCCGCCCTTACGGCGGGTCACTTTCGAAAAGCGCGAAAGTAACCAAAGCGCTCATGCCCCACCACTAGGTGCCTCGCTTAGGCTCGGCATGCCCTCACTCCGGCATTGCTCCGTGGGCCCGCCGCGAAGGACCATCCATGGTCCAGCGCGGCTATCCCGGCATCCATGCCGGGATGCCCACTCCACAATGCCTGCGTTCGGCCAGCGTGGTTAACGGGGCGCCGAGATCAACGTCCACCGCGAGGCGGCCTGACAGCCGGCCTGGTTCTTTCGGTCGTACACCTGTCAGATCTGTGGGAGCAAAGCTTGCTCGCGAAGGCGGCCTGACAGCCGGCCTATTTCTTGTGGTAGTACTCCGATCCAATTGTGGGAGCGAGCCTGCTCGCGAAGAGGCCGGCACATTCAACATCCTCATTGACTGAACCACCGTCATCGTGAGCAGGCTCGCTCCCACAGGATGAACGCGGTCATCAAAAAACAGGTCGGCTGTCAGGCCGCCTCGCGGAGGACGTTGATCTCGGCGCCCCGTTACCGCAGCAATGGATACACACCTACCCAAATCGGTCGAACAGCCACATGGAAGGGGCCATTACATCGCACAAACCACACGATTGCGCCCACTGGCCTTGGCCTGGTATAGCGCCTTGTCAGCAGCGAACATGAGCTGCTCGAGTTCGCCATAAGGTCCTTGGGCCCAGGTGGCAATGCCAATGCTGACGGTCATGGGGGCTGCGCCAGGAATGAAGGGGGGCAACTGTTCCACCGCTTCGCGAATGTTCTGGGCCATGGTAAAGGCTCCGGCGGTGGTGGTTTCCGGCAGTACCACCGCGAACTCCTCACCGCCGTAGCGCGCTGCCAGGTCGGCCGGTCGGCGGACATGCCTACCGATCAGATGCGCCAGGGTGCGCAATGCCTCATCACCACTTGGGTGGCCGTGGCGATCGTTGAATGCCTTGAAGTGATCGGCATCGATCATCATGACTGACAGCGGTTGGCCCGAACGCTGGGCCCGCAGCCATTCCTGTTGCAGCGTTTCGTCCAGAGTCCGGCGGTTGGCCAGGCCCGTCAGCGAGTCGATGGACGCCAGTTGCGCCAGTTCCCGTTCAGCATGGTGGCGCCGCCTAAGTTCATGACGCAGCAGCCAGGTGAGCCAGAGCAAACCGATGCACAATGCCCCCGTAGCACCGCTGACCAGCAGCGCCGTGCGTTTCCAGGAGGCGAAGACTTCATCGGAGGAGAGCGCTACCACCACGATCAAAGGCAGGTCGCCCACTTGGGAGAAGGTGTACAGGCGCGGCTTCTGGTCCTGACCGGATACGCTGGTGAAGCTGCCGTTGCCTTCGCGCAGGATGCGCATGAAGTTCGGGCGGTTGCTGAAATCCTTGCCAATCAGGTCCTCGGCCAGGGGCGGCTCCTGGGCCAACAGAAAGCCTTCGCTGCTCACCAGATTGACTGTGCCGCCATGACCGATGTTCAGGCTCTTGAACAATTGGTTGAAATAGTTCAAGCGCATCGCGGCTTCCGCCACGCCCAGGAACTCCCCTTGTTCGTCGTTTAGTCTGTAGCTGAAACTGATACGCCAGTCCTGCGCGGCACTTCTGGAGCGAAACGGGCGACTGATCATCATGCCCGGGCTTGGGTTATGGACATGGGACTGGAAGTATTCCCGGTCGGCGTAGTTGCCCTTTCGTGGCTCGATCGAGGCGGAGTCGGCGACTACATTGCCGCGCTTGTCGAGCAGCAGGATGTCGCCTTTATAGGGGGCGGCGGTGGCACGGTCGAAGAGGGCCAAGTGGCGAATCGTCGGCGAAACGTCTTTCAGGTCGTTGCGTTGGGCGGCGGCGACCAAACCTTGTAGCGACAGATCGTAGAGCTCCACGTTGCGCAGCACGTCGGCATCAATCAGTTGCACGATATTGGTCGCCGAACGTGTCGCGGCTTGTTGGGCGGCGGCGTATTCGCGGATCAGCAGGAAGGTCACGATGCTCAGGATGGCAATGACAACCAACGAACTGGCCAGTACGAGTACCCGTTCCGAGCGTATCGAAAACGGGGTATTGCCGGGTGTCGCACTGCTCGCGCTCATGGTTCCGATGTCTGCATTTGTCATGTGGCTGGGATCCGTCCCAAAGGGTTGCATAACCGGCAATGCACCAGATGCTGGCCTTTTGCTGATTGTGCTTGGATCGGTGAGAGCGGGCAATCAGTGTTCGCGCAATAACGCGTGAGCGCTGCCGAAGGCGGAGATCTTTTTACTTTGCTTGATTTGGCTTTCATCCAGCATTCAATCGCCTGGAATTCATCCCAATACGATCTACACAGCGTGGGGTGTCAGGCCGGCAAGCGGATCCCGAAGGTATTCACGCCCCGGTCACTGCGCACGAAGACATCCCCGCCGTGCATCAGCGCAATCGCCTTGACGATGGCCAGCCCCAACCCGTGGTTGGCGCCACTGTTGCTGCGGGAGGCATCTACCCGGTAGAACCGTTCGAACAGGCGTGGCAGGTGTTCATCGGCAATCGGTTCGCCGGGGTTGGTGACGGCGAGGGTGATCTGGTCGCCCAGGGCCTCAATGCGCACATTGATCACTTGCCCCGGGGCGGTGTGTCGCACCGCGTTGCTCAGCAGGTTGATCAGTGCGCGGCGCAGGTGGGCGATCTCGATGTTGGCCTGGGCGTCACCGCTGACCCTGACCTGGACCTGGGCGTCTTCGAGGATGAAGTCCAGGTAGTCGAGGGTGGTCGCCACTTCGCCGGCCAGGGAGGTGCTGGTGAGTTTGGTGGCTTTGTTGCCCTGGTCGGCGCTGGCGAGGAACAGCATGTCGTTGATGATCGAGCGTAGCCGCTCCAGCTCTTCGAGATTCGATTGCAGCACCTCGAAGTAATGTTCGGCCGAGCGCCCACGGGTCAGCGCCACCTGGGTCTGGCCGATCAGGTTGGTCAGGGGCGAGCGCAGTTCATGGGCGACGTCGGCGTTGAACGACTCCAGTCGCGAGTACGCCTGTTCGACCCGGTCGAGGGTGGCGTTGAAGGAACTGACGAATTGACTGAGCTCCGGCGCCAACGGTGACATCTGCAAGCGCCCGGACAAGCGCGGTGGTGTCAGGCGTCTGGCCTCATCGGACAGTTTGATCAGCGGCTTGAGGCCGATACGCGCTACCCAGTAGCCCAGCAAGGAGGCCAGGATCACCCCGACAATCGCCAAGCTCACCAGTGCCACGAGCAAATAGTGTTGGGTCTGGTAGAACGTCTGGGTGTCGATGCCGATCATGAAGCGCAACGGTGGACGCTGGTCCTTGGCCGGGAACTGGCTGACGAGCACTTTCATCGGGTATTGCTGGGCCGCCAGTTTCAGGTCGCGCTTGCCCAGCGAACCTTCGGCGAAGGCACGAATCTGTGGATCGGGGTTGCCATATTCAAAGCGTGGATCGCCACTGACGATCCAGAAGTGAATGCGTTTGTCTTCCTCTCCCAGCAGGCGCAACTTGTTATTGATCTTCACCCAGTGCTCGGGTGTGCCGTAGCGACCGACCGTGGATTCGAGCACGCTGTAGCGCGCATCGAGTTCGGCTTCCGGCAGCAGGCCCAGACCCTTTTCGACTTGCTGGTACAAGGCTCCGCCGATCAACAGGAACACCAATGCCGCCACCAGCGTGAACATGCCGCTCAGGCGCAGGGCAATACTGTCGGGCAAAGTCACTCTCTGCTCTCCAGCACATAACCCATTCCACGAATCGTGTGCAGCAGTTTCTGTTCGAACGGCCCGTCGAGCTTGGCCCGCAAGCGTTTGATGGCCACTTCCACCACATTGGCGTCGCTGTCGAAGTTGATGTCCCAGACCATTTCGGCAATGGCGGTTTTCGACAGTATTTCGCCCTGGCGACGTGCCAGGACGCTGAGCAGCGAGAACTCCTTGGCCGTCAGGTCCAGGCGTTGGCCTGCGCGGGTGGCCTTGCGGCTGATCAGGTCGATCCACAGGTCGGCGATGCTGACCTGCACCGGTTCATGACTGCCGCTGCGGCGGGTCAGGGCTTGCAGGCGGGCCACCAGCTCCAGGAAGGAGAACGGCTTGCCCAGGTAATCATCGGCGCCGTCTCGCAAGCCCTTGATGCGGTCTTCGACCCGTTCACGGGCGGTGAGCATGATCACCGGGGTCTGTTTGCGGGCGCGCAGGGCCCGCAGCACGCCGAAGCCGTCCAGGCCTGGCAGCATGACGTCCAGCACGATCACCGCGTAGTCGCTTTCCAGCGCCAGGTGCAGCCCCTCGACGCCGTCCGGCGCCACATCTACGGTGTAGCCCTGTTCGCTCAGGCCGCGATGCAGATAGTCCGCGGTTTTTTCTTCGTCTTCGATGATCAGAACGCGCATGGCCCCGCCTCAGTCTGTGGTCGCCAGCGTCGTCGGCGCAGGTCCGGGCTGCTGGACGGGCCGATGAAACAGTCGCTCGAGCCATAAGTATATGACCGGTGTAGTGAACAACGTCAGCGCCTGGCTCACCAGCAGGCCGCCGACCACTGCAATGCCCAACGGCTGGCGCAGTTCTGCGCCGGGGCCGGAGCCGAGCATCAGCGGCAGGGCGCCCAGCAGGGCGGCCAGGGTGGTCATGATGATCGGGCGAAATCGGGTCAGGCATGCCTGGAAAATCGCTTCCTGGGGCGTCAAGCCACCCTTGCGCTGAGCGTCGAGGGCGAAATCGATCATCAGGATGCCGTTTTTCTTGACGATGCCGATCAGCAGCACCAGTCCGATCAGCGCCATGATCGAAAAATCCTGGCCCAGCAACCACAGCATGACCAGCGCGCCGAGGCCGGCCGAGGGCAGGGTGGAGATGATCGTCAACGGGTGTACGAAACTCTCGTAGAGCACGCCGAGGATGATGTACACCGCCAACAGCGCGGCGAGGATCAGCCATGGCTGGCTGGCCAGGGAGCTTTGGAACGCCTGGGCCGCGCCCTGGAAGTTGCCGGTAATGGAGGCCGGCATGCCGACCTCGTTCTTGGCCTGGTCGAGCATGCGCACCGCATCCCCCAATGCCACGCCGGGCGCCAGGTTGAACGACAGATTGGCGGCCGGGAACATGCCGTCGTGGGCAATGGACAGCGGGCCGTTGGTCGGCGCATCGAAGCGGGCCAGGGCCGAGAGCGGGACCATCTCTCCACTGAGCGGCGAGCGCAGGTAGAAATAGGCCAGGCTCTCGGCCTTGCCGCGTTGCGCGGTGTCGAGCTCCAGGATCACGTTGTACTGGTTGGTTTCAGTCTGGAATTCGTTGATCTGCCGCTGGCCGAAGGCGTCGTACAGGGCCTGGTCGACATCGCTGGCGGTGAGGCCAAAGCGCGCCGCCGCGCTGCGGTCGATGTTGATGTGGGTGATGCTGCCGCCCAGTTGCAGGTCGTTGGAGATGTCCCGGAACGCGGGGTTACCGCGCAGCCTGTCGGTGAGTTTTTGTGTCCAGGTGTTGAGCGTCGGTCCGTCGTTGCTCTTGAGCACGTATTGATACTGGGCGCGGCTCGGACCGGGACTGAGGTTGATGTCCTGCCCGGCCCTCAGGTACAGCACCACGCCGGGGATGCCCAGCAGTTTGGGGCGGATCCGGTCGATGAACGCGCTGGCCGACACGTCACGCTGATCCTGGGGCTTGAGGGCGATCCAGAAGCGACCATTGGCGATGGTCTGGTTGGAACCCGAGACGCCGACAGCGTGAGAAAAGCTCTGCACCGCCGGGTCGGCGGCGACGATCTCGGCCAGGGCCTTGTGTTTGGCCACCATGTCCGGGAATGACACGTCGGCGGCGGCTTCGCTGGTGCCCAGCACCAGGCCGGTGTCTTGTACCGGGAAGAACCCCTTGGGAATGAATACGTAGCCCGCCACTGCCAGCGCCAGGGTCACGCCGAACACGCCGATCATCAGCCTCTGATGGGCCAGGGCCCAGCGCAGTGTCCGTTCATACCCACCCAGCAGGCGTTCGCCGAAACTTCGCTTGCCGTGGGCATGAGGCGTCGGTGCGCGCATGAACAGCGCAGCCAGGGTCGGTGCCAGGGTCAGGGACACCACCACCGAAATCAGGATGGTCGAAGTGGCGGTCAGGGCAAACTCCTTGAACAGACGCCCGACCACGCCACCCATGAAGAGCAGGGGAATGAACGCGGCTATCAGCGAAAAACTGATGGAGATCACCGTGAAGCCGATTTCGCCAGCTCCTTTGATCGCCGCTTCGCGCATGCCATCACCCGCCTCCAGGTGCCGGTGAATGTTCTCCACCACTACAATCGCATCGTCCACCACGAACCCGACCGAGATCACGATAGCCACCAGGGTGAGGTTGTTCAGACTGAAGCCCATCACATACATCAGGGCGAAACTGGCGATCAGCGACACGCCCAGGACCGCTGAGACAATCAGGGTCGCCGAGAGCTGGCGCAGGAACAGCGCCATCACCGCCACCACCAGCAGCACCGCGATCAGCAAGGTGATCTCCACCTCATGCAGCGAAGCGCGGATAGTCTGTGTACGGTCGTTCAGTACCTTGACTTGCACGGCCGCGGGCAGCATGGCTTCCAGGGTCGGCAAGGCTGCCTGGATGCGGTCGACGGTGTCGACGATGTTCGCCCCCGGCTGACGGAAAATCACCAGGTTGAGCCCCGGTTGCTCATCGGACCAGGCCTGAATGTAGGCGTCTTCCGAACCATTGATGACTTTGGCGACGTCCTTGAGATGAACCGGTGCCCCATCCTTGTAGGACACGATCAACTCACCATATTCCTCCGGCTGAAACAGCTGATCGTTGGTGGACAGGGTGGAAACGCTCGACTCGCCGTAAAGCGCCCCCTTGGCCAGGTTGAGGCTGGCCTGCTGGAGCGCCACGCGAATGTCGGCCAGGGTCAGACCGATGGCGGCGAGTCGGTCCGCCGAGGCCTGTACCCGGATCGCCGGACGTTGCTGGCCGGTGATGTAGATTTGTCCCACGCCATCGATCTGGCTGAGTTGCCGGGCGAGCAGGGTTTCGACGTAGTCGCTCAATTCGGTGCCGGGCATCAGGCTGGAACTGATGCTGAGGATCAACACCGGGCTGTCGGCCGGATTGACTTTGCGCCAGGTGGGCAGGTTCGGCATGTCCTGGGGCAGTTTGCCGGAGGCGGTATTGATGGCCGCTTGCACTTCCTGGGCGGCGGTGTCGATGCTTTTGTCCAGGCTGAACTGCAAGGTCAGGTTGGTCGAGCCCAGGGCACTGCTGGAGGTCATCTGGGTAATGCCGGAAATGGCGCTGAATTGCACTTCCAGTGGGGTCGCCACCGACGAAGCCATGGTTTCGGGGCTGGCGCCGGGCAACAGAGCCCTGACCTGGATGGTCGGGAATTCCGCTTCAGGTAACGGCGCGACAGGCAGGCGAGGAAAGGCGATCAATCCCAGCAGTATCAGGGCGAAGGTCATCAGGACCGTGGCGATGGGATGGTCGATGCACCACGCCGAAACCGAACCGCGGCCCTTCATGGTTTTGGCTCCGACACATTGGCCTGGGCCACTGGGTCACCGAGCACCTGGATGCGGCTGCCCGGCTTGAGCCGTGACTGACCGTCGCTCACCAGTTGATCGCCCGCGCTCACCCCTTTGATGATGTGCAGGTCACTGTCCTGGTACACCATCACCACCGGTACGCTCTCTACCTGGTCGCCGGTGATTCGGTACACGAAAGGTTGCTCCAGGCCGCGCTGAACCACGGTCGGTGGAACCACCAGGGCGTCCTTGTCGAGTGCGGTCTGGATTTTCAATGTCACCAACTGCCCTGGCCATAGCCGTTGCGCGGCGTTGCTGAATTCAGCCTTGGCCCGCAGGGTGCCGGTGTTGGCGTTGATCTGGTTGTCGATCAGGCTCAGGCGGCCCTCGCCGAGCATTTCACCGGAGGTCCCATCAGCGCCTATGTAGGCCTGGACCAGCGCTTGCTCGGGGGCGGCCATCAACCGTTGCAAGGTGGGCAGCATTTGTTGGGGCAGGGCGAACTCCACTGCGATCGGGTCGATCTGGGTCACGGTGAACAAGCCCTCGGTGTCGCTGGTGCGCAGGAAGTTGCCTTCGTCCACGTTGCGAATGCCGACGCGACCGGTCACCGGGGAGCGGATCCGGGTGTAGGACAACTGCACCTGGGCGGCATCGATGGCCGCCTGATTGCCCTGGGCGGTGGCCTTGAGCTGGTTGACCAGTGCCTGTTGCTGGTCGTAGGTCTGTTTCGATACGCCGTCGTCGACACTGAGCAATTTGTAACGCTTGAGATTGACCTGGGCGACCGCCAGTTGTGCCTGGCTTTCACCGAGTTGGGCCCTGGCCTGGTCAAGGCTGGCGCGGATCGAGCGGTCGTCGATGGTGGCCAGCAGTTCCCCCTTCTTGACCTGTTGCCCTTCCTTGACCAGCAGTTGAGTGAGGATGCCGTCGATCTGCGGGCGGATCACCACGCTGTGCAGTGACAACACCGTGCCGATGCCACTGGCAAAGCGCGGCACATCCTTTTGCACCACGCTGATGACTCTTACCGGCACGGCCACGGGCGCGCCGGGTTTGGCGGTGACAGGCTTCATGACATACCAGAGGGCGACAGCCGCCAGAGCGACCAGGAGCGCGACGAGCAAGACGGGTTTTTTCTGGATGTGCATGGATGTGGGAGGCCGGTTCAGGACAGAGGGATTTTTATCTTTCTTATATAGCGTTGTGTGGTGGTCAGGAAGGTGACGCCTAACTGACGGGCTTGTCAGTTTTGTCCCGACTTGCTGTCAGACGAGTGAAGGGCCGATTGAATCCGCCCTGCGCGCGCTGGTATCGGGCGGGTATACTGCCGACTTTCGCGGCTCGCTCTCCGGGCCCGACTTGCACGCATTACCCGGAGCTTTACATGACTTCCCCAACACCTTCGCCCGCGGACGAACGCCCGAACGGCGAACAGGCCGACCGGCCCGACAGCGATGTTTCCAGCGGCGAGAGCGTCAACGCGATCCCGACCTTCAAGTTTCCGTTCAAGCCCGGTGAGCTGGCCGCGGCCAAAGGGGCCGGGCAGCAGCCTTGGTACAAGAACGGCGCGAAGAACGGTCATACCAAGACCCCTGGCGCCGCGCCTCCCGGCACGCGTCGCTCGATGGGCAAGCGCTGATATCACCCTTGGAGCACGGGCGCGAAATCAGTTCGCGACCCGTGCACCGGCCAGACTGCCACTCAACTCATAGGCCGTCAGTTCGGCCTGGTGCGCCGCGAGGATTTCCGGCAGCGAGCCGCGCAGGTACTCGACCCAGGTCTTGATCTTCGCATCCAGGTACTGGCGCGAAGGATAGATGGCGTAGAGGTTCAGTTCCTGGGAGCGGTAGTTGGGCATGACCCGCACCAGCGTGCCATTGCGCAAGCCCTCGATGGCGGCATACACCGGCAACACGCCCACGCCCATGCCACTGGTGATCGCGGTTTTCATGGCATCGGCGGAGTTCACCAGGAACGGTGAGTTGCTGATGGTGACCATCTCTTGGCCTTCGGGGCCGTCAAATACCCATTTCTCCAGCGGAATGACCGGGCTGACCAGGCGCAGGCAGGCGTGGTTGAGCAGGTCGCCGGGTTTCTGCGGGCAGCCGCTGGCTTTCACGTAGGCAGGTGATGCGCAGACGATGCTGTAGGTGATCCCCAGGCGCTGGGAGACAAAGCCCGAGTCCGGTAATTCGCTGGCCAGTACGATGGAAACGTCGTAACCCTCGTCCAGGATGTCCGGCACACGATTGGCCAGGGTCAGGTCGAAAGTCACGTCGGGATGGGTTTTACGATAGCGGGCGATGGCATCGATCACGAAATGCTGGCCGATGCCGGTCATGGTATGGACCTTCAACTGCCCGGCAGGACGTGCGTGAGCATCGCTGGCCTCGGCTTCAGCCTCCTCGACATACGCCAGGATCTGCTCGCAACGCAGCAGATAGCGTTTGCCGGCCTCGGTCAGGGCGATGCGGCGGGTGGTGCGGTTGAGCAGGCGGGTTTGCAGATGGGCTTCCAGGTTGGAAACCGCACGCGAAACGTTGGCTGTGGTGGTATCCAGTTGCACGGCAGCGGCGGTGAAACTGCCCGCTTCAGCAACACAGCTGAACGCACGCATGTTTTGCAAAGTGTCCATGGGAGGCTCTCTTGGGAGATGGCAAATTGTGACACGAAGTTACAGCGCCGCGGACCCCGACTAATGGATTATCGCAGTAACGGTAACAAAGATTCGCAGAAAGGTCGGCTTATCGCCGTTCGATGGGGTGCCTAGAATTGCGGCCAATCCTGGATCGCTGATTGCTGTGGGAGCGAGCCTGCTCGCGATGGCGGCATCACATTCCCCTCAATGTGTCTGCCTGGACGCTATCGCGAGCAGGCTCGCTCCCACAGTTGCGTCACCGGGCATTCAGCCTCTTCACGCCTCCCCATCTCAGGAATTTTGCGCAAGTGCCGCGTTGCATCAGCAGAGAGCTGAAGACTCTCAGTGTTTGGCTTTTAACGTTCACCATCAGCGGTTGCATCGGCACGGGAGGGATTGCGCCGCAAGGCCAGGCATTGTCGGCCAATCAACTGGCCACCGATGAAGCGATCCGCGAGGCTGCCGGTGATGCTCACTGGCCCACCGGCCAGTGGTGGAATGCCTATGGCGACCGGCAACTGGATCGCTGGATCGACCTGGCCGTGCATGACAGCCCGAGCCTGGCCCTGGCCGCTGCCCGCGTGCGGCAGGCCAAGGCCATGGCCGGTGTCGTCGAGGCTGCCGAGTCGCTACAGATCAATGGTCAAGCGACCCTCAAGCGCCACAACTGGCCCACCGATCAGTTCTATGGCCCTGGCGAGTTGGCCGACACCACCACTTGGGACAATAACGCGGGCCTGGGCTTGAGCTATGCGCTGGACCTGTGGGGCCGCGAGCGCAACGCCAGTGAGCGGGCCGTCGACCTGGCTCATGTCAGCGTGGCCGAGGCGCGGCAGGCGCAGTTGGAGTTGCAGAACAACATCGTGCGCACCTATATCCAGTTCGCGTTGCACTATGCCCAGCGCGATATCGTCGTGGCGACCCTCCATCAGCAGGAGCAGATTCTCGAACTGGCGCAAAAGCGTCTGGACGGCGGCATCGGCACCCATTTCGAAGTCAGCCAGGCCCAGGCGCCATTGCCTGAGACCCATCGGCAACTCGACGCCCTCGACGAAGCCATTGCCTTGAGCCGCAATCAACTGGCGGCGCTGGCGGGCAAAGGGCCAGGAGACGGGGCGCGGCTGCAGCGTCCGACCCTGGCCCTCGGTGCGCCCTTGAAGTTGCCGTCGGCCTTGCCCGCCGAATTGCTCGGCCAGCGTCCGGACGTGGTGGCCGGGCGTTGGCAAGTGGCCGCTCAGGCGCGGGGTATCGATGTCGCGCGTGCCGGGTTTTATCCCAATGTCGACCTGGTGGGCAGTATCGGCTACATGGCGACCGGTGGCGGGGCGCTGGAGTTCTTGACCGGCAAGAAGCTCAACTACAGCGTCGGACCGGCCATCACACTGCCGATTTTCGACGGTGGGCGCCTGCGCTCACAGTTGGGGGAGGCGGCGGCCGGTTATGACATCGCCGTGGCCCACTACAACCAGACGCTGGTCGATGCACTCAAGAGCATTTCCGATCAGTTGATCCGCCGTGAGTCCATGGACAAACAACACGTCTTCGCTGCTGAGTCGGTGGCCGCCGCGCAACGCACATACGACATCGCGATGGTTGCGTTCCAGCGCGGGCTCACTGACTACCTCAACGTGCTCAACGCCCAAAGCCTGTTGTTCAAGCAGCAACAGGTGCAGCAGCAAGTGGAGGCGGCGCGCCTGACGGCCCACGCCGACCTGGTGACGGCGTTGGGCGGTGGCCTGGACGCCGGCAAGGACCTCCCTGACTTGAGCCATGTTGAGTAGTTCTATTGTGATGTCTTTATTCGCTCCTGCCCGCTGGCTGTACCGCCTCGAATGGCGCCGTGGTTTCTTCGACTGGGCTCGCAGCGACGGTGTGACGTGGGTCTACATTTTCAAAGTGCTGCTCGCCGCCTTCCTGACATTGTGGCTGGCGATGCGTCTGGAGCTGCCGCAACCGCGCACCGCCATGATCACGGTGTTTATCGTCATGCAGCCCCAGAGCGGGCAGGTGTTCGCCAAGAGTTTCTATCGCTTGCTCGGCACGCTGGCCGGCTCGGCGGTGATGGTGGCGCTGATTGCCTTGTTCGCCCAGAACACCGAACTGTTTCTGGGCAGCCTGGCGATCTGGGTCGGCGTCTGTTCAGCGGGCGCGGCGCGTTATCGCAACTTCAGGGCCTATGGTTTTGTGCTGGCCGGCTACACCGCGGCCATGATCGGTCTGCCGGCCCTGGCTCATCCGGAAGGCGCGTTCATGGCGGCGGTCTGGCGTGTGCTGGAAATTTCCCTGGGGATTCTCTGCGCGACCCTGATCAGCGCCGCGATCTTGCCGCAAACCGCCAGTGCCGCCATGCGCAACGCCCTGTACCAACGCTTTGGAGTGTTCGCCCTGTTTGTCACGGATGGCTTGCGTGGACGCAGCAAACGCGAGGCATTCGAGGCGCGTAACGTCGGCTTCATTGCCGAAGCCGTGGGCCTGGAAAGCCTGCGCAGCGTGACGGTGTTCGAAGACCCGCACATGCGTCGGCGCAACGGTCGGCTCAGCCGCTTGAACAGCGAGTTCATGGGCATCACCACCCGATTCAACGCCTTGCACCAGTTGCTCGAACGTCTACGCAGCCGCGGGGTGGATCATGTGGTGAATGCCATTAAACCGGGTTTGCAAACGTTGGCCGAGTTGCTGGACGGTTTTAGCGCCCGCGCCCTGACCGATAAAGATGCCGCGCGCCTGGCGGCGGAGTTGGCAACCTATAAAGCCGATTTGCCGGCACAGGTCCGCAGGCTGCGTGGGGTGTTCGAAGAAACAGATCCGAGCGAGGCAGAACGGCTGGACTTTCACACCGCTTACGAGCTGCTGTATCGCTTCGTCGATGACTTGCACGGCTACGCCCAGACCCATGCGTCGCTGGCTGATCATCGCCACGAACGCGAGCAATGGGACCAACCTTTCATGCCGCAGACCAACGGTCTGGCGGCTGCGGCGTCGGGGTTTCGGGCAGCGTTCATCCTGCTGGTGCTGGGCAGCTATTGGGTCGCCACGGCCTGGCCGAGCGGTGCGACCATGACGATGATTGCCGCCGCCACGGTGGGCTTGTCGGCCGCCACGCCCAACCCCAAACGCATGGCGTTCCAGATGGCGTGTGGCACGCTGCTCGGGGCCTTGATCGGTTTCGTCGAGATGTTTTTCATCTTCCCGCTGATCGATGGCTTCCCCTTGCTCTGCGTGATGTTGGCGCCGGTGATCATGTTGGGCTCATTCCTCAGCTCGCGACCGCAATATGCCGGGGTCGGGTTGGGGTTGTTGATCTTCTTCTGCACAGGCTCGGTGCCCGACAACCTGACGGTCTACAACCCCTACACCTTCATCAACGATTACCTCGCGATGATCCTTGGCATGCTGGTATGTGCCGCTGCCGGGGCAATCATTCTGCCGCCCAACAGTCGCTGGTTGTGGCGCCGGCTCGAACAAGACCTGCGCGAGCAGGTGGTGTTTGCCATCAGCGGCCGGCTCAAGGGCCTGGCCTCGGGCTTTGAAAGTCGCACCCGGGACTTGCTGCATCAGGCTTATGGACTGGCGGCGGGGCAACCTGGGGTGCAGCGGGATCTGTTGCGCTGGATGTTTGTGGTCCTGGAAGTCGGCCACGCGATTATCGAATTGCGCAAGGAACAGGCGATCTTGCCCGTGCATCCGGCCTATGCTCCAAGCCAGCCCTGGCGCCAGGCGATCCGCGTGATGGGGCGGGCGCTGGTGCGGCTGTTTCGTCAGCCCGGCCAGAGCAATCTGGAGCGCGCCCTGCTGGCGGTCGACCATGCCATCAGCCGCGTACAGGCCAGTGACGAACCCTTCGCCCCGCATTTCGACACATCAGCCCTGCGCCGGGTGAAAAGCTACCTGCATTTCATCCGCACCTCGCTGTTGGACCCGCAATCGCCATTGGCGGCCTACGCCAGGCCGCTGCCCCAGGAACCCGAACATGCCTCGTGAAATCGCCTTCCATGGCGTGTACATGCCCACCATGACCTTGATGTTTTTCATCGCCGCCGCCCTGGCCTGGGCCCTGGATCGTTTTCTGTCGGGGTTGGACCTGTACCGCTTCTTCTGGCACCCGGCGCTGCTGCGCCTGAGTCTGTTTACCTGCCTGTTTGGCGCGCTGGCGCTGACGGTCTACCGTTGAGATCAATGCGATGAAAAAGTTTTTCAGCCTGCTTGCGACGCTGTTGGTGCTGGCCCTTGCCCTGTGGATCGGCCGGGTGTTGTGGGTGCACTACATGAACACTCCGTGGACCCGTGATGGTCGGGTACGCGCCGACATCATCAACGTCGCCGCCGACGTCAGTGGTGAGGTGGTCGAGGTACCGGTGCGTGATAACCAGTTGGTAAAAAAGGGCGACCTGCTGATGCGCATCGACCCCGAGCATTACCGCATTGCGGTGAAACAGGCTCGCTCTTTGGTGGCCTCGCGCAAGGCGACCTGGGAAATGCGCAAGGTCAACGCTCATCGGCGTGCCGACCTGGACAGCCTGGTGATCTCCCGGGAAAACCGTGACGACGCCAGTAACATTGCCGACTCGGCCCTGGCCGATTACCAGCACGCCCAGGCGCAACTGGAGGCTGCCGAACTGAATCTGGCCCGTACCCAGGTCCGCGCGGCGGTGGACGGTTATGTCACCAACCTCAACGTGCATCGGGGCGACTATGCGCGCATCGGCGAGGCGAAAATGGCCGTGGTGGACATGAATTCGTTCTGGGTCTACGGCTTCTTCGAAGAAACCAAGCTGCCCAAGGTGCGGGTCGGTGATTCGGCGCAGTTGCAGTTGATGAGCGGCGAGGTGCTCAAGGGGCATGTGGAAAGCATCTCGCGGGGCATCTACGACCGTGACAACCCCGCAAGCCGCGAGTTGATCGCCGATGTGAACCCGACCTTCAACTGGGTTCGCCTGGCGCAGCGGGTGCCGGTGCGGATCCATATCGACGAAGTGCCGGACGGCGTGCTGCTGGCGGCGGGGATGACCTGTACGGTGGTGGTCGATCCCAAACCGAGCGCTGACGCCCACGGATAATTGTGGGCGCGAGCCTGCTCGCGATAGCGGTGTTTCAGTGGGCAAGGAGGTTGGTTGTGCCGTCGCTATCGCGAGCAGGCTCGCTCCCACAGGGTTTCATGCGTGTTTACCCTGTGTTTTACAGCGACCCACCCAACCCGAACCGCTTCATCAAGCCTTTTTCCAGCAACCCCTTGGGCAGCAAACCGGCCATCAACGGCAACGCCCGGCTGCCATTGCCCAAGCGCAGCAGGCGCGGGGGCCTGGGTTGCTGCACGGCCTTGAGCAGTCCTGCGGCAAAATCGCTGGCCGGGGTCGGGTTGTCCTGGGACGCCTTGGCGCGGCTGCGGATGCCGTCGCGCAGAGGCCACCAAGGTGACTGTTCGCTGATCAGTTGCTCGGCTTCATGGCCGGCATTTTTGGCAAAGCTGGAGGCGATGGCGCCGGGCTGGACTTCCATCACGCGGATCCCGAACGGTGCCAGTTCCATGCGCAGCGCATCGCTCAAGGCATGCACCGCCGCTTTCGAGGCGCAATAGGCGCCAGCAAATGGCGTCACCAGCACGCCGGAAACGCTGCCGATGTTCACCACCAATCCCTTGGCCCGGCGCAGCACCGGGAACAGTGCGCGGGTCACTCCGACGACCGCGAACACGTTGGTTTCGAACTGGCGCTGCATGGCCGGCACACCACCGTCCAACAATGGACCCATGGCGCCGTAACCGGCATTGTTGATCAGTACATCGAGACCGCCGTGTTGTTGGTTGATGCGTTCGCTCAACTGTTCCAAGGCCGGGCCATCATTGACGTCCAGTTGTATGGCGGTAAACCCGGCAGCACTGAGCAGCGCCACGTCCTCATCCTTGCGTGCACTGGCCCATACTTGATAGCCGGCGGCCTTGAAGGCATCGGCGAGGGCGCGGCCGATGCCGCTGGAACATCCGGTAATCAACGCAACGGGCATAACCATTCCTTATGCAAACAGTGAGAGGGGATCAGTTGGAGAAGCTGCCTTGCAATCGTTCGGCGCGAAACTCCAGGGTTTGTGGGCGGTAGCCGGGACGCAGTGGCGGCAGGGGCAGGCAATCCTGCCAGTCCGCGCCGGGCTGCAACTCGCCTGGGCCTCTGTAACGAGGTGCGGTGTACTGATTGTCGGCCAGGTTGATGGTGTCGCCGGGTGCATACGCCGCGATTCGCCAGCGCAGTTCGATCAGCGGTACATCGTTGCCATTGGTCATGTTCAGCAACAGCGGACGGTCGGCCGGGCAGCGTTCGGGGGCGTAAGTGACGCGCAGATCCAGGCGCGCCAGTTGCCGGGTTTCGCGGTTGTCCTCCCAGAGTACCCACGCGGCCACCAGTCCCAACCCGACGAACGCCGCCAGGGACACCGGCAACGCCTTGGCCGGATAGCGCAGCAGCAGGATGAGCCAGGTGATGACCAGCAAGACGCCGATAAGCATGGTTGAAGCCTCCGTTACCGTCACACCATCCTACCGGAGGGGGCGGGCCGTGGGTATTCATCCGTCTCGGGCCGTCGGTCGCCGCTGTCATATCTGACAGTAGGCAAGGGTTGTCTGCCCTTGTTAGATGCCGTTTACGACGCAGCGGTGCTACGACCAAGAGGTCTGATTAGATGGGCATGGATCAGAGAACCCCGAGGCTGATGGCCTTTGACCCAAGGAATTTACCGGTTCGTTCGGTCGACTATTGGCGCAACATCGAGAACGGGCCCAGGCAAGAGCGCGTCACTCGCAGCCTTTTCGATGCCGCCGGTCGTTTGGCAAAACAGTGGGATCCTCGATTGTGGCGCTTGCAACAAGACGATCAGTCGGCGCCGGCCAACCTTACGACGGTTTATTCGCTGTCCGCTGCCGCGCTGCGTACCGATAGCGTCGATGCGGGCAGGCAGATCGATCTGCCTGGGCTCGCCGGCGAGGGTTTGCGGGCGTGGGACGGTCGGGGCACGCATCGCGAGGTGGGCTACGACGACCTGCTCCGTCCCGTGGTGGTGCTCGAACAAGGCACCGGGCAACTGCGACGATGCATGGAGCGGTTGAAGTACGGCTCCCCGGGCCGGGGCGATCGCGACCATAACCAGTACGGGCAGTTGATCCGCCACGATGACCCGGCGGGTAGTGTGCTGCTGGAGTCGTTTTCCCTCACCGCGCAAAACCTTGTCCAGAACCGTCGCTTCATCCTTGATGCCGTCACTCCCGACTGGCCGGCACTGGAAGCTGATCGAGAATCCTTGCTCGAGCCCGGCGACGGTGCTCTATCAACGTGGCGCCTTGGTCCGCAGGGTGATGTGCTGGAGCAGGCTGATGCCAGGGGAAATCGGCAGAGACGGAACCTGACACTCGATGGCCGGTTGCGTGAAAATCACTTGTTATTAAACGGGCAGGACACATGGCAGCCGCTGGTCACGGATATCCGTTACAACGCCGAGGGGCAAATAGAGCAAGAAACGGCCGGTAACGGCGTGCAGACCACACTTCGATACAGTCCCGATGATGGCCGGTTGATGGAACGCCACGCCAGGTGCGCTGATCAGGTGCTGCAAGACCTGTTCTACACCTATGACCCCATGGGTAACGTGCTGAGTATCGAGGACAAGGCTCTGCCGGTGCGCTACTTCGCCAATCAGCGTGTCGAGCCCGCGAGCCGTCTCACGTACGACAGTCTCTATCAGGTGACCGAAGCCAGCGGCTGGGAGGCGGGCGCTGCCAATCAGGGACCGCAGTCCGTTGGTCGCGTCGACCCGGCGGCGGTGAGCAATTACCGGCAGACCTATCGCTACGACGAAAGCGGCAACCTGCTGGAGCTGACCCATGTCGGTGCTCAGAATCATGGCCGCCAGTTGCAAGCGGCCCGCTACAGCAATCGCTGTTTGCCGTACCGCAACGGCGTGCCCCCAACGGAAGATGAAATCTGCGCCGCGTTCGATGCGCGGGGCAATTGTCTGGAGCAGGACGAGGGGCGTTTCCTGGCTTGGGATCTGCGCAACCAGTTGAGTTCGGTCACTTCAATCGAGCGCGCCTCGGGGCTCAATGACCGCGAGGTCTATGTTTACGATGGCAACGGTCTGCGCGTTCGCAAATTGCGCACGCTGCAAGCCGGTGCCCGGACGCTGGCCGCCGAGGTGCGTTATTTGCCTGGGTTGGAACTGCGTGCCGACAGCGGCACCGGGGAGTCTCTCCAGGTCATCATCGTCCAGGGTGGGCTCAACAGTGTGCGGGTATTGCATTGGGAAAGCCCATCACCTGCGGGGGCCAATGACCTCTATCGATACAGTTTTACCGACCACTTGGGTTCGACCAGCCTGGAGCTTGCCCAGGACGGGCGAATCATCAGCCGCGAGCACTTCTATCCTTTTGGCGAGACCGCGTACCTGGCCGGGGAAGATGTGATCGAGGTCAGTTACAAGACGGTTCGTTACTCGGGCAAGGAGCGGGATGCGACAGGGTTCTATTACTACGGCTATCGCTACTACATGCCCGGTCTGCAGCGCTGGCTGAATCCGGACCCTGCGGGAGATATCGATGGGCTGAATCTGTACGCGATGGTGAGCAATAACCCGCTGACTTTTCGGGACGCCGACGGGCTCAACAAGACTGGCAAGTACGAAATAGAAGTGGGCGTAAAAAACCGACTGAAGCTCACAGCGGCAGCGCTTACGAGCAGGGTTGGCGTGTTCAAGGAAGCCACAGGAAAGTTCAGCGATGTGAATGACTTCAAAGTGGTGGAGGTCGGTGCATTCAATGACTATCTGGTGGGAGGGGATGAGGTCAAACAGAATCTACAACGCTACAAGCAACGCTATAAAGCCCTCTCCAGCGAAACATCGAGTTCGAAGGTCGTTGGGCAACCTTCAAACTTCGGTCTGGGGGCAAGCATTTCCAGTTACATGTTGCGCAGTGCCAATGATGTATTCGTGGACGAGCCGATCGATCCGGACGCGTTGAACAGGCACCCTGATTTCGTCGTTGAGCGGCGCTTTTTCGCGGTCATGAAAAAATCCGACAAGTTGAAACCACCTGAAGAGCGACAGATTTATGGTCTGGCCGAATTGAACGCGTTTACAACGAAGGGAAAAACCGAAGTGGATGTTGTGCAAGTGGTCGTCCACCCTGAAACCCAGGATGGCGGGACCTTGAAGAAAGAGGCGTTGGCGCAGGCCACCTCAGTGGCGCGACTGCCGATCCTGAAGGGGGTGGGGACATTCTTGACGGTGCATGCAATCAAGGCCATTTCGAAGGGCGCGGACATCAGAAAAATCAGAACGGACGCGGTCAATCCGCGCTCGGCCAGGATTGCCGAAAAGTTTGATGCCAAGCGAGTGGTCAATCAATAAAAAAGCCCCCACCCAACCCACTGCGGATAGGGGACGCAGTGGGTTGGACGGGGGCTTCTTGTTCTGCTGATCGTTGCTGATCGTTATTGGGCGATGGTTTTCACCGACACGCCGCGTTCGACCGGGGTGGAGCGACCGTAGATGTCTTCGAAGCGTTCGATATCGTCTTCGCCCAGGTAGCTGCCGGACTGCACTTCGATGATTTCCAGCGGGATCTTGCCCGGGTTGCGCAGGCGATGAACCGAGGCGATCGGGATGTAGGTCGACTGGTTTTCGCAGAGCAGGAACACGTTCTCGTCGCAGGTCACTTCAGCGGTGCCGCTGACCACGATCCAGTGTTCGGCGCGGTGGTGGTGCATCTGCAGCGACAGGCATGCGCCCGGCTTGACCGAGATGTGCTTGACCTGGAAACGACCGCCCATGTCCACCGAGTCATAGGAACCCCATGGACGATAGACCTCGCAGTGGTTCTGGGTTTCGGTGCGGCCCTGGGCGTTGAGGGTGTTGACCATTTGCTTGACGCCTTGGACCTTGTCCTTGTGGGCGATCATCATGGCGTCCTTGGTTTCGACCACCACGATGTTGTCCAGGCCGATCACCGACACCAGCTTGCCATTGCCGTGGATCATGCAGTTGCGGCTGTCCTGGACGACGACGTCGCCCTTGGTGACGTTGCCGTTGGCATCCTTGGCGTTGACTTCCCACAGCGACGACCAGCAGCCGACATCGCTCCAGCCGGCCGACAGTGGCACCACGCAGGCGCGCTGGGTCTTTTCCATCACCGCGTAGTCGATGGAGTTGTCCGGGCAGCAGGCGAAAGTGGCTTCGTCAAAGGTGATGGTATCGGCCGTCTGTTCGCTGCGCTCCAGGGTCAGCAGGCAGGTGTCGTAGATGTCCGGATCGTGTTTTTTCAGCTCTTCGAGGAAACGGCTGGCGCGGAACAGGAACATGCCGCTGTTCCAGAAGTAACCACCGGCTTCGACGAACTCGGTGGCGCGCTTGACGTCGGGTTTTTCGACGAAGTGCGAAACGCGGCTCACCCCTTCAGGCAGCAGGGCATCGTTGGTCGACTTGATGTAGCCATAACCGGTTTCCGGTTTGGTGGCCGGTACGCCGAACAGCACCATTTCGCCACGCTCGGCGGCCACGGTGGCCAGGGCCAACGCACGTTGCAGGGCTTTCTGGTCTTCCAGCACGTGGTCGGCTGGCAGGACCAGCATCAGCTCGTCGCGGCCTTCATTGACCAGCATCATCGCCGTCAGGGCCACGGCCGGCGCGGTGTTGCGCCCGAACGGTTCCATCAGGATGCGCTGGGCTTCCAGCTTGCGGTTGGTCAACTGCTCGTTGACGATGAACCGGTGGTCTTTGTTGCAGACCACGATCGGGGTGTCCATGCCTTCGAACACCAGGCGCTCGAGGGTCTGCTGGAACAGGGTATGTTCGCCGGTCAGGGCCAGGAACTGTTTAGGGAATTGCTTGCGCGAAAGCGGCCAAAGACGTGAGCCGCTACCACCTGACAAGATCACCGGAATCATGTTTGTTACTCCTACAAATCGAAATGGTTTTTAGAGCTACTGCGTTCTGTCGTTTCACTCTCTTGTTGTTGTTCCTGCGGCAGTGGCAAGCCTTGAGCTTCAAGCTGCAAGCAAAAGCTTGCCGCTTGAAGCTGGAAACTTGCCGCTGCTCTTATCGGGTCGACACCGGGCGTTTTACCCACACTGGCGACAGGCTGCTGCCGGAGCCGGTGACGTACAGCACGGCCGCTTCGCCGCGTTCCAGGGCCACGGGCTTGAGGTCGCCGACTTTCTTGTCGCCGTCGAACAGCGCCAGGCTCACTTTCACCGGGTTGATTTCACGCTCGCCACGGCTCTTGGCCGCTACGGTCTTGACCACTTCGGTCTTGCCGTCGGCGGTCTTGAGGGTCAGCGGCTTGTCGCTAAGGTTCTGCACGCGAACCAGGGATTTCTGCTTGTTCTTGAATGGCGGTTCTTCGATCAACTGAGGCTGGCCGCTGGCGTTGTTGACCAGGGTGTAATAGTGATCGGGAGCCAGTTTTACCGGGACGGTCTGGCTGCCGACCTTGGCACTGTAGTCGCCGCCAGGCATGAAGCTGAAGTCGGTGCTGGCCAGTGGTGCTACGTCGCTCAGGTTGGTGCTGCCGACGGTGGCGCTGACTTCGGCGTTGCTGGCGTTGTATATCCGCACGAAGCTCGACCCTTTTGGCGCAACCGGGCCATACAGGGCCGAGTCACCTCCGGCAAAGGCGGACAGTGAAAGGGCGCTCATGCTGGCAACCAGGGCAACGGCCTTGAGGGAGCGAGCGGCGAGACGGCGAGGAGTTGTAGTGAAAGTCATGGTGGACCTCTCTTTCAGTTTTGCGCCCGGTCGGGCGTCTCGGATGGGGTGTTGGCGGCTACGTTCTGTTGGCGTGCGCCGGCTTGCTTGAGTTCTGCGACCCACTGCGGGTCGGCGTCACCGATTTCGTTGTTCACAGGCAGATAACGTTCAGGAAACTCCCAGATCAGTACCTGGGGCGGGCTGTTCTTGAAGGCGTCGCTCTTGAGGTAGCTGAGCATCGGCAGAATCGGGCCATGGCCGTCTTCGGCGTAGTTCACGACGTCGCTGTTCAGGGCCTGCTTGAGGGCACCGACGAAGTTCCAGGTGGGGTTGGCGCTGTAGCTGGTGCCGATCAGCGCCACCGGCACTTGGGCATCGGCAAACAGCGCGTCGCCTTCGGCCGGCTGATCGTCGGCTTCACGGGTGGTGCGCTTGACCAGCGGCTCCTGGGCTGGCATCAGGTTTTCGAACAGCGGGTCCAGAGGCAGGAACTGACGCAGGTCGCCCTTGTGGATGATTTTTTCCGCTGGCGTTGTCACGAAACGTTGTGGCTCGCCGTTGAGTGGGGTGCGCTCGGCAATCGTCTTCGCCAGCATCTCGGCGGCGACCTGCGCGCCTTCGGGAGTCCAGTGGGTGTCGGTGCGCAGGAACACTTGTTGGCCGTTTTGCTTGGCCTGTTGCATCGGGCCGAGCAGGTCAGGGGCCAGGATCTTGTCTGCCGCCACACGGGCATGGAAATCCTGATAGAGGTTGGCGTGAATGCTGGATGGCTTCACTTCACCCAAGTGTTCCGGGTAGAGGCGCGCCTTGGCTGGCACGATCGCCATCACCAGGGTAATGCCCTGTTCCTTGAGCTTCTGGCGCACGCCTTCGACCAGCGCGTAGTTGCCTTGCAGGTTTTGCTCTTCGTTGACGATCGGATTGAACTCTTCGTCGCTGTACAGCCACTGATCGCGACCCAGGACCACGCCTTTGCGGCCCTCGTTGAACAGCTTGTAGTCCAGTGCCGCCCAGATGTTGGTGCCCAGGCGCTTGATCGGGAACTCGTCGTCGTAGTGCGTCTCGACGGCTTTGCTCCAACGACCGTTGAGCACGGTCGCATCAGGGTTGGTGCTGAAGCCGAAGAAGCTGCGCACCGACCACAGGCCCAGGACCGTCAAGGTCAGTAGGAACAGTGCGATGTAGAAGATGCGTAATGAGCGGGTCATGTTCAGATCCCTCAGAACTGGAAGTAAAGGAACGGCGAGAAGCTTTGCGCCGAGAGTTTGAGAATCGAGGCGATGAACAGCACCAGCACCAGCGTGCGCATCACGTAGCGCGGCCAGTCAGCGACCCAGTACGCCGGTTGCACCTGGGCTTCGACGCCCACGGTGTAGCCCGGTTGATGAATGCTCGACGGGTTGTCGCCCGGTACAGCCTTGATCAGTCCAGGTTGTGCAGTGGCCGGACCATCGGCCTCGGTGTTCACTTCAGGCTTGGTCTTGACCGGTGGACGATTGGTGTAGAGATCGCGCAGGCCAAAGAAGGCGAGGGTGGCGTAGGCCACCGCCAGCGTGGCGATTTGCAGGCCGGTGAGGTTGGCACGGGTCAGTTCCGACAGCGACAAGTCACCGAAGCTGAACATGGCGCCATACATGCGGCCGGCCACGTGCAGGTTCTCGGCACGGAAGATCACCCAGCCCATCACCACCAGCAGGAACGTCAGTGCCCAACGGATCGGGTTGATGCTGCGTGGCGTGGTGTTGATACCCACCGCTTTTTCGATGGCCAGCCACATACCGTGCCAGGCACCCCAGATCACGTAGGTGATGTTCGCGCCGTGCCACAGACCACCGAGCAGCATGGTCAGGAACAGGTTGCGATAGGTCATCAGCGTGCCTTTGCGATTGCCGCCCAGGGTGATGTAGAGGTAATCGCGTAGCCAGGTCGACAGGCTGATGTGCCAGCGCCGCCAGAACTCGGTAATCGACTGGCTGATGTAGGGCTGCTTGAAGTTCTCCATGAAACGGAAGCCCATCATCAAGCCCAGGCCGATGGCCATGTCGCTGTAGCCGGAGAAGTCGAAGTACAGTTGCGCGGTGTAGGCCAGGGCGCCGAGCCAGGCATCGCCCGTGGTCGGGTTCTCCAGGGCAAAGCAATGATCGGCCACCACCGCCAGGGTGTCGGCGATGAACACCTTCTTGATGAAGCCCTGCATGAAGCGCGTGCAGCCTTCGGAGAACTTGTCCAGGGTGTGGGTGCGGTTGTTGAACTGATCGGCCAGGTCGCGGAAACGCAACACGGGGCCGGCGATCAGGTGCGGGAAGATCGCCACGAACGCTGCAAAGTCGATCAGGTTGTGGGTCGCCGGGGTATCACCGCGATACACGTCGATGATGTAGCTGATGGACTCGAAGATGTAGAACGAGATCCCGATCGGCAACAACACGTGGGTCAGGATGAACGGATTGAGACCGAAGCCGGTAATGATCGCGTTGAGGCTGTCCACACCGAAGTTGGCGTACTTGAAGTAGCCCAGGATGCACAGATCCACACCCACGCCGAGCAACAGCCAGCGCTGGGCCGGTTTGGTGCGCACGCCGGCGGCGCCGACTTTCAGGCCGATCCAGTAGTTCCACAGGGTGACGCCGGCGAACAGCGCAAGGAAGTCCACGCGCCACCAGGCATAGAACACATAGCTGGCCAGCAATAACAGCAGGTTGCGATAGCGTTGCCCGCTCAAGTAGTACAAGCCGAGAAAGATCGGCAAGAACAGGAACAGGAACACATTGGATGAAAATACCATCCCGATCTCTCCATGTTGAATCAACAGTCAAGGGCCAGAGCCCCCCCAAACCCCCCCATGAAAACCGGGAGGTTTTATTACATTTCAGACGCTTTGCTCCCACAGCTCCCCTGCCAGGCAGGGGATACGGCATCAGCTACCTTTTTCGCCTTTTTCCCATGACGGGTCGTACACCTTGGTCAAGTCCCCGCCGAGGCGGAACGTCTTGAACGGTTGCATTTCATGCTTGCGTTCCAGCACATCCTCGGGGCAGGTGTAGAGGCTGCAGAACGGTTCCAGCCAGGCGAACTTGGAATCGATTTTCAGATCCTTCATGTCCTGCTCGTCGCCGTTCTTGTCTTCGAATATCTCCGGGTCTTTCACCCCGGCCAGCACCTGGTCACCCAGGCGCTTGAGGGCGCCGTTGTTTTCCTGGCGCAGGTCCACGCCGTTGACCTGGGCGAAACTGGCGATCATCGCCAGAGGCGGCAGGGCATAGTTGTGGTAGGACAGGGCTCGTTGCTTGCGCTTGAGTTCGTTGGGCAAGAAGCCCTCGGCGTCGACCTGGTTGGCGCCGACCTTGTATTCCTTGACGGCCCAATCGAACAGGTCGCGGCGGTTGGTCGCCACGGCGGTGGCCATCACCGACCAGGCGGCCCAGTAGGAGTGGTTGTTGATTTTTTTCAGCGGCAGGTTGTCCCAGTCGCTCACCACCTGATCGGCCATCTTGCTGAACCAGCCTTCGATCAGTTGCGCCTGCTCCTGGTGATTGGCCAGTGGGCGAGACTCGGAGAACTTCAGGCGTACGTAGGCCGAAGCCATGCTTCCCAGGGCCCATTTGCGCATGGACTTGCCGGTGTGGTTGAAGTCCTTGGACATCAGCGCATCGGCCTTGGCCCAGGCGGTCAGCCAGTTCAGGGTGCATTCCAGCTGCTCGGGGCGGCCGTCACGCATGAATTGCATCACTTGCTTGCTGACGCCGCGTTCGATCCGGGTGATGTCGGAAGTGGCATCACGGAAGGCTTTTTCCGATTTCACGTTCAGCGTTGCGCGGGCCTTGTCGGAACCCTCGTACTTGCTGCGAAATTGCAGGGCGCCCGTGTAGGGCGTCGGTACTGCCTCGCAGCGCTCGTCAGAGCTGCCCGTCTTGAATTTTTCAATCGGTGCGAAGTAACCCTGGGGCGGGCGTAGCGGGGCCGCGGCCTGCGTCGCGCCGGCGAATATCGCCAGGGTCAGCAGGGACGGCGCCAGCAGCGTTTTCAACGTTCGGGTGCGCATGGTTCTAGTCATGAGACGAGACCTCATTGTCCGATTTGAGCCGTTTGTTGCCCGGCTTGCGGAGATGCGTTGCGTTTGCAGACTTTCGCTTCGATTTGCTGTGGCTCGGCACCGGCTTCAGGTCCCTGGACTTCTACAGCCAGCAGGTTCTGGGAAGCCCAGTCCTCGTCGGTGCGCAATTGGAAGGCGAAACGTCCGTCGGTTTCGGAAGTGTCCGGTTTTTCGATCTTGATATCCTCGTGGCGCCCATTCATGTACCAGAGGGTGGCTTGTAAGGTTTTCACCGACGTATCGGCGAAGCGGATATCGATCTGGTGGCTGCCGTTACGCAGGTCCATGTTCTTGCTGTTGACCATCAATTCGTTCTTGCCGGGCTTGAGGGCAGTCTTGCTGCTCATCAGCGCGGGCTTGCCTTCGCAACCGTTGTTGTCCAGCAACGCCATCATCTGGCGGTAGATGGTTTCCTGGTCGAGGCGATACAGCGGCGAGAATTCCCAGATGAGGATTTTCGGCGGGCTTTTCTGGAATTCTTCGCTGCCCAGGTACTGGATCATCGCGCCTTCCAGACCGCCGCCGGGAAAGGCGACGTTGAGGATGTCAGCGCCGATGGCTTCTTGAAGGAAGCCGGCGAAGTTGTAGTTCTTGCCGCTGTGACTGGTGCCCACGAGGGTGATTTGCGGATCACTGGAGTCGCCGAACAGGTCGCCGTCGCCGGCCTCGCCTTTAGGCTCGGTGGTGAACTGGTCCATGTACTGGACCGCGTAGCTGGTGCCGCACAGCTGGCCGGCCATGTTGTGCAGGGTGCCGGTCTTGCCCATGCGGCCGGACTTCTTGGTCTCGAACTCACGCTTGGGAATGTCGGCAAAGGCCGGGATCTGCTTGACCTTCTCGGCCACGATCTTCGCCGTGCGCTGGGCGCCGTACGGGGTCCAGTGCTGGTCGCCACGGAAGTAGAAATCGTGGGCCGGCAGGGTGTCGGGCAGGTTTTCGTTGGTCAACGGCGACAGGTCCGGCACCACATAACCCATCTGCGCGAAACGCCCGAGCATGCTCTTGTAGTTGGTCAGGGCCTTGTCGAAGTCGTAACTGGCCTTTTCCTGAGGGTTGAGTTTGTTGCGGTTCACCAAGCCCCGGGTCGGTTGATACACAAGCACCAGCTCAACGCCTTTTTTCTTGAACGCGTCGTGCAACTGCTGCATGCGCTTGTAGCCGGCCGGGGTGGTATTGAATTCGGTACGCAGGTCTTCCTGGGTACGGAACAGCCAATCGCCCTGGGCCTGTACCAGCGTGGTGAAGTTCTGCTGATAGCGCGTGGTGTAGTTCTTCGCGTCATAAGCAGCCGGGCACAGGTTGCAGCACGGTTCGGCAGTGAACACAGGCGCTGTGGTTTCAGCGGCGCGCGCGCCGCTTGTGGCGGCGAGAATGCCGGCAGTCAGGGCGGACAGGCCCAGAAGTTTGATCATCTGTGGGTTCATAAAGGTCATCCTCAGTCCCGCAATTCAGTCTGGCGTTCGACAGGGTCGATCAGCACGGCTTTCTGCTGGCGCACCAGCAGGTCGAGAATTTCATCCTGGCGCTCGCCCAGGATCCCCGAGAAGCTGATGCCGCTGGATTTGGTCGGCGCGAGCATGGACACGCGGTAGAGCTCAACGCTCAACGGTGAGTCGATGGACAATGGGCCGCTGCCGTTGGCAGCCAGTTCACCACCGACCACGATCAGCGAGACCTGGGCGTCGAACGGGTCGAGCTTGATGTCCCGGTCGGTGTCGGACAGGTCCTTGATGTGGCCGTAAAGACCGGTCAGGCCGTTGGCCATGGAGACGTTTTCGTAAAGGCGGATGTTCACGCTGTTACGAATCCGGATGCCGTGGCGCCGGTTGCTGATCACTTTGTTGCCCCACAACAGGTTGTCACCACTCTCGTAAAGCGTGATGCCGTCGGTGTGGTTCTTGTAGATCTCGTTGTAGGCGATCAGGTTGTTCACGCTGTTACGGTCGATCACCAGGCCCGAGAGTTTGTTGTCGTAGCTGCGGTTGTTGAAAATGAAGCTGTCGTTGACCTCACGGGAAATAATGATCCCGTGCTTCTTCTTGGTCCCGTAGACGGTGTTGTCGGCGATGATCAGCCGATGGGAACGGTCGTGGGGGTCAATGCCGTAGACGATGTTGTCCTTGTAGGTGTTGCCCTTGACCACAAAGTCGTTGGTTTCGTAGCAATAGAAGCCGTACCACATGTCCGAGAACTCGGAATCGATGATCCAGCCGGTCGGTTCCGGGCGCTTGAGGACCTTGGCCATGTTGGGCGTGTACTGGGAAATACTGACCCCGTACGACTTACTGTTGGCGTAGCCGAAGCTGGCCATTTTGGTATTGACGATGTAAGTCTCGGTGCCGCCCCAGGACAGCAGGAACGGACGGAATTCGTTGGCCGAGCGGAACGTGGCGGGGCCATTGTCCTTTTCGCGCCAGCCAGTGACCTTGGTGTCGCGGATGAACATCTTTCCATCGTTGACCAGGAAGGAGCCGCCCTCTTGGGACAGGCGCAGTTCCTGGGTCTGTTGGTCGATTTCCAGAATGCCTTTTTCACCCACCACAATCGGAATCCTGGCCAGGAAGACACCTGGCGAGGTTTCCCTGAGGTACTGCTTGGGCACTTTCTTGGCCAGGTCCTTGAGGTTCATGTAGCCATCGTCGATGAAGATGGCCTGTGGGATGCCGTGCTGGCGCACCACCCACTCGGCCATCTTGTTGTCGCCGCCGATGAAGTCCTTCAAGGCGTTTTCCTGCATCATCCGGCGCACGCTGACCTTGCCGGGCTTGCTGCGCACGATCTTGGCCGCGGCCGCTTCGGCGGTGAAGCCTGTGAGGTCGGGCAGGGTCGGCGCAGCCAGTTCCAGCGGAGCGGTCGGCGCGCTGCTGACGGTGTAGGTCTTGGCCTGCTGCAGTTCCTTGACCACGTTGCCCGGTTTGACCACCGGTTCAACGTTGGCGAACGCCGACGAGCCGGCCAGCAGCATCGCTGCGGCCAACAGGCTGATCGAACCTTTCATCGCCTGGCTGTTCCTGAGGTAGCGGTTCATATCGGGCACTCCCATGGTCATTCGCATCAGAAGCGCCAGATCACGTCGACAAAGGCGCGATGCATGTATGAATCGACCTCTTTGCCGTAGGCGTCGCCAGGCTTGAACACACCGCCACGAAAGCGCACCAGCGCCGACGGCTCGTCGATGGACTGGCTCAGCGCTGCCGGCAGCAGGCCTTGCTTGAAGTACTTGGTGACCACAAGGTCGACTTCCTGGCCCAGGTCCTTGTTACCGTCGCGCAGTGGCAGGGACGAGGTGGACAGGATTGCGCCGGTCACATCGTCGGTGTTGTTTTCCACCGCGTTGATGCCGTTACTGCCCACAGGCTTGTTGCCGTCCACGCGCCAGAACTTGTGGTACACCAGGCTTGCGTCGTATTCGTCACGCAACTGCCAGGAACCGAACAGGCTGGCGCTCTGGGTGTTGGCCATTTCGCCACGGAAGGCTTCACCGAAACGGTGGACCCGCGAGCGGGTACCGGTGTAGTTCGAGCGGTTGCTTTGCAGACCGTTCTGTTCGTAGTCCTCGCTGGCGCGGGCATAGGCCGCACCGACTTGCCACTGCGGATCCAGGCGCAGACGGATGCCCAGGTCGGTGGCCCAGCCATCGACGTCGTCACTGCGCTTGAGTTGCGTGGGGCGCGTGCCGTCGGCGTTGAGCGAGTTGACGGTGTCGCGATCGCCGGTCATGCCGGTCAGGCTGGCCCAGTAGTTGACGGTGTTGGTGTTACGCCAGTTGTAGGCGTCACTGTTGGCTTCCAGGCCCAGCCAGGACAGGTCACCGTTCTGGGTCTTGTCCAGGGAATCGGTGGCTTCGCCCGGGGTCGGGTAATCGAGGCTGCCATTGTCGTGGGTATGGTGGGCACGGATTCCGGCCCACTGGCCTGGCATCCACTGGTAGCCCACGTCACCGTAGACGTGCAGGCGGTCCTTGTCGTCAGGCGACAATTCCTTGAGGTCGGTGCGGTATTCGCTGAAGCGCTCGGCGACACCCAGGTTGGCCCGCAACAAGGTGGTATCGAAGGTCCAGTTCAGGGCTTCGATGTTGGTGTCGCGCCATTGGCCGTCTTCGTTGCGCAGGCGTTGGCGACCGAATTTCAGCTGTTCGCCCGGGTAAGGGGTCAGGCCCCGATAGCCAATCCAGAATTCGCGCATGGCCAGGTAGTTCTTCTTGACTTCGCGATCACCGCTGTCGGTTTGCGCGGTCGCGTCATCGGACTGTTGCAGGGTGTCGGTCTCGATGGTGTCGGTAGACGTCACGGCCTGGGCCATGGCGTAGGCGCTCCAGGCACCGCGCTCACCGTAGATCCACGGACGCAGGTCCAGACCGATACCGTTGACGTCGCCGCCGCGCTGGGTGCCGAGGTCGCGATCGTCTTCGGACTGGGCGGTGATTTTCACGTCCAGGCCGAAGTTCTGGTCTTCAGTCAGGGCCGCCAGGGTCGGACAGGACCACAGCAGGGCAAACGACAGGCCAATACCGGCCTGCACAAAAGGATTGAGCTTCAAAGGCTTCATAGAGGTTCCTCGCCGTCATCTTCTTTTAGGGCTTGCAGTTCCAGCGTATCGGGGCTCATGGAGCCGCGAATGGCCTGCTCTTGTTGTAGCAGGCGCTGGGCTTGTGCAAGCTGGTTCGGCGGTAATTGGGCTTCGAGGGTCTGGGCAAGCTCGATGGCTTGCGGGGTGTTCTGGGCCTTGGCCAATTGACTGAACACATAGGCATTGACCGGGTCGGGCTTGGTGCCCTTGCCTTGGGAGAACAACTGGGCAATGGCGAAATCGGCGCTGTTCTGGCCGTTGCGGGCGGCCTTGAGCAGATGGTCCAGGGCTTTTTGCGAGTACACCTGGCCCAGGTAACCACGGCGATAGATCTGGCCCAGGTAGTAATCGGCGGCCACTTCGCGGCCAACGGCTTTCTGGAAATGCGCTTCGGCGACCTTGGCGTCAGCCGGCACCCATTTGCCTTCGTAGTACAGCTTGCCCAGCAACAGATCGGCACGTGGCTGATCGGCGGCGCGGCCGTTTTCCAGGTACTGCATCATCTTGTCGACGTCACCCAACTCGGGGAAGTCGTAGAGAATCTGCGCCAGGCTGACCCAGGCAGCGGGATAGCCAGGGGCGATGCCTTCGAGCAACGACTGTGCGGTTTTTTCGTCGGTCTTGCCCAGGCTCGTATCGGCCAGGACGCGGGCGACGCTGTCCACACGCTGGGCGGAGACGGTGCCACTCTGGTGACCGGCCTGCATTTGCTTGAGCAACTCGGCCTGCTGTTCAGGCTGGCCGCGTTTCTGATAGACCGTGGCCAGTTCGACGTAGCAGATGTCGGTGGTGGCCAATGCCGCCTTGCAGACTTTTTCCACTTCATCCAGATGCTGGTCGTAGGTGCCCTGGGTGCGATAGAGCAGAATCTGCGCCAGGCCCGCTTCCGGGTAACCGGCGCTGCGCCATTGGCTGATCTGCTGCTGAGCGTTGACGTTCGGGAAGCTTTGGGGATATTGCAGGTACAGCATCGCCAGCGGGATCAGGGTGCCGCCCTGACCGTTGGCGAAGGCTTTCTTCAACAGGCCTTCGGCTTCGTGCTTTTCCGCTTCGCTGGAGCCGGGCTTGGCCACCAGCAGGCGGCCCAGGCGAGCCTGGGCCCGTGGCGAGATATCGGCCGCGGCGCGGTAAGTCGCCTCGGCCTTTTTCATCTGCTCGGGGTCGCGGCTGTCCACCTGGATGTCGGCCAGGCCGACCTGGGCTTCGCTGTAGCCCAGGTCTGCCAGTTGCTGATAGTTCTGCTGTGCCAGCGTCGTGTCACCGCGCTTGAGGGCTTCGTTGGCCAGGCGCTGGTCGGGCAGGCCGGCGCAGCCGCTGAGGCCGATTGCCAGCGCCAGCGCGCACAACGCATACCCTGTGTGGGAGCGAGCCTGCTCGCGATGCAGGCCGCTCGATACACCAGGCACACCGCTTTGATCCCATCGCGAGCAGGCTCGCGCCCACAGGGTATGCGGCGTCTTGTTGTCTTGTGGAGTCGTCACGAGCATGTCCTCCGCTTAAATACCGACAGCCATGGCTTTGTCGATCAGCCAGTTCAGGTTCGGGCCACGGTCGCTGGTAACTTCTACCGGCCGGCCGGCCAGCGAGCTGTCCAGGGGTTCGTCAGGCTGGATCAGTACGCGGATATCGGACGACAGGTCGGCACTTTTCAGGCTGGTGCTGCTGACGATCTTGCCGGTACGGGTGGTGTCTTCGCCGGCAACCTGGAAGCTGACCGGAGTGCCTGGGCGCACGTCGCCGAACTGGCGATAGGAGAAGCGTGCTTCGACGTTGGCTTCGGTGCCCCGTGGGACCAGTTGGAAGATCACGTCACCCTTGCTGGCGTACTGACCGTCGGACACCAGTTGCTGGGACACGATGCAGTCGCACGGCGAGGTCAGGGTGCCGGTCATTTGCTTGCCGAACAGCTCCTCGACCTTGGCCGGTTGCAGCTGGTTGTCGTCCAGATGGCCCTTGAGCACATCGAGCATGCTGGTGCTGAACGTGGCCAGCGGGGCGCCTTTGGCAGCAACGCCGTCGGCCTTGACCAGACTCTGCACGGTGCCGTCGCGCGGCATGGTGATAGCCATGCCCGGTACGTTCACCAGGCCCGCCTGGGCGTGGCTGACGAAGTACATGCCGTACACCGACTTGAAGATGAAGCCGAATGCCGCCAGGCCGACGATAAAAATCGCCAGGCTGAAGGTCACGGCCCGCAGGCGGCCCAGGGCGGTCATGCCACCGTTGTCGTCCTTCTGCTTGCGCGCCTTGGTGAAGTTGTCGCGTTGCAAGGTCGCCAGCACATCGCCGACGCCGACGATGTCGCCGGCCAGGTGCGAGGTGATGATGTGACGCAGCGTCGAGATGTCCCGAGGCTCCAGATTCTGGAACTGGCAACCGGTACGACCGGTCTGGCGGTCGTAGGAGCGAACCTGCAGTTCCACGTCCATGGCCAGGCCAAGGTTGTCGATCACGAATTGCAGGCGGCCTTTGTACGCTTCGCCGACCTTGAGCGGCATCTGGCCGGCGTTGAAGCACAGGCCTCCGGCCGACAGGTCCAGGACCTTGACTTCCATGGGGGTACGGTCGGGACCGAAGAAGCGCAATTTGGCCGGGATTTTCACTCGGGCGTGTTGGCGCTGGGCTTCGGATTCATGCACTACGTTGACATTCACGGCGGTGTTCATAGGGGCGATTTCCTAGTTAATTCAGGCGAGTTCGGTCAGACCATCATCAGCAGCACGGCAACGAAAACGCTGCCGGCGGAGAAGGTCATGGTCCGAGACGACCAAGTGTTGAACCAACGTTGAAAGCTGGCGAGATCACGGGTCAGATGGGTGGGCTGGCGAGTCCAGGACTGTTGGTCGAGGCGGAAGAACACGTAGATCTTCACCAGCGCGCCAACGATCTGGTTGTAATACAGAATCGCCGGGTAGGCCGGACCGATCCGGTGTCCGGAGCACGACAGCAACAGGGTCAAGAGCAACCGGGTGATGCCGATCCACAGCAGGTACACCAGGATGAACGCGGTGCCGTACTTGAAGCTGGCAATCAGCGCCACGGTCAGGCCCAGCAGCGAGGTCCACATCGACACGCGCTGGTCGAACAGCACCACCGAGGTGAACAGGCCCAGACGCTTCATGCCCAGGCCCAGTGCCCGGGAGTTCTGCCGCAGGTTGTTGCCATACCAGCGGAACATCAGCTTGCGACTGGCCTTGATGAAGCTTTTTTCCGGCGGGTGCTCGACGGTGTTGATCGCCGCATCGGGTACGTAGAACGTGTCGTAGCCCAGGCGCATCAGGCTGAACCAGCTCGATTTGTCGTCGCCGGTGAGAAACTTGAAGCGGCCCAGGCGCCAGTGTTGCAGCGAGTCGCTTTCCACGTCGGCGATGAAATCCGGGTTGGTGACCACGGTGGCGCGGAACACCGACATGCGGCCGGTCATGGTCAGCACACGCTTGGACAGGGCCATGGAGCACATGTTGATGTGGCGCTGAGCGAAGCGCAGTTTGTGCCATTCGCTCATGATGTAGCCGCCGCGCACCTCGCAGAACTCGTTGGTGGTCAGGCCGCCGACGTTGCCGAACAGCTGGAACCACGGCACGGTCTTGCGCACCACGCCTTCGCCGAGCACGGTATCGCCATCGATCACGGCGACCACTGCACGGTCGTCCGGCAAGTGGCGGGAGATGGCGCGGAAACCGAAGGCCAGGCCGTCACGCTTGCCGGTGCCAGGAATGCGCACGAAGTCCAGCTTGACGTGCTCTGGCGGGTTCATGCGGGCCCAGAGGCTCTTGACCAGCAGTTCGTCGGACATTTCCACGATGGAGCAGACCACAGTGGTCGGCAGCCCGCAGTCGATGGCTTCGCGGATTACCGAACTGTAGACCTGGGCGGTCGTCAGTGCGTCGATCCGGAAGCTGGTGACCATCAGGTACACGTGGGACGGATCCGCCGCCTTGCCCAGCTTGCGTACCTTGCGGCGCAGATGCGGGTAGACGATGTACAGGAAGATCATGCCGCGCACGAAATGCGTCGCTCCCATGGAGTAACGCCAAATGCCCACGGCGCCGATCAGGAAAATGAAATCCTTGGATTCGGAGTCGAACGTGGACGTGGGCAACGCCATGGCGATGCCCATCAATAAACTCAAGTAAAACAGCCAACCGGCGGCCTGAAGCAGGCCGTGCTTTAGCCTGTGCATAATCTGCATCCGTCTCTATCTCGGGCGGGCCTTGTGGGCGGCCCGATGGGTTAAGGCAGGCGAAAGGCCGGCCGGGCCTGGGCCCGGCCGGCAAACAGACTTACCAGCAGATGCCTTCGGTCCGGCCACTCGGGTTGGTGGCCTTGGACATGAAGCCAACCAGGTCGATGACCTGCTTGCCTTCCGGTACGTTCTCGGTCAGCGCGCGGAACTTCTCGTCGCGGTTGCCCAGGATGATGATGTCGGAGCTGTCGATCACCGAGTCGAAGTCGGCGTTGAGCAAGGACGAGACGTGAGGAATCTTCGACTCGATGTAATCCTTGTTCGCACCGTGGACGCGGGCGTATTCGACGTTGCTGTCGTAGATCTTCAGGTCGAAACCCTTGCCGATCAGCATTTCCGCCAGTTCCACCAATGGACTTTCACGCAGGTCGTCGGTGCCGGCCTTGAAGCTCAGGCCCAGCAGGGCGACTTTGCGCTTGTCGTGGCTGGAAACGATGTCGAAGGCGTTCTGCACCTGGGATTCGTTGCTGCGCATCAGCGAGTTGAGCAGCGGCGCTTCCACGTCCAGGGAACCGGCGCGGTAGGTCAGGGCGCGAACGTCCTTGGGCAGGCACGAGCCGCCGAAGGCGAAGCCTGGGCGCATGTAGTACTGGGACAGGTTCAGGGTCTTGTCTTGGCAGACCACGTCCATCACTTCACGGCCATCGACGCCGACTGCCTTGGCGATGTTGCCGATCTCGTTGGCGAAGGTCACCTTGGTGGCGTGCCAGACGTTGCAGGTGTACTTGATCATCTCGGCGACAGCGATGTCCTTGCGGATGATCGGCGCATCGAGCTCTTCGTACAGCGATTGCAGAACGTCGCCGGAGGCTTTGTCGAACTCGCCGATAACGGTCATCGGTGGCAGGTCGTAGTCCTTGATCGCGGTACTTTCACGCAGGAATTCAGGGTTGACCGCGACGCCGAAATCGACACCGGCTTTTTTGCCGGAGCAGTCTTCCAGAATCGGGATGACCACATTCGCCACGGTGCCTGGCAGCACGGTGCTGCGAACCACGACGGTGTGGCGGGTGGTCTTGTCGCGCAGAACAAAACCGATCTCGCGGCACACCGCTTCGATGTAGTTGAGTTCCAGATCGCCGTTCTTCTTGCTCGGTGTACCGACGCAAATCATCGACAGGTCAGTATCACGAATCGCTTCGGCGAAGTTGGTGGTTCCGCGCAGACGGCCTGTTTCAATACCTTGTGCCAACAGCTCGCCCAGACCGGGTTCAACAATCGGCGATTTACCGGCGTTGATCATGTCGATTTTGTCTTTGGCGACATCTACGCCAACGACATCATGGCCCCGTGCAGACAGGCAACCGGCACATACTGCACCGACGTAACCCAAACCAAATATGCTAATGCGCATCGCATTTACCTCTGTTTTTCACGCCATTAAATGGCCGGAGTTAATAGTGTTCAGCGGTCATAGTGCACTCGGAAGTGTGGAATGCAGGCGCCACAGTGCCGTGTGCAGGCATACTAAGTTCCGAGTGTCTAAATAAGTGCACTCAAGTTGTGCGCAATGCGGCCTAGTTGTTATGACCTGCCCTGTTATGCAGCCAGTCCTCGTATTCGGGAACGTTCGTGCAAAGGTCCTTCACCTCCGATCCCTGGCAAAAAGCCCACAAAATCAGAAGCTTGTGTGCTCTGGCGAGCACGTTATAGGGGCGCAGCCTTGGCCTTGTAGGGGATAGTAATGGTGCGTTATCTCCTGTCCTTTATAAGATGGATCCAAATAGGCGACCGTTTCGCTAAATTGCCATGACAACTTGGTTACTTGGATCGACGGCCTATGTAAGTCATCTCTTACACGCACGGCGAGAATCGTTACGGGTGGTATGAGCCGTGCAATTTCACATAGTTCCGATCCGCTCATCGCGATTTTCGAAATTTTTCGAAATATTATGAAAGATGGCACTGACCTCATGATGATGGCACTTGCCGTTTTGACCTTTGATAACGGGGAGTTAAGAGGGGTAGATATTTTTGTGCCACTACCGAATAAAAAATTTGGTGCCACTACGTAAAAAACTGACAGGTGTCGAGTGAAACAAAAGTTAGCGAGGGAAGGGGGCGATTTATTGGCGTCATGGAACTGACGAAGTGGGCGGGGAAGTTGGATGACGTGTTCGGGTTTGATCAAGGCCCCTGATCAAGGGGCCATATAAAGATGTGCTTTATTCGGGGGCATGGTCACGCAGGAACACCAGTTTGTCCGCGCTCGATTGTTGAGCATTGAAACGGTAGCCCTGGGCATCGAACTGCTTGAGTGTTGCTGGATCGTTGATGCGTTCCTGAATCACGAAGCGGCTCATCAGGCCGCGGGCCTTCTTGGCGTAGAAGCTGATGATTTTGTACTGGCCGTTCTTCAGGTCCTTGAACTCGGTATCAATGACCCGCGCTTTGAGCGCGCTGCGTTTGACCGCCGAGAAGTATTCATTGGAGGCCAGGTTCAACAGTATGTCGTCGCCCTGGTCAGCCAGCGCTTCGTTCAGCCATTCGCTGATGCGTGTGCCCCAGAAGGCATACAAGTCTTTGCCGCGGGCATTGGCCAGCTTCGTGCCCATCTCCAGGCGATAGGGTTGCATCAGGTCCAGTGGGCGCAGCAAGCCATAAAGACCGGAGAGCATGCGCAGATGCTCCTGGGCATAGTCGAAATCGGCTTCGGCAAAGCTTTGTGCATCGAGGCCGGTGTACACATCACCCTTGAAAGCCAGCAGAGCCTGTTTGGCATTGGCTGGGGTGAACGCCGGCGTCCAGCTGCCGAATCGTGCGGCATTGAGACCGCCGATCTTGTCGGAGACGTGCATCAGCTCGCTGATCTGTGCCGGCGAGAGTTCGCGCAACTGTTCGATCAGTTCCTGGGAATGATCCAGGTACTGCGGCTGGGTAAAACGCTCGGTGGCCGGCGGTGTTTCGTAATCGAGGGTCTTGGCGGGGGAAATCACCATCAGCATGTAATCGTCTCCTTCAAAGGTGCGGCGATTCTAGGGGGTTGTCCGGGTGGACTCCAGCTATTGGGGTGATAGGTGATGGATGGGCAAGCCTTGCTTCCACCGAGTCCTCTGACCACAAGGGTATTGCTTCAGGATCGGCTATGATGCGGCGCGGGTTTCGTTATGGAGACATCCCTTTTGCGCATCGTCCTTCTATTGTCGGCCTGGTTCCTGAGTTTCGCGGCCATTGCCGCACCCAGCGACATCGCCACCCTGGACCGCAGCACCTGGCCGGAACAGCTCACCAGCCCGACGCTGTTCGACGTGGCCTCGCGAGCTGAGATCCTGATGTTCGCCCGGGTCCTGCTGGACACCGATGCCATGGACGAAATCGCCCTCAAGCAGCACCTGGGGCTGCGCACAATCAATATGGCGGCGATCGACACCCTGCGCGCGCGGTTGTGGCAGCGACTGCTGAGCAACTACAACTTCGCTCAGCAAAGCTGCGATCAGGACGCTTCGTTCTGTTTTCTGGTGGAAGACCTGGCGACGTTGCGCGAAGAGGCGGGCAGGCTCACGCTCGATGAAAACTCCTACTACATCAAGTGGGCTGAGCCGAGCCGGATCTTCCACGCTCAATATCTGGACGAGCTGTTGCGCAAGGCCGCGTTGTTTCCGCAGACCAGCAGCGAAATCGCGCGTTTCGGCGATTACGAGCGCAATGGTGATGATCTGAACGACCGGCTGTTCCTGCTGACCTTCGACAGCGCGGCCAACATCACGCCGGACAATACCTCGTGGCTGACTGAATACCTGCGCAAGTCGAACATGAACGGCACCTTCTTCGTGCTGGGCAAGGACATCCAGGCGCGGCTTGCAGAGCGCTCGGTCAACAACCTCCAGGCCTTGTATTCGGGGCAATGCGTCGGTGTCCAGGGTTGGGAGTTCCGCTCCCACAGCCATTGGCAGGATTGGCAGGACTCAGTGCGGCGCAGCGTCGATCTGGTCAAGGGCAAGCTGCCGGAAAACTACGTACCGCTGTTCCGCCCGCCCCAGGGCCAGCGTCGTGGCGATGCCGGCGCCTTTTTCCGCAACCAGGGCCTGCAAGTGGCGCTCTGGGATATTGACCCCCAGGACGGCGCCGGCCGGCTCAACCCCGAGCAAAGCGCCCAGCGCACACTGACCCTGATGCTGTTGTGGCGCCGCGGCGTGATCAATTTCAACGTCAAGCAGGATGCACTGAAAACGGCGCTGCCCTGGCTCATTGCGCAAACGGCGCAAAGCGGGATCGGCTGGGAAGATTGTCGGGTCGCGTTTCGCTGATTTGGCCAAAGGCCCGGAAACACGGGGGGAGGAGGGAAATTCGGCGCACTTTCATGACGACCGGACTTCCGACTTTAACGGCGCAAAGGCGCAACGCCAAGCGTTATTCGTCACTCTGAAAAATAAACTTCAAAAAAGCGTCAAAGTGCTTTTTCCTGTCATGTGTTTTGGAGTATCAAGAAGTCAGACCGCCGAAACCTGCAACACAGGTGGCGTCTTCCAAGACCCAGTTGTGTGCAGTTCACCTCAAGCCTTGCGGGTGAATTCGGTGGCTACTTCGAGGCGCAGCACTGTCACGGTATTGCGTCGAATGGCCCCCACAAAGGTGACCGAGTATGGATGACCACGGACGTAGCCCTTCCTCCAACCAGCCAATCCTCTATGTACTCGATACCAACGTATTGATCCACGATCCAAACGCACTCCTGAACTTCGAAGAACACCATGTTGCCATCCCGATGACCGTGCTCGAGGAGCTGGACAAGCTCAAGAGCGGGCATCACAGCGTCGCCGCCGAATGCCGGCAGGCGATCCGCCTGATCGACAAGACCCTGGGAGACGCGTCGCCCGAGGACGTTGAACTGGGTGTGCCGATCCAGCGTGGCAAAAGTGGTCCCAAAGGCCTGCTCTCGATCCTGATGAGCAAGCGCACCGAACCCAACCTGGTGCTGCCCGAACACCTGAACGACAACATCATCATCAACCAGTTGATCGACCTGCACGCGCGCAACCAGGATCAGGCCGTGGTGCTGGTGACCAAAGACATCAACATGCGCCTCAAGGCCCGCGCCTGCGGGATCGCGGCAGAGGACTACAGCACCGACCAACTGGTCGACGACGTATCACTGCTGCCCAACGGCTATCACACCATGACCGGCTCCTTCTGGGACCGGGTGAGCAAGGTCGAGACCCGTCAGGACCATGGTCGCACCTGGCACCAGGTGCAGTTGATCGACAATCTGCCGGCGGTGCACATCAATGAGTTCATCATCGACGAACAGGGTTTCGTCGGCTGGATCAAGGAAATCCAGGTCGACAAGCTGCTGATTCTCGATCTGCACCAGGAGCCCCTGCTGCATCAGGAGGCCTGGGGCCTCAAGCCGCGGGATATTTACCAGAGCCTGGCCTTGTTCGCCTTGCTCGACCCGGATATCCACCTGGTCAACCTGTCCGGCGCCGCCGGTTCGGGCAAGACCATCCTGGCCCTGGCCGCCGCCATCGAACAGACCATGGTCAGCAAGCGCTACCGGCGCATCATCGCCACCCGTAGCGTGCAGGGCCTGGACCAGGAAATCGGCTTTTTGCCCGGCACCGAAGCGGAAAAAATGGAGCCTTGGCTGGGCGCCATCACCGATAACCTTGAAGCCTTGCACATGGATGACGAAAGCACTCATGGCAGCGTCGACTACATCCTCAGCAAAGTGCCGTTGCAGTTCAAATCCCTCAACTACATTCGCGGCCGCAGCTTCCAGCAGAGCCTGATCCTGATCGACGAATGCCAGAACCTCACCCCGCACCAGATGAAAACCATCATCACCCGTGCTGGCGCCGGTTCCAAAGTGGTGTGCCTGGGCAACCTGGCACAGATCGACACCCCTTACCTGTCCGCGACCAGTTCCGGGCTGACCTACCTGACCGAACGCTTCAAAGACTTCCCCAACGGGGTCCACATCACCCTGCAGGGCGTACCGCGCTCGATCCTGGCCGAATACGCCGAATCTCACCTGTAACTGACCATCAGAACCGGGCGACCTCAAGGTCGCCGGTTTTTTTATGACTGTACGAAAACCCTGTGGGAGCGAGCCTGCTCGCGATAGCGGTGCATCAGCCACCTATTTTTATCTGATACACCGCTATCGCGAGCAGGCTCGCTCCCACAGGGGGATTTGCGGTGATTGGGCAATTGCGCTCGCCACAGGTGCGACAATCAGGCCTGCCGGAATCTGACTCACAGGTTTACAATCGATGCTCCCGATCAGGAGTAACCCTGTGCTGACTCATCTCGATTCCCAAGGTCGCGCCAACATGGTCGATGTGACCGACAAGGCCGTGACGTTCCGTGAAGCCACGGCCGAAGCATTTGTGCGCATGCTGCCCGAAACACTGCAGATGATCGTCAGCGGTGGTCATCCCAAAGGCGATGTGTTCGCCGTTGCGCGCATTGCCGGCATTCAGGCGGCGAAAAAAACCAGTGACCTGATTCCGCTCTGCCATCCGCTGATGCTCACCAGCGTCAAGGTCGAGCTCAATGCCGAAGGCGAGGACCGGGTGCGCATTGTTGCCCGTTGCAAACTGTCGGGGCAGACCGGCGTGGAGATGGAAGCCCTCACCGCCGCCAGTGTTGCCGCGCTGACCATCTACGATATGTGCAAGGCCGTGGATCGGGGCATGACCATCGAAGGCGTGCGGGTGCTGGAGAAACTCGGCGGCAAGAGCGGCCACTTCCAGGCGGATGCACCATGAAAATTACCGTGAAGTTCTTTGCGCGTTATCGCGAAGCGTTGGGCATTGATTCGCAGAGGGTCGAGGGCGATTTTTCCACGGTGGACGACGTGCGGAAAGTGTTGGCTGCGCGTGATGGTTTCGATGTCTTGAAAGAACAAAACCTGATGTGCGCCCGCAACGAAGACCTGTGCCAGCTCGACGAGCCGCTGGTCGATGGTGACGAAGTGGCATTCTTTCCCACCGTGACCGGAGGCTGAGCCATGGCGATTCGGGTGCAAGCCGATCCGTTCGACCCGGGCGCCGAAGTCAACGCGATGCACGCGGCCAATGTCGGCGTGGGGGCGGTGGTGAGTTTTGTCGGCTACGTGCGTGACTTCAATGACGGCCTTGATGTGTCCGGGATGTTCCTGGAGCACTACCCGGGCATGACTGAAAAAGCCTTGGGCAAGATCGCTGCCGAGGCCGAGCAGCGCTGGCCGTTGCTCAAGCTGGAGGTCCTGCATCGCATCGGTGCCCTGGAGCCGGGCGAACCGATCGTCTTCGTGGCGGCCGCCAGTGCCCATCGCCAGGCGGCATTCGACGCCTGCGCCTTTGTAATGGACTACCTCAAGACCCGTGCGCCGTTCTGGAAAAAGGAAAACACCGCCGATGGCCCGCGCTGGGTCGAAGGGCGTGACAGTGATCATGCGGCGGCGGATCGCTGGAAGCGGTAGATAGCCTGTTGCTGATTCATTGCCTGCCAACCGCTATCGCGAGCAGGCTCGCTCCCACAAGGGATCCAGGTTGTACACAGTATTCGTGTTCGACGCAGGCCTCCTGTGGGAGCGAGCCTGCTCGCGATGAGGCCATTAGCCTCCCATCACTTTTCGCGGTTGCCCCAATTGACGATATGTACATTAAAGTCCAGTATGGATTTATAAGTACATAAAATCCGTCGCTTCACCTTTCTCTGCCAAAACCAACAACAAACCCGCGAGAGATCGATCATGAAAAAGCTCCCCCTCATCACCGGCCTGGCCTTGAGCCTGCTGGCCTCCAGCAGTCTGTTCGCCGCCGAGAAGACTTTGCGTATCGGCATCGAAGCGGCGTATCCGCCGTTTGCTTCCAAGACCTCCGAAGGAAAGATCGAGGGATTTGACTATGACATTGGCAATGCGCTGTGCGCGCAGATGAAGGTCAAGTGCCAGTGGATCGAAAGTGAGTTTGACGGGCTGATTCCGTCGCTCAAGGTGAAGAAAATCGACATGGCGCTGTCGTCCATGACCATCACCGAAGAGCGCAAGAAGTCGGTGGATTTTACTCACAAGTACTACTTCACCTCGTCGCGGCTGGTCATGAAGGAGGGCGCGGTGGTCGATGATCAGTACGCCAGTCTCAAAGGCAAGACCGTGGGTGTGCAACGGGCGACCACCACCGACCGCTTCGCTACGGAGGTCTTCGAACCCAAGGGCGTGACAGTCAAGCGCTACAGCAACAACGAAGAAATCTACATGGACCTGGCGTCCGGTCGACTGGACGCGATATTCGCTGACACCATCCCGCTCGAAGATTTTCTGTCGATGCCCCGGGGCAAGGGCTACGCGTTTGTCGGGCCGGAGCTCAAGGACCCGAAATACGTCGGTGAAGGCGCGGGGATCGCGGTGCGCAAGGGCAATACCCAACTGGTGTCGGACTTGAACAAGGCCATCGACGGGATTCGGGCCAGTGGGGAGTATCAGAAGATCCAGGCCAAGTATTTCAAGTCGGATATCTATGGCGACTGATTGATCGTTATCGCGAGCAGGCTCGCTCCCACATTGGATCTCATTGAACACAAATAGCGTGTTCGACACAGACCCCCTGTGGGAGCGAGCCTGCTCGCGATGAGGCCAGGCCAGGCAACAAAAACCTCAGCCCTTCAACTCCTTCAAATGCTTGTAAACCGTCGCCCGCCCCATGTTCAGCACATTGGCCACGTAGTTGGAGGCGCTTTTGCCTTTGAAGGCGCCTTCGGCATGCAGCGCCAGCACCAGTTCGCGTTTATGGTCGCGGGTCAGCAGGTTCAGGCTCAACTGACGCTCGCGCATCCAGGCGTGGAGGAAGGTGTTGATCCGCTCCTGCCAGTCATCGCGAAACAGTGAGTCCGGCTGCGGGATCAACTTGCCCGGCGACAGGAACAGGTCCAGCGCGGCCTTGGCATTCTCGAACAGCGAAATATTCAGATTGATGCACAGCACCGCCAGCGGGCGCCCCCCTGCATCGCGCAGGACGCTGCTGAGGCTGCGGATTTTCTGCCCGTCCCAATTGAGTTTTTCGTATGGCCCGATGTTCCGTTCGCTGATCTCTTCGCTGAGCATGTCCTCCAGGGACGAGTCATCCCCTATCACGCGCTTGGACAGGTTGTTGGCGATGTAGTCGACTTTCTGCGTACGCAGGTCGTGCAGCACCACTTCGGCGTGAGGGTAGAACAGCGTGGCGATGGCGTCGGCGATGGTGCGGAAATTATCCAGTGTCGGATCAGGTTGCGGGGCGTTCATGACAGGGCTCCAGGCAGTGTCAGCGCCCCGTGAAGCAGGGGCGCGCAGGAGTGTGCCGCAATCGTGGCGATGCGTCACCTGGGTGGGTTCAAGCCAGGCGTGCCGGCGACAGCTGGGTGGTGCTCAGGCCGAAACGGGTCAAGGTCTCGGGCAATGGCTCACCGCGCACCAGGGCCGCGCTGGCCTGACCCATGGCCGGGGACGTCTGGATGCCGTAGCCGCCCTGGGCCGCGACCCAGAACAACCCCGGTACCTGGGGATCGAAACCGGACAAGAGGTCGCCGTCGGGGACGAAACTGCGCAACCCGGCCCAGGTGCGGGTCGGACGGCGGATGGTCAGGGTGGTGGCTTCTTCGATCTGGTAGATGCCCATGGCAATGTCCAGTTCTTCAGGCTGTACGTCGTGAGGTTCCACCGGATCGGCATTTGCCGGCGAGCCGAGGAACATGCCGGCGTCGGGCTTCATATAGAACGACTCGTCGAGGCTCACCAGCATCGGCCAGTCATGAATGTCCACGCCCTCGGGGCCGGCAAAAATGAATGCTGCCCGCCGCTTGGGTTGCAGGCCCAGCTTGCGCGCGCCGGCCATTTCGGCAATGTGATCGGCCCAGGCGCCGGCCGCGTTGATCAGCACCGGAGCGCTGAAGGTCTGGCCAGCGGTTGCTACCTGCCACATCCCCTGATCGTCGCGGCTCAGGCCCAGCACTTCGGTGTCGGTGTGCACCTGACCGCCGTTGCGGCGGATACCGCGCAGGTAGCCTTGGTGCAGCGCATCGGTGTCGATGTCACAGGCGGTGGGGTCGTAGATTGCACCATGCACCTTGTCCCGTCGCAGGATCGGCAGTCGCACACAGGCTTCTTCGGCGCTGAGTAGCTGCATCTGCGGCACCGTGGCCTTGGCGCTGAGGTACTGGTTGTTCAGCTCGGCCGGGTCGCCGGTGAAATCCACGGTCATTTCGCCCCGTGGGGTGAGCAGCGGGTGCTCGCAGAAACCGGCCGGTGGGGCGTCGAAAAAGTCACGGCTGGCCTGGGTCAGCGCCCGCACCTGAGGCGTGCCATAGGCGGCGCTGTACAGCGCCGCCGAGCGCCCTGTGGAGTGGTAGCCCGGATGGGATTCGCGCTCGAGCACAATGACCCGACCGTGGGGGGCCAGCCAGTAACCGGTGGAAGCACCGGCGATGCCACCGCCGATGATGATGAAGTCTGCTGAGGTCATGAAGCTCTCCTGTGGAGCGCGGTGCCGGGAGTTAGTAAAACCTTGTGGGGAAATTGGCTGTGTCAGTTGTGCAACTGATAAAGCGCATTCGCCAGCGCAACGTCTTCCAACCCCAGGCCGATGGAGCGGAAAAACACATGGCGCTCATAGCCGGGACGCGCTACGTGTTCGCTGAGCAGTTCAGGCAAATCCCCAACCAGGCGTGACGCGTCCCAGCCGTGCTGTTCAGCGGCAATCAACATTTCACCGGCCGAACCGGGGGTGGTCTGACGATAGTCACAGAACACGTCCATGTCGTTGAGGCTCTGGGGGGGCACTTCGTGGGCGCGCGGAGCATTGGTGCTGATGGAGGTAATCAGGGCTGGCTTGCTCAGTGTTTGTGGGTCGAGCACTGCCTTGGCGGACGAGGTGCAGAGCATCACCACATCGGCGTCGTGCAGCGCCGCTTCAAGGCTGGCAGCGATTTGCAGGCGCGGATCCAGCTCGGTGAGCGAAGCACGCTCTTGCGCCGATTTATTCTGCAGGCTGGGCGAATAGAGGCTGATGCTTTGCCAGTCCCGCAGACCCTTGACGTATTGCACGTGGGCCCTTGCCACGGCGCCGCTGCCGATGACTGCCAAGCGCCGGGCCTGGAATGGGGCCAGGGCATCCACGGCGACGGCAGTGGTGGCTGCGGTGCGGGCGGTGGTCAGTTCGGCGGCGTCGCACAGCAGCAGTGGCTGGCCGGTCTGCATCGACATCAGCAGGGTCCAGGCGGTCACCAATGGACCTTGCTCGCGCACGATATACGGTGAGGTCTTGACCCCGTAGACCTGCTCTTCAGCCAGCACGCCCAGGTAGTTGATGAAATCCCCGGCGCCTTGGGGAAACGCCACAAGTTGCTGGGGCGGTTGGACGGCCTGTCCGGCGGCAAGGTCGTGGAACAGCTTGCGTAAAATCTGCGGTACGTCGACTTGGCCGAGCAGCTCTCGGGCCTGGGCTTGGGTCATCACGTAGGGCGTGCTGGACATCGGGACTCCGGGGTGCTTTGTGTAAACTAATTTGTCCATTATGGACTTATAGTTCTGTTGGGCAATATCCCGGACGAAAAAAAAGCGCAGCGTTTGCGGCTGCGCTTTCTGGTTCCTGACGACGGTTAAGGGCGTTTGCGCTCAACCGGCCGAAGCAGATGAGTCGGTGGGGTTTCGCAATTGATCTTCTTCCCCAGCAACGCTTCGATGGACGGCAACTGATAGGAGTCATCCTCACCGGCGAAGCTGATCGATACGCCAGCGGCGCCTGCACGCCCAGTACGCCCGATCCGGTGCACATAGTCATCCGGCACTTCCGGCAGGGTGAAGTTGATCACGTGGCTGATCCCGTCGATATGAATCCCGCGCCCGGCCACATCGGTGGCCACCAGCACACGGATCTTGCCTTCGCGAAAGCCTTCCAGCGTCTTGATACGCTTGTGTTGCGGCACGTCGCCCGACAACTGGGCTGCGTTGACGCCATCGCGTACCAGGCGCTCCTCGATACGGCGTACTTCGTCCTTGCGGTTGGCGAACACCATCACGCGCTCCCAACCGTTGTCGTTGACCAGGTTGTAGAGCAGCTTGTACTTGTCGGCGCCGGCCACAGCGTAGATGTGCTGCTCGACGTTTTCGCTCGCGACGTTCAGCGCTTCGATCTCGACGATGGACGGGTCGGTGGTCCATTGCTTGGCCAGGTTCATCACGTCTTCGGTGAACGTGGCGGAAAACAGCAGGGTCTGGCGTTCGCTTTTCGGTGGGGTCTGGCGAATGATCTGGCGCACTTGCGGGATGAAGCCCATGTCGAGCATGCGGTCGGCTTCGTCCAGCACCATCACCTCGACCATGTCCAGGTGCACATCGCCGCGCTGGTTGAAGTCCAGCAGGCGTCCCGGTGTTGCCACCAGAATGTCGCAGTGACGGGCTTCGAGGTGCTTGAGCTGCTTGTCGAAGTCCATGCCGCCGACGAACGTCATGACGTTCAGTCCGGTGTACTTGGTCAGGTCGGCGGCGTCCTTGGCGATCTGCACCACCAGCTCGCGGGTCGGGGCGATGATCAGCGCCCGAGGCTCGCCCATATAGCGTTCTTTGGGCGGCGGGGTCTGCAGCAACTGGGTAATGATGGAAATCAGGAACGCGGCGGTCTTGCCGGTGCCGGTCTGGGCGCGGCCGATGGCATCTTTACCGGCGAGGGTGAATCCCAGCACCTGCGCCTGGATTGGCGTGCAGTAGGGGAAGCCCAGGTCCTGGATGGCATGCATCAGTTCAGGGGCGAGTTTGAAATCATGGAAGCGGGTCTTGCCTTCCTGGGGTTCTACGACGAAATCCTCGAGCTTCCAGGCGACGACCGGCGGTTTTGGGGCGCGCTCGCGGCGTGGCTTGGGGGCTTCGTTGTGTGGCTGTTGCGGCGCGGGAGCGACAGGCGCGGTGGCCGCGTCTTTTTCTGTGTTCGCAACAGGCGTTGTCCGCCGCGGCTTTTTTTGCACCTCGGCACGACTCGGGCTGTGGGCAGGTGCGCTGGGGCCAGGCACGAGCTGCTCGGCCTCGCTTTTACCGAACATCTTCTTGAGTGCTTTGAGCACGGTCATCTCATCGATTGGTTAAGGAATGTACGCCGGCCAGTGTAATGCAAGAAACGGGCGCGGCGTAGTGTGATCGTCAAGGGGTTGACATGTCCTCACGCCCGCTTAGCGCAACCGCTCGCTCAGCCAGGTGCCGATGTCGCGAATCTCTTCGGGTAACACTTCATGGCCCATTGGGTATTCTTGCCATGTCACGGTGACACCATGCTGTTTCAAATACTCTTTCGCGGTCCGCCCCATGGGGTTGAGTACCACTTCGTCGTACTGGCCGTGTAGCGCCAATACCGGAATGCGCTGCTGGCTGGCCGACAATTGCAGTTCTTCGCTGAAAGTCGGTGCATAAGTGGACAGCGCGACTACGCCCCCCAATGGACCCTGCCATTTCACGAACGCGGTGTGATAGACCACCGCGCCGCCTTGGGAAAAACCTGCGAGGAAAATCCGCGAGGCGTCTATTCCAAGGGCTCGCTGGGCTTCGATCAGGTCGATGACCCGCTGCGCCGACACTTCCAGCTGTTGCTCGTCGATGGCCCGCGCGGGGCTCAGGGCGCGGATATCGTACCAACTCGGCATGGCGTAGCCGCCGTTGATGGTCACCGGCTGGGTCGGCGCTTGAGGCAGAACGAAACGTGTCGTGAGCAGGCTTTGCTGCAGCATTTCGGCCACCGGCAGGAAGTCGTAACGATCGGCGCCCAGGCCGTGGAGCCAGATGACGCACGCGTCGGCGGTGCCGCTGGGCTCGAGAATCAAGGGGTCGGTCATGGTCTGCTCCAAATCTGTGCGGGCGCGCTCATTCAGTGCGTTATTACAGTGCGGGCCCGGTGCCTCAGTTAATTAGATGTCGCAATCTTAAAAGTTTTTGTCTTGACGTGTCTCATAAGGGTCAAGCGCAGCGGTGTGGTACGGCGTTTGCTTTGAGGTAGCTTGAGTGATGATTCTTACGCTGCGCGGTAACACTATCAGCTTGACGCGCCGCATGGGATATCAGAAATCCGGTGATGGATGTTCGCCAATAGCCGCTACGGGCTTCGCGAACGTGAAGGGCTACAGCCCGTTCGGCCGATTGGTGAGAGATGAGGCAGGCGCCCTGTTTAGGGGCATTCTCATTATTAGACTCATAGCGAAGGTCCAGACGTCGGTTGACCCTAAAAAAAGCCAACAAGGGTCGGCAATGCCCCATAAGGGTGCGACAGGGCTCGAGCTCCGACACAACAAGAGCAAAACTGGAGGTTTGAATGAAGTTACTGAAATCCACCCTGGCCGTCGTGACTGCAGCTGCAGTACTCGGCGTCAGCGGGTTCGCTCAGGCGGGTGCAACCCTGGATGCCGTACAGAAGAAAGGCTTTGTGCAATGTGGCGTGAGCGATGGCTTGCCGGGTTTCTCGGTGCCTGATGCCTCCGGCAAGATCCTCGGTATCGACGCTGATTTCTGTCGCGCAGTGGCCGCTGCCGTATTCGGCGACGCGAACAAGGTGAAATTCAGTCAATTGAACGCCAAGGAGCGTTTCACCGCGCTGCAGTCCGGTGAAATTGACGTCCTGTCGCGCAACACCACCATGACCAGCTCCCGTGACGCGGGTATGGGCTTGGTTTTCCCAGGCTTCATCACCTACTACGATGGCATCGGCTTCCTGGTAAACAAAAAGCTGGGCGTCAAGAGCGCCAAGGAACTGGACGGTGCAACCATCTGCATCCAAGCCGGTACCACCACCGAGCTGAACGTTTCCGACTACTTCCGTGGCAACGGCCTCAAATACACCCCGATCACCTTCGACACCTCCGATGAAAGCGCCAAGTCGCTGGAATCCGGTCGTTGCGACGTGCTGACCTCCGACAAGTCCCAGCTGTTTGCCCAGCGCAGCAAGCTGGCCGCGCCGAAGGACTACGTGGTTCTGCCGGAAACCATTTCCAAGGAGCCACTGGGCCCGGTCGTGCGTAATGGCGACGAAGAGTGGGCGAAAATAGTGCGCTGGACTGGCTACGCCATGCTCAACGCTGAAGAAGCCGGCATCACTTCGAAGAACGTTGAAGCTGAAGCCAAATCCACCAAGAACCCGGACGTCGCCCGTATGCTCGGCGCTGACGGTGAATACGGTAAAGACCTGAAGCTGCCCAAAGACTGGGTTGTCCAGATCGTCAAACAAGTCGGTAACTACGGTGAAGTGTTCGAGCGCAACCTCGGCAAAGGCACCCCGCTGGAAATCGATCGCGGCCTGAACGCGCTGTGGACCAACGGCGGCATTCAATACGCACCACCAGTGCGCTGATGGTTCTATCACCCGGTGGGCCAACCACCGGGTGATGTTCTGTTCCATTCTTTGCGGGGCACTTCATGCAAAATTCAATCGGCGCACCTAAGCAGAGGCTTAGCCTCAGCGATCCACGCGTGCGTGCCTGGGTATTTCAGATCGTCACCATTGTGGCGGTGGTTTCACTGGGCTGGTTTCTGTTCGACAACACGCAAACCAACCTTGAGCACCGGGGCATCACCTCCGGTTTCAGCTTTCTGGAGCGCAGTGCCGGATTCGGCATCGCTCAAACCCTGATCGACTACACCGAAGCGGACAGCTATGCCCGCGTCTTCGTCATCGGGTTGCTCAACACACTGCTGGTGACGTTCATCGGCGTGATCCTGGCGACGATTCTCGGTTTCATTGTCGGCGTGGCCCGACTGTCGAAAAACTGGATTATCGCCAAAGTGGCAACGGTGTACGTGGAGGTTTTCCGTAACATCCCGCCACTGCTGCAGATCCTGTTCTGGTACTTCGCCGTATTCCTGACCATGCCGGGCCCACGCGCCGCCCATAACTTCGGCGACACCTTCTTTGTCAGCAGCCGGGGCCTGAACATGCCGGCCGCGCTGGTGGCGGACGGGTTCTGGCCATTCGTGATCAGCGTCGTGCTGGCGATCATCGCCATCGTGCTGATGACCCGCTGGGCCAATAAGCGTTTCGAAGCCACGGGCGAGCCGTTCCATAAATTCTGGGTGGGCCTGGCGTTGTTCCTGGTGATCCCGGCGCTGTGCGCCCTGGTCTTCGGTGCCCCTGTGCACTGGGAAATGCCGGAACTCCAGGGCTTCAACTTCGTCGGTGGCTGGGTACTGATTCCCGAATTGCTGGCATTGACGTTGGCACTGACGGTGTACACCGCGGCATTCATCGCCGAGATCGTGCGTTCGGGCATCAAGTCGGTCAGCCACGGTCAGACCGAAGCTGCCCATTCCCTGGGCCTGCGTAACGGTCCGACCCTGCGCAAGGTGATCATCCCGCAAGCCCTGCGCGTGATCATCCCGCCGTTGACCAGCCAATACCTGAACCTGGCGAAGAACTCCTCGCTGGCGGCCGGTATCGGTTATCCGGAAATGGTTTCGCTGTTTGCCGGTACGGTGCTGAACCAGACCGGGCAGGCGATCGAAGTTATTGCGATCACCATGAGCGTGTACCTGGCGATCAGTATCAGCATTTCCCTGCTGATGAACTGGTACAACAAGCGCATTGCGCTGATCGAGCGGTGAGGAAAAACGCGCATGACATCCCATACTTTCAAACCTGACATGCCCCCACCGAGCAGTAGCATCGGCGTGGTGGCGTGGATGCGCGCGAACATGTTCTCCAGCTGGCTCAACACCTTGCTGACGTTGTTTGCGTTCTACCTGATTTACCTGGTCGTTCCACCGATCATCAGTTGGGCGATCCTCGACGCCAACTGGGTCGGCACCACACAGGCTGACTGCACCAAGGAGGGCGCCTGCTGGGTGTTCATCCAGCAGCGCTTTGGCCAGTTCATGTACGGCTACTACCCGGCGGATCTGCGCTGGCGCGTGGACCTGACCGTGTGGCTGGCGGTCATTGGTGTGGCTCCGCTGTTCATCTCGCGCTTCCCGCGCAAGGCGGTCTACGGCCTGAGTTTCCTGGTGCTGTATCCGATCATCGCCTGGTGCCTGTTGCACGGTGGTGTGTTCGGTCTGGCCACCGTGTCGACCAGCCAATGGGGCGGCCTGATGCTGACCCTGGTGATCGCCACCGTCGGTATCGCCGGGGCTTTGCCGTTGGGCATCGTGCTGGCTTTGGGGCGGCGTTCGAACATGCCGGCGATTCGTGTGGTCTGCGTGACCTTCATCGAATTCTGGCGCGGCGTGCCGTTGATCACGGTGCTGTTCATGTCCTCGGTGATGCTGCCGCTTTTCCTGCCTGAAGGCATGAACTTCGACAAGCTGCTGCGGGCACTGATCGGCGTGATCCTGTTCCAGTCGGCCTACGTGGCTGAAGTGGTGCGTGGCGGCTTGCAAGCCATTCCCAAAGGTCAGTACGAAGCGGCCGCGGCGATGGGCCTGGGCTACTGGCGCAGCATGGGCCTGGTGATTCTGCCGCAAGCCCTGAAGATGGTGATCCCGGGTATCGTCAACACCTTCATCGCGTTGTTCAAGGACACCAGCCTGGTGATCATCATCGGCCTGTTCGACCTGCTCAACAGCGTGAAACAAGCTGCCGCCGACCCGAAATGGCTGGGCATGGCCACCGAAGGCTATGTGTTCGCCGCCCTGGTGTTCTGGATTTTCTGTTTTGGTATGTCCCGCTATTCCATGCATTTGGAACGCAAGCTGGACACTGGCCACAAGCGTTAGGAGCGTAGTTTATGAGTGAAGCGATCAAACAGCCTGTGAGCCCTGAAGGCATTATTCAGATGCAGGGCGTGAACAAGTGGTACGGCCAGTTCCACGTGTTGAAAGACATCAACCTGAACGTCCAGCAGGGCGAGCGTATCGTGCTGTGCGGCCCGTCGGGTTCCGGCAAGTCCACCACCATCCGTTGCCTCAACCGCCTGGAAGAACACCAGCAGGGTCGCATCGTGGTCGATGGCGTGGAACTTACCAACGACCTCAAGCAGATCGAAGCGATCCGCCGTGAAGTCGGCATGGTGTTCCAGCACTTCAACCTGTTCCCGCACTTGACCATCCTGCAGAACTGCACCCTGGCGCCGATGTGGGTGCGCAAGATGCCCAAGCGCAAGGCCGAGGAAATCGCCATGCATTACCTGGAGCGCGTACGCATTCCAGAGCAGGCGCACAAATACCCGGGCCAGCTCTCCGGCGGCCAGCAGCAGCGTGTGGCCATCGCCCGTGCCCTGTGCATGAAACCGAAAATCATGCTGTTCGATGAACCGACTTCAGCGCTCGACCCGGAAATGGTGAAAGAGGTTCTGGACACCATGATCGGCCTGGCCGAAGACGGCATGACCATGCTCTGCGTGACCCACGAAATGGGCTTTGCCCGCACCGTGGCCAACCGTGTGATCTTCATGGACAAGGGCGAAATCGTCGAACAGGCCGCGCCGAACGACTTCTTCGATAACCCGCAGAACGACCGCACCAAGCTGTTCCTGAGCCAGATTCTGCATTGATCCGGCCTTAGGCATTGAAATAGACCCGGACTTGTCCGGGTTTATTTTTGCCTGGGATTCAGGGTGTCAGAACGGTTGCCTGTTCCGGATGGCGGGTAGTCAACAACTGCTTCAAATCGGTGCCCTCGCTCAGTGCGAGTACTTCCGCCATCAGGTGGGGATGACGATCGAGCAGGCGCATCAGCATGAACAGTGGTTGCGGTGGGGCGACTTCGCCACGCTCGTAACGGGAAAAGGCGTTGTGTCCGCCGCCAGACAGCAGTTTCACCGCGTCTTTTTGCGTGAGGTGCAGTTTGCGGCGGATGCGTTTCATCTCCGCCGCCATCGCCTGGGCACAATCTTCGAGCAACTGATCGCTCGCCTGGGAATAACGTTGCGCACTGTCGGTGTCGTGATCAAATTCGATTTCACCACAGACCCGGCACTCCCATCCGGCCATGTCGTGCACCTGCCGTGCTACCTGCTTGTAGTCGATGGTAAAGCTGCGGCCCTCAAAGTGTTGCATGGCGTCTTGAGTACCGCAGTTGACACATTGCTGCGTTTTCATTGGTCTTTCTCCTTGAAGGAGACTACCGGATGCCCACCGCCAGGGCGGTAGGTCACCTTAATGTAAATCTCCCGATCCTGAAATGTGGTGTGATAAACGTCCTGCCAGATTCGATGATCGGCATAGGTCGTCATCGATTTGTGCAACATCCTGTACTCCAGCGAGGCCATGATTTGCAGCATCCGGGCAGTGCTTAACGACATTCTTCGAGCGCCTTGCTGAGCGCTCATTGTGAATACCTTGTTCCCCAGCCTGAGGACTTCGGCCTTGACGACTGCCAGATCGTAGTGGGGTGTGCTCTTTTCCATAGAACTGTATGCCTTGTCCTTAAAATTACCCTTAAGGGGTAATTTTGACCAATCGAAAATTTCGCTCCTTTTCCCTCGCATTGACCTTAGGCGGTTGCCGTCCTACAAGAAGCTGACTAATCTGTCAGAAAATTCAACCCATGCTGCCTACCCCTGCGCTCAGCGAACGCTATCGTGACTTCCCAAGCGTCATCGGCGCGCAGTGGCGCCAGAGCTTCGTCCTCGTCCTCAACCGGTGTTCGATCTGCACATCGAATCCTCGACGCTGTCGAACAACAGGTTCGGCAATAGGCCAAGGCCCTCCGTCGACAGTTGATCAATGAACCTTGAACCAGAGCTTTCCATGTCCCGCGATACGCTTGACCGCATGACCCCGACGACGCCCAAACGCGCCGCAGAGCTTGAGCATTTGCTGATCGACGCCGAAACCGACGATGAGCAGACCCAGCAGGCCCCTCCATTGCTGCGCAAACCCTGGCTGTTACTGCTCGGGTTGATCCTGGTGGCGCTGAACCTGCGTCCGGCGCTGTCGAGCATGGCCCCATTGCTTAGTGAAGTTTCAAAAAGCCTTGGTTTGTCGGCTGCCCAGGCCGGCTTGCTGACGACGCTGCCAGTGCTTTGCCTGGGCCTGTTCGCACCGCTGGCGCCGGTGCTGGCGCGGCGCTTTGGAGCTGAGCGGGTGGTGTTGGGAATCTTGCTGGCCCTGGCCGGTGGGATCATTTTGCGCAGTTCTTTCGGCCAGATCGGCTTGTTTGCTGGCAGCATCCTGGCCGGTGCGAGCATTGGTGTGATCGGTGTACTGTTGCCGGGCATCGTCAAGCGTGACTTCGCCAAACACGCCGGCGCCATGACCGGCGTCTACACCATGGCGCTGTGCCTGGGGGCGGCGATGGCGGCCGGGGCCACCGTGCCGTTGAGCGAGCATCTGAATCACAGCTGGGCGATGGGCCTGGGTTTCTGGGTGGTGCCGGCGCTGCTGGCCGCCGTGTTCTGGCTGCCGCAAGTGGGCCAGAAACACGGTGCTCATCAGGTGGCATATCGGGTTCGCGGTTTGCTGCGTGACCCGTTGGCCTGGCAGGTGACGTTGTACATGGGGTTGCAGTCGTCCCTGGCCTACATCGTGTTCGGGTGGCTGCCGTCGATCCTCATTGGCCGTGGCCTGACGCCGACCCAGGCCGGGCTGGTGTTGTCCGGCTCGGTCATCGTGCAACTGATCAGTTCCCTGGCGGCGCCCTGGCTGGCGACTCGGGGCAAGGATCAACGCCTGGCCATTGTGATCGTCATGGTCATGACTCTGGGCGGGCTGTTTGGATGCCTCTATGCGCCCATTGAAGGTTTGTGGGGTTGGGCGATCCTGCTGGGGCTTGGGCAGGGAGCAACGTTCAGCCTGGCGCTGACGCTGATCGTGCTGCGCTCGCGGGACGCCCATGTGGCCGCGAATCTTTCCAGCATGGCCCAGGGGTTCGGCTACACCTTGGCGTCCATGGGGCCGTTCGCGGTCGGGGTGGTCCACGACTGGACCGGCGGCTGGAGTGCTCTGGGTTGGATCTTCGGTGTGATTGGCCTGGGCGCGATCATCGCGGGCATCGGGGCCGGCCGGGCGCTATACGTTGGGGTCAGCAGCGAAAGAGTCAGTGATCTTCGCTGATGTTATTTTCATGGCGAATGACGATAGTGTTCCTCGCCAGAGCAGATTATCGTGCAGCTCTACTGAAGATTTTTGGAGCTTGTCCATGAGTGATGCCCACAACGCCTTGATCACCCGCTTCTACCAGGCCTTCCAGCGTCTGGATGCCGACGCCATGAGCGCCTGCTACACCGACGACGTGGTGTTCAGCGACCCGGCGTTCGGTGAACTGCGCGGGCGCGATGCCGGCGACATGTGGCGCATGCTCACCACTCGGGCCAAGGATTTTTCCCTGACCTTCGATAACGTGCGCAGCGATGAGCGTACCGGCGGTGCCCACTGGGTGGCGACTTACCTGTTCAGTCAGACCGGCAACACGGTGGTCAATGACATTCAGGCACGGTTCGTGTTTCGCGACGGCAAGATTTGCGAGCACCATGACAGTTTTGATCTGTGGCGCTGGTCCCGCCAGGCATTGGGCACCAAGGGCCTGCTGCTGGGTTGGACGCCGCTGGTGCGCAATGCCGTCAGAGCCCAGGCCCTCAAGGGGCTACGGGCGTTTCAGGCCAGTCGCTGATAAGATTGCGGCTTGTTTTCTACACGTCTGCTGAACATCCTGTGACGACCGCCAACCCATCCTCCGACCTGCCAGGGCAAGCTGCAGCCGAACCGGGCAAACCCTGGTTCGTCTACCTGGTGCGGGCCGCCAACGGTTCGCTGTACTGCGGCATCAGTGATGACCCGGTTCGGCGTTTCGCCAAGCATCAAAGCGGCAAGGGCGCGCGTTTTTTCCTTTCCAGCCCGGCGGTGGCGTTGGTGTACACCGAAGCCTGTCGCGACAAGGGCGAAGCCCTGCGCCAGGAGCGATTGATCAAGAAACTCAAGAAAAGCGCCAAGGAGTGCCTGGTGGCGAGCGCATCGATGTTCCATCAACCGCGCTGATACGGCTTCATCAGAAGGGTAGGCTGTCGGGCCCTGGCACGCTAAGCTGCGGGACTTCCTCCCCGCAGTGGCGAACCTCATGTCAGAGCTGATTCTTCATCATTACCCGACGTCTCCCTTCGCCGAGAAAGCCCGCTTGTTACTGGGTTTCAAGGGCCTGTCCTGGCGTTCGGTGCATATCCCGCCAATGATGCCCAAGCCCGACCTGACGGCACTGACGGGCGGCTACCGCAAGACCCCGGTATTGCAGATCGGCGCGGATATCTATTGCGACACGGCGCTGATCGCCCGTCGGTTAGAGCAGGAAAAAGCTTCGCCGGCGCTGTTTCCCGAAGGCCGGGAGATGATTGCAGCGTCTTTTGCCGCATGGGCCGATTCGGTGGTGTTTCAACATGCGGTAAGCCTGGTGTTTCAGCCGGAGTCGGTGGCGGTGCGTTTCGCCAAGTTGCCGCCTGAAGTCATCAAGACGTTTATCAGCGATCGGGCCGGGCTGTTCAGTGGCGGTACGACCAAGCATCTGTCTGCCGAACAGGCCAAGCACCAATGGCCCACGATCATGGCGCGTCTTGAGCAACAGTTGCAGCGCGAGGAGGGTGACTTTCTGTTGGGCGATCCATCGATTGCCGACTTCGCCATGGCTCACCCTCTGTGGTTTCTCAAAGGCACTGCGGTGACTTCGCCGCTGGTAGACACCTACCCGGCGATCTCGGCATGGTTGGCGCGAGTGCTGGGTTTTGGCCATGGCGCGTCGAACGCGATGAGTTCCGAAGAGGCTTTGGAAGTGGCTCGCAACGCTGCGCCGGCAGCGCTGCCGGATGAGTCATTCGAGGAACCGAACGGGTTCACGAAAGGGCAGCCGGTGACGATTGCCGCAACCGATTATGGCGTCGACCCGGTGGCCGGAGAGTTGTTGTTTGCCGGTCGTGAAGAGCTGATCCTGCGTCGCGAAGACGCGCTTGGCGGGGTGGTGCATGTGCACTTTCCACGGCTGGGTTTTCAATTATCAACCTGATAAGAAGGTCAGGCGCTCGATTAAAGTCGATCTGTCGCCCGGAGCAGGCAATTCCGGGCGATTATTCCAGAAGCGATCACCCGATATTACAACTCGCATTGAACCAGGTGTGGCGCATTGGGAGGAATAAGGCCTTGCAGGTCGAAGATCGTTGTGGCGCGGCGGATTGCATCGCTCGTGCTGCTCCCGTTGAAAACGGTGGTGGTCTGTATGACGGTTTGGTTCGGTGGCAGGAAGAGTTGGCAGGTGTATTGCGCGGCAGAGGCGGAACCGGCGTAGATCGCAATGAAAGACAACACCAGGGCGCGGTGGGTGATTTTTATAACGCGGTTTCGGGCTGGGTAGTGCTGTATCGCGTTCATTTTATATGCTCCGTCTGTTCAGGCGTTCTCGCAAGAGGTTCGGCTCAGCGACGGCTTCGGCTGAGGGGGCATATAAAAAATGAACGCTATTTCAGGCATTGATACTGTAGGAGTTGACAGTCCCGACTAATGGGCGCTTACCGTCTACCCAGGGCTGGCGCTCTGACTGGACCACCGCCATCGCGAGCAAGCTCGCTCCCACCCTGGGTTTGCAGTGGTAACAGGATTGGCGTCCGCCACGAATCCCTGTGGGAGCGAGCCTGCTCGCGATGAGGCCATCAGATCCAGCATCATCGCTAGCGGACAAACCTATTTCGCGGACAGTGCCTCGAGGATGTTCTGCGGCTCAAAACCACGAATCAGCGTGCCATTTACATCCAGAATCGGGATCCCGCGCCCGCCCAGCGCCTCATAGGCCTTGCGCGCCTGAGCGTCTTTCTCGATATCGAACTCGCGATAGGGCACGCCTTTTTCATCCAGGAACCGTCGGGTCGCCTTGCAGTAACCGCACCAGTCGGTGGCATACAGCACGACCCGGGCATTGGCCCGGATCTGTTCAGGCAGCATCTGCGAGGGGGTGAGTACCCGCTCGATCTTGCCCCAGTTCTGGTATGCCACAACCACCAGCAAAATCAGCAGAAACTTCTTCAGAACCTTTGCGAGCATCAGTTACGGCGCTTGAGCTGATCGGTCAGCGCCGTGGGCAGGCCCTTGATGATCAGCGTGCCGGCTTCTTCGTCATATTCGATCTTGGAGCCCAGCAGGTGGGCTTCAAAACTGATGGACAAGCCTTCGGCGCGGCCGGTGAAGCGGCGGAACTGGTTGAGGGTGCGTTTATCCGCCGGAATCTCCGGCGACAACCCGTAGTCTTTGTTGCGAATGTGGTCGTAGAAGGCTTTCGGGCGATCTTCGTCGATCAGTTCGGACAGCTCTTCCAGGCCCATCGGCTCGCCGAGCTTGGCCTGGCTGCTGGCGTAATCCACCAGGGTCTTGGTTTTCTCCCGGGCGTCGTCTTCGGGCAGGTCTTCGCTTTCGACGAAATCACTGAAGGCCTTGAGCAGGGTGCGGGTTTCGCCGGGGCCGTCGACGCCTTCCTGGCAGCCGATGAAGTCGCGGAAATATTCCGAGACCTTCTTGCCGTTCTTGCCCTTGATGAACGAGATGTACTGCCTGGACTGTTTGTTGTTCTGCCATTCCGACACATTGATCCGCGCTGCCAGGTGCAGTTGGCCCAGATCAAGGTGACGGGACGGGGTCACGTCCAGCTCGTCGGTGACCGCCACGCCTTCGCTGTGGTGCAGCAGGGCGATCGCCAGGTAATCGGTCATGCCCTGTTGATAATGGGCAAACAGCACGTGGCCGCCCACCGAGAGGTTGGACTCTTCCATCAGCTTTTGCAGGTGTTCCACCGCTACGCGACTGAATGCGGTGAAGTCCTTGCCGCCGTCGAGATACTCCTTCAGCCAGCCGCTGAACGGGTGCGCCCCGGACTCGGCATGGAAGAAGCCCCAGGCCTTGCCTTGTTTGGCGTTGTAGCTCTCGTTGAGGTCGGCGAGCATGTTCTCGATGGCCGTGGACTCGCTCAACTCGGAGTCACGGGCATGGAGCACGGCGGGCGTGCCGTCGGGTTTTTTGTCGATCAGGTGGACGATGCAATGACGGATCGGCATGGATTTCTCGGCTGATGAAAGAGAGGAGGGCGCGCTCCCCCAAAAAGGCCCAGTGTACCGCAATCACTGGTTTTGGAACCCTGCAAAGCCCCTTTCAGACCCGTCCGACACGCCATATGCATTTTTTTACCGTTTTCGCGCAAGAAAGCTGACCAAATGGGTAGCTAGAGGCGGATATTTCACAGGCGTTGTGCTAGTTTTGCCCGGTCTTACGCGAAGTCACTGCGTTAAGCGTGCATTCAGCATTTGTCAGGTCGAACCAAACCCGGTTTTCGGCATCTATTACCCCGATCCGTCGTGGTGATTACCGAGGGTGTCTGATCCTCTGAGATCGGGCTCGATGGCTGACACTGCACTCTGCAATCCATATGAATTTGATAGGGAAGGAACACTACATGGCTCTTACTAAAGACCAACTGATCGCTGACATCGCTGAAGCTATCGACGCGCCTAAAACCACCGCGCGTAACGCTTTGGACCAACTGGGTCAGATCGTTGCCGATCAGCTGGAAAATGGCGGCGAAATCACCTTGCCAGGCATCGGCAAGCTGAAAGTCACCGAGCGTCCTGCCCGCACCGGCCGCAACCCTTCGACTGGCGCAGCCATCGAAATCGCTGCCAAGAAAGTTGTTAAGTTCGTTCCAGCCAAAGCGCTGACCGACGGCATCAACAAGTAAGATCGCGTTTAAAAGAAAACCGTGCTGCGGAGTGATCCGGGCACGGTTTTTTATTGCCTTGGAAAAAGTGGTCTGTGGTCAGGGCATTTGTGGCAGCAAGGCCTTGCTCCCACTCAGCCCTTGCGAACCCAACGCGACTGGCGCCACGCCTGCTGCTGTGCCTCGGTCTGGAAGGTCCAGGCCACAAAGCGGCTCTGCTTCTGCCCCTGGGACATTTCCACCACCTGGCTGTGCAGCGCCCCGGCCTTTTTCAAGGCGGTTTGAATCGCCGGTAGATTCGACGCCTTTGACACCAGCGTGCTGAACCACAGCACCTGGCTGGCCACCTGTGCGCTCTCGCCGATCAGTTGCGTCACAAACCGGGCCTCTCCGCCCTCGCACCACAACTCCGCCGCCTGACCGCCAAAATTCAGCACCGGCAGCTTGCGCTTCGGGTCGGCCTTGCCCAGCGCACGCCATTTGCGCTGGCTGCCCTTGGTGGCTTCCTCCAGGGAGGCGTGGAAGGGTGGGTTGCACATTGTCAGGTCGAACCGCTCGGCCTCTTCCAGCAAACCCAACAGGATCTGCTTGCGGTTGGCTTGCTGGCGCAGTTGGATGGCTTTGTTCAGCCCGTTGGACTGGACAATGGCTTTGGCCGAGGCAATGGCCGTCGGATCGATTTCCGAACCGAGGAAATGCCAGCGGTAATCGCTGTAGCCGATCAGCGGGTACACGCAGTTGGCCCCCGTGCCGATGTCCAGCACCTTCACCGCCGCCCCGCGTGGAATCGTTCCTTCGTTGTGACTGGCCAGTAAATCAGCGAGGAAATGCACGTAGTCCGCACGTCCTGGCACCGGAGGGCACAGGTAGTCGGCCGGAATGTCCCAATGGGCGATGCCGTAGAAGGACTTGAGCAGCGCCCGGTTGAACACCCGTACGGCTTCCGGGCTGGCGAAATCGATGCTTTCCTTGCCATAGGGGTTGATGATCACGAACTTCGCCAATTCGGGCGTGGACTTGATCAATGCCGGGAAGTCGTAATGACCCTGGTGGCGATTGCGTGGGTGCAGGGTGGCCTTCTCCCGCGGCACTTTGGCCTCCGTGGCGGGTTTGGGCTTGGAACGTGCTGGCTTGGGCGTGCGAGGGGCGGTCATGTGCGGGTCGATTCGGGGAGGGTTCAAAAAGTGGCGGGCATTGTCCCACATCCTGCCCCTGCGAACCCAACTGCAACGATCGGCGCGATCTACTGTGGGAGCGAGCCTGCTCGCGATAGCGGTGGGTCAGCTTGCACCAATGTTGAATGTACCGCCGTCATCGCGAGCAGGCTCGCTCCCACAGGGGGCAAGCGTGTTCACTAGAAAGTACCAGGCATAAAAAAGGAGGTCCATCAGGACCTCCTTCTTCATTGCAAATCCCCGTTACAGGCTGGAGATCCGCGCATGTTGCTCGGCCAGCTTGCCCAAGGCCTGTTCAGCCTCGGCCAGTTTGGCGCGTTCCTTCTCGATGACTTCGGCCGGTGCCTTGTCAACGAAACCGGCGTTGGACAACTTGCCGCCGACGCGCTGGACTTCGCCCTTCAAACGCAGGATTTCCTTATCCAGGCGCGCCAGTTCGGCAGCCTTGTCGATCAGGCCGGCCATCGGCACCAGCACTTCCATCTCGCCAACCAAGGCGGTGGCGGACAGCGGTGCTTCTTCGCCAGCGGCCAGGACGGTCACCGATTCGAGCTTGGCCAGTTTCTTGAGCAGTGCTTCGTTCTCGTGGAGGCGGCGCAGGTCTTCGGCGCTGGCATTGTTCAGGAACAGGTTCAGCGGTTTGCCCGGGCCGATGTTCATTTCGGCGCGGATGTTACGCAGGCCCAACATGAAGGTCTTGAGCCATTCAATGTCGTCTTCGGCGGCCGGGTCGATGCGGGTTTCGTTGGCCACCGGCCACGGTTGCAGCATGATCGTCTTGCCTTGGGCGCCCGCCAGCGGAGCGACACGCTGCCAGATTTCCTCAGTGATGAACGGCATGAACGGATGCGCCAGGCGCAGGGCGACTTCCAGCACGCGCACCAGGGTGCGGCGGGTGCCGCGCTGGCGTTCGACCGGGGCGTTTTCGTCCCACAGCACTGGTTTGGACAGTTCCAGGTACCAGTCGCAGTACTGGTTCCAGATGAACTCGTACAACGCTTGTGCCGCCAGGTCGAAACGGAACTGATCGAGCTGGCGGGTCACTTCGGCTTCGGTGCGTTGCAGCTGGGAAATAATCCAGCGATCAGCCAGGGTCAGCTCAAAGGCTTCGCCGTTCTGGCCGCAGTCTTCGCCTTTGTCCAGTACGTAGCGCGCGGCGTTCCAGATCTTGTTGCAGAAGTTGCGATAACCCTCAACGCGGCCCATGTCGAACTTGATGTCACGACCGGTAGACGCCAGCGAGCAGAAGGTGAAGCGCAGGGCGTCGGTGCCGTAGCTGGCGATGCCGTCGGCGAATTCTTCGCGGGTGGCCTTCTCGATCTTCTTCGCCAGTTTTGGCTGCATCAGGCCCGAAGTGCGTTTCTGCACCAGGGTTTCCAGATCGATGCCGTCGATGATGTCCAGCGGGTCCAGGACGTTGCCCTTGGACTTGGACATCTTCTGGCCCTGGCCATCGCGCACCAGGCCGTGCACGTAGACGGTCTTGAATGGGACTTGTGGCGTGCCGTCTTCGTTTTTCACCAGGTGCATGGTCAGCATGATCATCCGGGCGACCCAGAAGAAAATGATGTCGAAGCCGGTGACCAGTACGTCGGTGGAGTGGAATTTCTTCAGGAACTCGGTCTGCTGCGGCCAGCCCAGGGTGGAGAAGGTCCACAGGCCCGAGCTGAACCAGGTATCGAGTACGTCGTTGTCCTGTTGCAGAGCTACGTCCGGACCGAGGTTGTGCTTGGCGCGGACTTCGGCTTCATCGCGGCCGACGTAGACTTTGCCTGACTCGTCGTACCAGGCCGGGATGCGGTGGCCCCACCACAGTTGGCGACTGATGCACCAGTCTTGGATGTCACGCATCCACGAGAAGTACATGTTTTCGTATTGCTTGGGCACGAACTGGATGCGGCCATCTTCTACCGCAGCGATCGCAGGCTCGGCCAGCGGTTTGGTGGACACGTACCACTGATCGGTCAGCCACGGCTCGATAATGGTGCCGGAGCGGTCGCCTTTCGGCACTTTCAGGCCGTGATCATCGACGCTGACCAGCAGGCCGGCTGCGTCGAATGCCGCGACGATCTGCTTGCGCGCTTCAAAGCGGTCCAGGCCGGCGTATTCGGCCGGGATCTGGCCGTCGACGCTTTCGTTCAGCGTGCCGTCGAGGTTGAACACCTGGGCCGCCGGCAACACGTTGGCGTTCTTGTCGAAGATGTTCAGCAGCGGCAGGTTGTGGCGCTTGCCGACTTCGTAGTCGTTGAAATCGTGGGCCGGGGTGATTTTCACGCAACCGGTGCCGAATTCGGGGTCGCAGTAATCGTCGCCGATGATCGGAATGCGCCGGCCAACCAGGGGCAGCTCGACGAACTTGCCAATCAGGGCTTGGTAGCGCTCATCGTTCGGGTTTACCGCAACGGCGGAGTCACCCAGCATGGTTTCCGGGCGCGTGGTGGCGACGATCAGGTAATCCTTGCCTTCGGCGGTCTTGGCGCCGTCGGCCAGCGGGTACTTCAGGTTCCACAGGAAGCCTTTCTCGTCGTGGTTCTCCACTTCGAGGTCGGAAATGGCCGTATGCAACTTGGTGTCCCAGTTGACCAGGCGCTTGCCGCGATAGATCAGCCCGTCTTCATGCAGGCGCACGAAGGCTTCTTTCACCGCTTCCGAGAGACCGTCGTCCATGGTGAAACGTTCGCGGCTCCAGTCCACGGACGAGCCCAGGCGACGGATCTGGCGGCTGATGTTGCCACCGGACTCGTCTTTCCATTCCCAGACTTTCTCGAGGAATTTCTCGCGTCCCAGGTCATGGCGGTTCTGGCCCTGGGCTTCGAGGCGACGTTCCACCAGCATCTGCGTGGCGATGCCAGCGTGGTCGGTGCCCGGCTGCCAAAGGGTGTTGCGGCCTTGCATACGGCGGAAACGGATCAGGGCATCCATGATCGCGTTGTTGAAACCGTGGCCCATGTGCAGGCTGCCGGTGACGTTCGGCGGCGGGATCATGATGGTGTAGGAATCGCCCGCGCCTTGCGGAGCGAAATAATTCTCGGACTCCCAGGTGTTGTACCAGGAAGTTTCAATGGCGTGCGGCTGGTAGGTCTTATCCATGCGCGGCGGGACCCTATTGGCATTTATTCAGGAAAAGCCGGGAAGTATAGCGGGCGGGGGAGATGCAAGCCACACGCAGCAAGCGAGAAGCCGGACACGGTTGAACCCTGTGGGAGCGAGCCTGCTCGCGATGAGGCCAGCAGATTCAACATCAATGGGGACTGACAGTCCGTTATCGCGAGCAGGCTCGCTCCCACAGGATGTTCACAATGAGGCAGAGGGCGTTATTCGTACTGACTCAGCAATCGCTCCATCCGCGCATCCAGCCGGCGCTTGATCTCGGTCTCGATGTGCGGAGCGAAGTCGTCGATGACGTCTTGCATGATCAATTGTGCGGCGGCGCGCAGTTCGCTTTCCAGGTGCAACAGCGCATCGGGGCCTTTGGCCTCGGCCTTGGGCGCCGGCTTGGGTTCGGGCTGGCCGTTGATCGGCTCGAACAGCAGTGGAATCTGCTCGTCATGCTCGGGCTCGTGCTCCACCGTATCGGTCAACAGCGGTGGTTGCAGGTTGTCGTCGCCGAGCAGTTGGCGGATCGACTCGAGGTCGTCCAGCAGGTGCGTGGGCTTTTGTGGCGGTTTTGGAGTGTCCATCGTGGGCTCAGAGTCGCTGTAAACGGTGGTCTTGCAGAGGATAGCCCTGTTCGCGGTAGAAACGGAAACTCTCCCGCGCGGCTTGCCGGATGCCCGGGTCTTCCACCACCACTTCCGCCACACGGGCGAAGCGCTGGGCAAAAGGCGGCACTTTCAGGTCAAGGTTGACCAGCAAGTCCTGGTGCTGACCGCAGTCATCTCCCAGCCCGAGCACGATCAATCCTTCGGGTTCGTTTTCGGCCGGGCCATGGGGTACGAAGCTCTCGCCCTTGAAGGCCCACAGACGTGCATCGAGGTCATCGCGCTGGGCGGCATCGCTGCAATGCAGGTAGATGCGGTGGCCCATGCGCCAGGCCTTTTCGGTGAGCTTGCAGGCGAAATCCAGCCGCGCCGCCGGATCGGCGCTGGGCAGGATGTAGAAATCGACTTTGGTCATTGCAGTTCCTGAGCCGCCATTGGCGCCGCCCGAAGGCGACGCCAACGCCGGTCATCGGTGTCAGGCCTTGGCGCGGTCCAGCAGGTATTGGGTCAGCAGGGGAACCGGCCGGCCGGTGGCGCCCTTGTCCTTGCCGCCGCTGGTCCAGGCTGTGCCGGCGATGTCCAGGTGCGCCCAGTTCAGGTTCTTGGTGAAGCGCGAGAGGAAGCACGCCGCGGTGATCGTCCCGGCTTTCGGGCCGCCGATGTTGGCGATGTCGGCGAACGGGCTGTCCAGCTGCTCCTGGTATTCGTCGAACAGCGGCAATTGCCAGGCGCGGTCGTCGGCTTGCTGGCCGGCGCTGAGCAGTTGGCCGATCAGCTCGTCGTTGTTGCCCAGCAGGCCCGAGGTGTGGGCGCCGAGGGCGACGACGCAGGCGCCGGTCAGGGTGGCGATGTCGATCACCGCTTGCGGCTTGAAGCGTTCGGAGTAGGTGAGGGCGTCACACAGCACCAGGCGGCCTTCGGCGTCGGTGTTGAGGATTTCCACGGTCTGGCCGCTCATGGTGGTGACGATGTCGCCTGGACGCGAGGCGTTACCGCTGGGCATGTTCTCGGCGCAGGCCAGGATGCACACCAGGTTGATCGGCAGTTGCAGTTCGAGCACGGCGCGCAGGGTGCCGAACACGCTCGCGGCGCCGCCCATGTCGTACTTCATTTCATCCATGCCGGCGCCCGGCTTGAGGCTGATGCCGCCGGTGTCGAAGGTGATGCCCTTGCCGACCAGTGCGTACGGCTTCTCGGACTTCTTGCCACCGTTGTATTGCATGACGATCAGGCGTGGCGGCTGTGCGCTGCCCTGGCCGACGGAATAGAACGAGCCCATGCCCAGGTCTTTGATTTTCTTTTCGTCGAAGACTTCGACTTTCAGGCCCTTGAATTCCTTGCCCAACGCCTTGGCCTGTTCACCCATGAACGTCGGGTGGCAGATGTTCGGTGGCAGATTGCCCAGGTCGCGGGTGAAGGCCATGCCGTTGGCGATCGCTGTGGCGTGGGTCACGGCACGCTGAACTTCAGCCTGGGCAGCCTTGATGGTCAGCAGGGTGATTTTTTTCAGGGCGCGGGGTTCGGCTTTCTGGCTCTTGAACTGGTCGAACTGGTATTCGCCGTCCACCAGGGTTTCAGCCAGCAGGCGGTTTTTGCCGTAGCTGTCGCGACCCTTGACCACCAACTCGTCCAGCGCCAGGACGGCATCAGCGCCACCCAGACCCTTGAGGGTGCCCAACACGCCGGCGATGATTTTGCGGAACGGACGGTCGCCCAGTTCGGCGTCCTTGCCCACGCCCACCAGCAGCACGCGCTCGGCCTTGAGGTTGGGCAGGTTGTGCAGCAACAGGCTCTGGCCGACTTTGCCAGCCAGGTCGCCGCGCTTGAGCACAGCGCTGATGGCACCGCCGCTCAGGCTGTCGAGTTGGGTGGCGACGACGCCGAGCTGGCGGTTTTCACCGACGGCAACCACCAGCGTGGCGGTTTTCAACGTTTCTGGGCTGACGCTTTTTACAACCAGTTCCATGTCCGGATCCCTGAATGAATGGTCAAGATGCCAGGCGCCGACACAATGGCGCGCTGAGCGAGCTTCTTCTATATAAGAGAAGCGCCGGTGCTTGCCGGCGACAAAGGCCGCAGTTTGAACCCCGGCGCCAGGGCCTGACAACCCCACCGACAGCGCTAAATTGTGGCTTTAAGCACCGGGTTAAAGCGTGCGAAGTGACAGGCGCCCCCAATCACAGGATAATGCGGCTCTTTTTTCGGCGGCGCGCTGTGGCGGGCCGGCTCGATACGTTTGCTTGTTTGGCCGCCTTAGGGTTTGTATGAAAAGTCGCCGAGCGGCGATCAGGCAAGGCGAAAACAGGCGAGGAAGCGGAGTTGACTGGTTGTCAATGAGCATTCCGAGCCTGTTTTCAACGCAGCATGATCATCGCGCAGGCACTTTTCGTACAAATCCTAGCCTGACAGCCCTGGAGTGTCTGGTGTGATCGTCTTCCGTTATCTATCCCGCGAAGTCCTGCTGACCCTGAGCGCCGTCAGCGCCGTGCTGCTGGTCATCATCATGAGCGGGCGCTTCATTAAATACCTCGCCCAGGCGGCCTCCGGCGCGCTGGATCCAGGCTCGCTGTTCCTGATCATGGGGTTCCGCCTGCCGGGCTTTTTGCAATTGATCCTGCCGCTGGGGTTGTTCCTGGGTATTCTGCTGGCCTACGGCCGGTTGTACCTGGACAGCGAAATGACCGTGCTGTCGGCCACCGGCATGAGCCAGCAACGCCTGTTTCGCATGACCCTCTTCCCGGCCACTCTGGTGGCGCTGGTTGTGGCCTGGCTGAGTCTTAGCCTGGCGCCCCAGGGAGCCAACCAGTTCCAGATGCTGATCAACCAGCAGGACGCCCTGACCGAGTTCGACACCTTGGTGCCCGGGCGCTTCCAGGCCCTGCGCGACGGGACTCGCGTCACCTATACCGAAGAACTCTCGGAAGACCGGGTCGACCTGGGCGGCGTCTTCATTACGCAAAAGAACGTGTCTTCCGACACCAAGAAGGACCGCGGCATTTCGGTGCTGGTGGCTGAGAAGGGGCGTCAGGAAATCAACCCCGACGGCAACCGCTACCTGATCCTGGAAAACGGCTACCGCTACGACGGCAAGCCGGGGCAGGCCGATTACCGGGCCATCAAGTACGACACCTATGGCGTATTGCTGCCCAAGCCCGAGGTCAGCGACGAAGTCACCGACCGCGATGCCATGCCCACCTCCAGCTTGCTGGGCAACAACGACATTCGGGCGCGCACTGAATTGCAATGGCGCCTTTCGCTGCCGCTGCTGGTATTCATCGTGACCCTCATGGCGGTCCCGCTGGCGCGAGTCAATCCGCGCCAGGGCCGTTTCCTCAAGCTGCTACCGGCGATTCTTCTGTATATGGCTTACCTGACCATCCTGATTTCCGCCCGTAGCGCGCTGGAGAAAGGCAAGATCCCGCCCGCGCTGGGCCTTTGGTGGGTGCATTCGATCTTCCTGGCGATTGGCCTCGGGTTGCTCTACTGGGAACCACTGCGCCTGAAGCTGGCCAGTCGTCGCAGCGCGCTGGAGGTGGCCCGTGGTTAAACTCGATCGGTACATCGGCAGCAGTGTGTTCATGGCGATTCTCGCGGTGCTGGGGATCATTCTTGGCCTGGCGACCCTGTTCGCCTTCATCGATGAAATGGGTGATGTCAGCGACACCTATACCTTGATGGACGTGTTGAGCTACGTATTGCTGACCGCCCCGCGGCGGCTCTACGACATGTTGCCGATGGCGGCGCTGATCGGTTGCCTGATCGGCCTGGGCAGCCTGGCAAGTAACAGCGAGCTGACCATCATGCGCGCCGCCGGTGTTTCCGTTGGTCGGATCGTCTGGGCCGTGATGAAACCGATGCTGGTGCTGATGCTGGTGGGTTTGCTGGTCGGCGAATACGTTGCCCCGGCCACCGAAAACACCGCTCAGGCCAACCGTTCCCTGGCCCAGGGTGGTGGCGACGCACAAAGCGCCAAGCACGGCCTGTGGCACCGCCAGGGTGACGAGTTCATCCACATCAACTCGGTCCAGCCCAACGGTGTCCTGTATGGCGTGACCCGCTACCGTTTCGACGACCAGCGGCACATGCTGTCGTCGAGCTTCGCCAAGCGCGCCAAGTTTGTTGAAGATCACTGGCAGCTCAATGATGTCACCACCACGTTGTTCCATGACAAGCGCACTGAAGTGGTCGCCGCGCCGCAAGAGCGTTGGGACGTGGCGCTGAGCCCGCAGTTGCTCAGCACTGTGGTGATGGCGCCGGACTCCCTGTCGATTACCGGTTTGTGGGGGTATATCCACTATCTGGCGGATCAGGGCTTGAACAACGGTCGCTACTGGCTGGCTTTTTGGGTCAAGGTGTTGCAGCCGCTGGTCACCGCAGCCTTGGTGCTGATGGCGATTTCCTTCATCTTCGGCCCGCTGCGTTCGGTGACCCTCGGTCAGCGTGTGTTTACCGGTGTGCTGGTGGGCTTCACCTTCCGTATTGCTCAGGATTTGCTGGGGCCGTCGAGCCTGGTATTCGGTTTCTCGCCGCTGTTTGCGGTGCTGGTGCCGGCCGGTGTCTGTGCGTTGGCCGGGTTCTGGCTGTTGCGCCGGGCCGGTTGATCAGCGCACCGATGGCGAGGGGGCTGCGGGGGCAAGGCTGTGTGGGAGCAAAGCTTGCTCCCACTTGCGCGGTGTATCAGGTACAATTCCCGGCTATTTTTCGGCGGGCCATGCCTGCAGCCTTTTTGAGTGTTGATCCGTGAGTGATTTGAGTCATATCCGCAATTTCTCCATCATCGCCCACATTGACCATGGTAAGTCGACGCTGGCTGATCGCTTCATCCAGATGTGCGGCGGCCTGGCCGAGCGTGAAATGGAAGCCCAGGTCCTGGATTCCATGGATCTGGAGCGTGAGCGCGGGATCACCATCAAGGCCCACAGCGTTACGCTCTACTACAAGGCCCGCGACGGCATTACCTATCAGCTGAACTTCATTGATACCCCGGGCCACGTCGACTTCACCTATGAAGTCAGCCGGTCGCTGGCGGCCTGTGAAGGTGCATTGCTGGTGGTCGATGCCGGCCAGGGCGTCGAGGCGCAATCGGTTGCCAACTGCTACACGGCCATCGAGCAGGGCCTGGAAGTCATGCCGGTGCTGAACAAGATCGACCTGCCCCAGGCCGATCCGGACCGCGTGAAGGAAGAAATCGAGAAAATCATCGGCATCGATGCCACCGACGCGGTCACTTGCAGCGCCAAGACCGGCCTGGGCGTGGACGAAGTGCTCGAGCGCCTGGTGACCACCATTCCTGCGCCGACCGGCAATATCGAAGATCCGCTGCAAGCGTTGATCATCGATTCCTGGTTCGACAACTACCTGGGCGTCGTCTCCCTGGTTCGCGTGCGCCACGGCCGCGTCAAGAAGGGTGACAAGATCCTGGTCAAATCCACCGGCAAGATCCACCTGGTGGACAGCGTCGGTGTCTTCAACCCGAAACACACCGCCACCGTTGATCTGAAGGCCGGTGAAGTGGGTTTCATCATCGCCGGCATCAAGGACATTCACGGTGCACCGGTCGGTGACACCCTGACCCTGAGCTCCACCCCCGACGTCGATGTGCTGCCCGGCTTCAAGCGTATCCAGCCTCAGGTCTACGCCGGCCTGTTCCCGGTCAGCTCCGACGACTTCGAGGATTTCCGCGAAGCCCTGCAAAAGCTGACCCTGAACGACTCGTCCCTGCAATACACCCCGGAAAGCTCCGACGCCCTGGGCTTTGGCTTCCGTTGCGGATTCCTGGGCATGCTGCACATGGAGATCATCCAGGAGCGCCTGGAGCGCGAGTACGACCTGGACCTGATCACCACGGCGCCGACGGTAATTTTCGAGCTGCTGCTCAAGAACGGCGAAACCATCTACGTCGACAACCCGTCCAAGTTGCCGGACCTGTCGGCCATCGAGGATATGCGCGAGCCGATCGTGCGGGCCAACATCCTTGTGCCGCAGGAGCATCTGGGCAACGTCATTACCCTGTGCATCGAAAAGCGTGGCGTGCAGCACGACATGCTGTTCCTCGGTACCCAGGTCCAGGTGACCTACGACCTGCCGATGAACGAAGTGGTGCTGGACTTCTTTGATCGCCTGAAATCCACCAGTCGCGGCTATGCTTCGCTGGACTATCATTTCGATCGTTACCAATCGGCTAATCTGGTGAAGCTGGATGTGCTGATCAACGGTGAGAAAGTCGATGCCCTGGCATTGATCGTGCACCGTGACAACGCGCACTACAAAGGTCGTGCATTGACCGAGAAGATGAAGGAACTGATTCCGCGGCAGATGTTCGATGTGGCAATCCAGGCCGCCATTGGTGGGCAGATTGTGGCGCGTACAACCGTCAAGGCGCTCAGAAAGAACGTATTGGCCAAATGCTATGGCGGCGACGTCAGCCGTAAGCGCAAGCTGTTGGAAAAGCAGAAGGCCGGTAAAAAACGCATGAAGCAGGTTGGTAACGTGGAAATTCCACAGGAAGCCTTCCTTGCGGTGCTCAGGTTGGATAGTTAGGTCCTATGTCGCTAAATTTCCCGCTGTTGCTGGTTATCGCCGTGTTCGTCTGCGGCCTGTTGGCGTTGCTTGATCTGTTGTTCCTGGCGCCGCGGCGCCGGGCTGCCATCGCCTCCTATCAGGGCAGCGTCAGCCAGCCTGATGGGGTGGTGGTCGAAAAGCTCAACAAGGAACCGCTGCTGGTCGAATACGGCAAGTCGTTCTTTCCGGTGTTGTTCATCGTACTGGTGCTGCGCTCGTTCCTGGTGGAACCGTTCCAGATCCCGTCCGGCTCAATGAAGCCGACCCTGGATGTGGGCGACTTCATCCTGGTGAACAAGTTCTCCTACGGGATCCGCCTGCCGGTGATCGACAAGAAGGTCATCGAAATCGGTGACCCGCAACGCGGCGATGTCATGGTGTTCCGTTTTCCGAGCGATCCGAACGTCAACTACATCAAGCGTGTGGTCGGCTTGCCGGGAGACAAGATTCGCTACAGCGCCGACAAGCGCCTGTTCGTCAACGGCGAACTGGTGGCCGAACGGTTGATCGGCTCCGAGCCGGGCACACTGGGCAGCGCCGAGCTCTACCAGGAAAAGCTCGGCGAGGCCGAACACCTTATCCGCAAGGAAATGAGCCGTTACCGCGCCGCACCGGACCATTCGTGGACCGTGCCGGCCGGGCACTATTTCATGATGGGCGACAACCGCGACAACTCCAACGACAGCCGGTACTGGGATGATCCGAACATTCCCAAGGACATGCTGGGCATGGTCCCCGACCGTAATATCGTCGGTAAGGCCTTTGCGGTCTGGATGAGCTGGCCGGAACCCAAACTCAGTCACCTGCCGAATTTCTCGCGGGTTGGCCTGATCAAGTAATCACACACGGCGCTGTTGAACACAGCGCCGAATGCATTTCTGGAGCCTGCACAAGGTTGCCCGAAGGCATGAAGCCAACGATAGTCAGGACGTCATTTTTGAACACAGCGTTAATTGTCCCAAGCCAACGGCGCTTCGCGGCCGTGGTGGTGGAATCCAGCCACGAACTCAGCGTGGGTAAACCGTGAGCGTTTCTCTAAGCCGTCTCGAGCGTCAGCTCGGCTACACTTTCAAGGATCAGGAGCTGATGCTTCTGGCTCTCACTCACCGCAGTTTTGCCGGGCGCAACAACGAACGCCTGGAATTTCTGGGTGATGCCATCCTCAACTTCGTGGCTGGCGAGGCATTGTTCGAACGCTTCCCGCTGGCTCGGGAAGGCCAGTTGTCGCGTTTGCGCGCGCGCCTGGTCAAAGGTGAGACCCTGGCCGTGCTGGCCCGCGGTTTCGACCTGGGTGAGTACCTGCGCCTGGGCTCCGGTGAATTGAAGAGCGGCGGTTTCCGTCGTGAGTCGATTCTGGCCGATGCCCTGGAAGCGCTGATTGGCGCGATCTACCTGGACGCCGGCATGGAAATGGCGCGCGAGCGCGTGCTGGCCTGGCTGACCTCCGAGATCGACAGCCTGACGCTGGTGGATACCAACAAGGACCCGAAAACCCGTTTGCAGGAATTCCTGCAATCGCGCAGTTGCGAGTTGCCGCGTTACGAAGTGGTGGATATCCAGGGCGAGCCGCATTGCCGAACCTTCTTCGTCGAATGCGAAGTGGTCTTATTGAATGAAAAAAGCCGGGGTCAGGGTGTGAGTCGTCGTATTGCCGAACAGGTAGCGGCCGCCGCAGCACTGATTGCCCTGGGCGTGGAGAATGGCAATGACTGATACAACCGTCACCCGCTGCGGCTATGTCGCCATTGTCGGCCGGCCGAACGTGGGCAAGTCCACGCTGCTCAATCACATCCTGGGCCAGAAGCTGGCGATCACTTCGCGCAAGCCCCAGACCACCCGCCACAACATGCTGGGTATCAAGACCGAAGGCGCCGTACAGGCGATCTACGTTGATACCCCCGGCATGCACAAAGGTGGCGAAAAAGCGCTGAACCGCTACATGAACAAGACTGCTTCGGCGGCGCTGAAAGACGTCGATGTGGTGATCTTCGTGGTTGATCGCACCAAGTGGACCGAAGAAGACCAGATGGTTCTCGAACGCGTCCAGTACGTGACAGGTCCCTTGATCGTGGCGCTGAACAAGACCGACCGCATCGAAGACAAGGCCGAATTGATGCCGCACCTGAGCTGGTTGCAGGAGCAATTGCCCAAGGCCCAGATCATGCCCATTTCGGCCCAGCACGGCCACAATCTCGATGCGCTGGAGCGAGTGATCGCCGAGCACCTGCCGGAAAACGATCACTTCTTTCCCGAAGACCAGATCACCGACCGCAGCAGCCGCTTCCTGGCCGCCGAACTGGTGCGCGAGAAAATCATGCGCCAATTGGGCGCAGAGCTGCCGTACCAGATCACCGTGGAAATCGAAGAGTTCAAGCAGCAGGGCAAGACCCTGCACATCCATGCGCTGATCCTCGTCGAACGCGACGGCCAGAAAAAAATCATCATTGGCGACAAGGGCGAGCGTATCAAGCGCATCGGCACCGAAGCGCGCAAGGACATGGAGCTGTTGTTCGACTCCAAGATCATGCTCAACCTGTGGGTCAAGGTGAAGGGTGGTTGGTCCGATGATGAGCGGGCGCTGCGGTCGTTGGGTTACGGCGACCTGTAAAGCTCTTCCTGAGTGCATGAATTTCCATTGTGGGAGCGAGCCTGCTCGCGATAGCGGTCTGTCAGTCAACATTCCTGTTGAATATCAGTCCCTCATCGCGAGCAGGCTCGCTCCCACAGTGGTTTGTGGTTGTCAGTAATACTGCGTTTACTCATTGAGAGCTGCGATCCCATGCCGCCAACCCAACCCACCGCCCAACCCGCCTACGTCCTGCATTCGCGCGCCTACCGCGAAAGCAGCGCCTTGGTGGACTTTCTTACGCCCCAGGGGCGACTGCGGGCGGTGTTGCGGAGCGCGCGTGGCAAGGCCGGAACGCTGGCGCGGCCGTTCGTGCCGCTGGAAGTGGAATTCCGGGGGCGGGGCGAGTTGAAGAACGTCGGGCGCATGGAAAGTAACGGTGTTGCGGCCTGGCTTAACGGCGAGGCGTTGTTCAGCGGCCTTTATCTCAACGAGCTGCTGATCCGCCTGCTGCCCGCCGAAGACCCCCATCCCGCAGTGTTCGATCACTATGCCGCCACACTGTTGGCCCTGGCCGAAGGTCGCCCTCTGGAACCGCTGTTGCGTTCCTTCGAGTGGCGGCTACTGGACGATCTGGGCTACGGTTTTGCCCTGAACACCGATCTGCATGGCGAGCCCATCGCAGCGGACGGTCTGTATCGGCTGCAGGTGGATGCCGGCCTGGAACAGGTCTACCTGCTGCAACCCGGGTTGTTCAATGGCACCGAACTTCTGGCCATGGCCGAGGCCGACTGGAGTGCGCCGGGCGCGCTCTCGGCGGCCAAGCGTCTGATGCGCCAGGCCCTGGCGGTTCATTTGGGCGGTCGGCCGCTGGTCAGTCGCGAGCTGTTTCGCAAGCCTTGATCAACCCGTATGCTGTGGGCCGAATCTCTGTCCATCTCAGGAGCGCTTTTCGTGAGCACCAGCAATCGCATTCTTCTCGGCGTGAACATCGACCATGTCGCCACCCTGCGCCAAGCCCGTGGTACCCGCTACCCGGACCCGGTCAAGGCCGCGCTGGATGCTGAAGAGGCAGGCGCCGACGGCATCACCGTGCACCTGCGTGAAGACCGCCGTCACATCCAGGAGCGCGACGTACTGCTGCTCAAGGACGTGCTGCAAACGCGCATGAATTTCGAAATGGGCGTGACCGAAGAAATGATGGTGTTTGCCGAACGCATCCGCCCCGCGCACATTTGCCTGGTGCCCGAGACACGTCAGGAGCTGACCACCGAAGGCGGCCTGGACGTAGCGGGGCAGGAAGCACGGATCAGGGCGGCGGTGGAGCGTTTGTCGAAGATCGGCGCAGAGGTGTCGCTGTTCATCGACGCCGACGAGCGGCAGATCGAAGCCTCCAGGCGCGTCGGTGCCCCGGCCATCGAACTGCACACTGGCCGTTATGCCGATGCGCAAACGCCCACCGAGGTGGCTGAAGAGCTGCAGCGGGTAGCCGATGGCGTTGCCTTCGGCCTGGCCCAGGGCCTGATTGTGAATGCCGGCCATGGCTTGCATTACCACAACGTCGAGGCCGTCGCGGCCATCAAGGGCATCAACGAACTGAACATTGGCCATGCGCTGGTGGCCCATGCATTGTTTGTCGGGTTCAAGTCGGCGGTGGCTGAAATGAAAGCGCTGATCCTGGCAGCCGCCAAAGTTTGATGCATACGCAGGGCCCATGTGGGAGCGAGCCTGCTCGCGATAGCGGTCTGACATTCACCATTGATGTCGACTGACACACCGCTATCGCGAGCAGGCTCGCTCCCACAAGGGGGCCTCAGTGTATTGGGGATTCAGAGCGGCGGGGTTTCCGGATTTGGCTTGCTCTTGTCGACGCCCGGCACGTGCAGGTTGCCCTCGGCCACCTGGTCGCCTTCGAGCTGCGGCTGTGTGACCCAGGTCAGGATGTCGTAGTAGCGGCGGATGTTTGCCACGAAATGCACCGGTTCACCGCCCCGGGCGTAGCCGTAGCGGGTTTTGCTGTACCACTTCTTCTGGGAAAGGCGCGGCAGGATCTTCTTCACATCCAGCCACTTGTTCGGGTTCAACCCTTCCTTGGCCGCCAGTTTGCGAGCGTCATCCAGGTGACCGCCACCCACGTTGTAGGCGGCGAGGGCGAACCAGGTGCGGTCCGGCTCCTCGATGCTGTCGTCCAGCAGGCCCTTTATATAAGCCAGGTACTTGGCGCCTCCCATGATGCTCTGCTTGGGATCCAGGCGATTGGACACGCCCATGGCCTGGGCGGTGTTCTGGGTCAGCATCATCAGGCCGCGCACACCAGTCTTGGACGTGACTGTCGGCTGCCACAGTGATTCCTGGTAGCCGATGGCCGCCAGCAGGCGCCAGTCGACTTTTTCGGCCTTGGCGTAGTTCTTGAAATGCTTCTCGTACTTGGGCAGACGCTGCTGCAAATGCTGGGCGAAGGTGTAGGCGCCGACATAACCCAGGACATCAACGTGCCCGTAGTAGCGATCCTTCAGGCGTTGCAGGGTGCCATTCTTCTGCACCTTGTCCAGGTAGGCGTTGATTTCGTTGAGCAGGCTGTTGTCTTCGCCGGGGGCCACGGCCCAGCTCTGGTTGCTGGCATCGCCCAGGTCGAAAGCGACCCGCACGTTGGGGAAGTACACCTGGTTCATTGCCACTTCGTTGGAATCCACCAGCGTCAGGTCGATCTGGCCTTCATCCACCATGCGCAACAGGTCGACGACTTCTACCGCGTCGGACTCTTCGTATTCGATGCCGGGATATTTCTGTTTCAACTGCGCCAATTGTTCGGCGTGGGTGCTGCCCTTAAGCACCATGATCTTCTTGCCCGCCAGGGCGGCCGGGTCGGTGGGGCGTGATTGGCCGTTGCGGTAGATGATTTGTGGGGTGACTTCGAGGTAGGAGTGGGAAAATCGCACCTGACTCTTGCGTTTTTCGCTGCTGACCAGGCCGGCGGCAGCCAGTACCGGGCCGTTGGGCTTGCCCAGCTGGGTGAAAAGGTCATCAAGGTTGTCGGCGGTCTCGATTTTCAGCTCCACCCCCAAATCGTCGGCGAAACGCTTCACCAGCTCGTATTCGAAGCCGGTTTCACCATTACGATCCTGGAAGTAGGTGGCGGGGCTGTTTCGGGTAACCACCCGCAGCACGCCATCCTCCTTCACGCGCTCCAGTGTGTTGGGTTTCTCAACACAACCACTGAGCACCAGGAAGAGTCCGGTTGCGATCAGCCACTTGGCGTACCGCGGACGCAAAGCCGTTGGGGAAAACATCTGCGCAGTATACGCAAACGGCCCCGACCGCCATATCTCGACAGCAGAAGGCCAGTCTGCTAGCGGTTGCAAAACGTGTCCGCAACACAGGCGGGCCGGGGGGCGCCGTGTTTTGCCCCGATGAAAAATATCTCGGTACGACCGTGCAAACGGGGGCCGGAAGAGCCATTCCTGCAAAGACCGACATTCGGCCAGCATCGTACGTGCCGTTTCGGGTGCCGTCGCCAGCGGTTTAGGCTAGAATGCACGGCCTCAAAGCACACCCCCTTCCCGAGGCTGTCCCGAAGATGTTGATCCTGCGCGGCGCTCCTGCCCTTTCTGCCTTTCGCCACAGCAAACTCCTTGAGCAACTGAGCCAGAAGGTTCCGGCTGTCAGTGGCTTGTATGCTGAATTCGCTCACTTCGCCGAAGTCACCGGCGGTTTGACCGGCGACGAACAGCAGGTGCTCGCGCGCCTTCTGAAGTACGGTCCCAGTGTTCCTGTCCAGGAGCCGACCGGTCGTCTGTTCCTGGTGCTGCCACGTTTCGGCACCATTTCGCCATGGTCGAGCAAGGCCAGCGACATCGCCCGTAACTGCGGCCTGGCGAAAATCCAGCGCCTGGAGCGCGGCATTGCCTTTTATGTTGCCGGTGAGTTCAGCGAGGCCGAGGCCCAACTGATCGCCGAGGGCCTGCATGACCGCATGACCCAGATCGTCCTGGGCAACCTGGAGCAGGCCGCGGGCCTGTTCAGCCATGCCGAGCCAAAACCGCTGACCGCCATCGATGTGCTGGGCGGTGGCCGTGCCGCACTGGAAAAAGCCAACGCCGAACTGGGCCTGGCCCTGGCCGAAGACGAGATCGATTACCTGGTCAACGCCTTCCAGGGCTTGAAGCGCAACCCCCACGACATCGAACTGATGATGTTCGCCCAGGCCAACTCCGAGCACTGCCGGCACAAGATCTTCAACGCCAGTTGGGACATTGATGGCCAGAGCCAGGAAAAAAGCCTGTTCGGCATGATCAAGAACACCTATCAGATGCACAACGAAGGTGTGCTCTCGGCCTACAAGGACAACGCCGCGGTGATCGTCGGCAACGTCGCCGGGCGTTTCTACCCGAACCCTGAGACCCGCCAGTACGGTGCGGTCCAGGAGCCGGTGCACATCCTGATGAAGGTCGAGACTCACAACCACCCGACCGCCATCGCCCCGTTCCCGGGTGCGTCCACCGGTTCCGGTGGCGAGATCCGCGACGAAGGCGCCACCGGTCGCGGTGCCAAGCCCAAGGCTGGCCTGACCGGCTTCACCGTATCGAACCTGCAGATCCCGGGCTTTGAACAGCCGTGGGAAAAGCCGTACGGCAAGCCCGAGCGCATCGTCAACGCCCTGGACATCATGATCGAAGGTCCTCTTGGGGGCGCGGCGTTCAACAACGAATTCGGCCGTCCGGCCCTGACCGGTTACTTCCGTACCTTCGAGCAATCCATCACCACCCCTCGCGGTGAAGAAGTGCGCGGCTACCACAAGCCGATCATGCTCGCCGGCGGCATGGGCAACATCCGCGCCGAACACGTGCAGAAAGGCGAGATCCTGGTCGGTTCCAAGCTGATCGTCCTCGGTGGGCCGGCCATGCTGATCGGCCTGGGCGGCGGCGCCGCTTCCTCCATGGCCACCGGCACCAGCTCGGCGGACCTGGACTTCGCCTCGGTCCAGCGGGAAAACCCGGAAATGGAACGCCGTTGCCAGGAAGTCATCGACCGTTGCTGGCAGTTGGGTGAACACAACCCCATCAGCTTTATCCACGACGTCGGCGCGGGCGGCCTGTCCAACGCCTTCCCGGAACTGGTCAACGACGGTGGCCGTGGTGGCCGCTTCGAACTGCGCAACATTCCGAACGACGAGCCGGGCATGGCCCCGCACGAAATCTGGAGCAACGAATCCCAGGAACGTTACGTCCTGGCGGTCGGCCCGGCCGACTTCGAGCGTTTCCAGGCCATTTGCGAACGCGAGCGCTGCCCGTTCGCCGTGGTCGGCGAAGCCACTGCCGAGCCGCAACTGACCGTCACCGACAGCCACTTCGGCAACAGCCCGGTGGACATGCCGCTGGAAGTGCTGCTGGGCAAGGCTCCGCGCATGCACCGTTCGGCCGTTCGCGAAGCCGAGCTGGGCGATGATTTCGACCCGTCGACGCTCGACGTTGCCGATTCCATCGAACGCGTCCTGCACCACCCGGCCGTGGCGAGCAAAAGTTTCCTGATCACCATCGGCGACCGCACCATCACCGGCCTTGTGGCCCGTGATCAAATGGTCGGCCCGTGGCAGGTGCCGGTGGCCGACGTTGCCGTGACCGCCACCAGCTTCGACGTCTACACCGGCGAAGCCATGGCCATGGGTGAGCGCACGCCGTTGGCGTTGCTGGACGCTCCGGCGTCGGGCCGCATGGCGATTGGCGAGACCCTGACCAACATCGCGGCCTCGCGCATCGGCAAGATCTCCGACATCAAACTGTCGGCCAACTGGATGTCCGCCGCCGGTCACCCGGGTGAAGACGCCCGCCTGTACGACACCGTCAAGGCTGTCGGCATGGAGCTGTGCCCGGAGCTGGGCATCACCATTCCGGTGGGCAAGGACTCCATGTCCATGGCCACGCGCTGGAACGACGAAGGCGTGGACAAGAGCGTCACCTCGCCGCTGTCGCTGATCGTCACCGGTTTCGCCCCGGTCACCGACATCCGCCAAACCCTGACCCCGCAACTGCGCATGGACAAGGGCACCACCGACCTGATCCTGATCGACCTGGGCCGTGGCCAGAACCGCATGGGCGCCTCGATCCTCGCCCAGGTGCACGGCAAGCTCGGCTCGCAAGCGCCGGACGTCGACGATGCCGAAGACCTGAAGGCGTTCTTCGCGGTCATCCAGGGCCTCAACGCCGACGGTCATCTGCTGGCCTACCACGACCGTTCCGACGGTGGTTTGCTGACCACCGTGGTGGAAATGGCTTTCGCCGGCCATTGCGGCCTGAGCCTGACCCTCGACAGCGTTGCCGAGTCTACGGCTGAAATCCCGGCCATCCTGTTCAACGAGGAACTGGGCGCGGTGATCCAGGTTCGCCAGGACGCCACCCCGGACATCCTTGCCCAGTTCAGCGCAGCTGGCCTGGCCGACTGCGTCTCGGTGATCGGCCAGCCGATCAACAACGCCCACATCAACATCACCTTCAACGGCGACACCGTCTTCGAAGGCCAGCGCCGTCTGTTGCAGCGCCAGTGGGCGGAAACCAGCTACCAGATCCAGCGCCTGCGCGACAATGCCGACTGCGCCGAGCAGGAATTCGACGCGCTGCTGGAAGAAGACAACCCGGGCCTGAGCGCCAAGCTCAGCTACGACGTCAACGAAAACGTGGCCGCGCCTTACATCAAGAAAGGCATTCGCCCACAAGTGGCGGTGCTGCGTGAGCAGGGCGTCAACGGTCAGGTGGAAATGGCGGCTGCGTTCGACCGCGCCGGTTTCAACGCGATCGACGTGCACATGAGCGACATCCTGGCCGGCCGTGTCGACCTGAACGACTTCAAGGGCATGGTCGCCTGTGGCGGTTTCTCCTACGGCGACGTGCTGGGTGCCGGTGAAGGCTGGGCCAAGTCGGCACTGTTCAACAGCCGCGCCCGCGACGCGTTCCAGGGCTTCTTCGAACGCACCGACAGCTTCACCCTCGGCGTGTGCAACGGTTGCCAGATGATGTCCAACCTGCACGAGTTGATCCCGGGCAGCGAGTTCTGGCCGCACTTCGTGCGTAACCGTTCCGAGCAGTTCGAAGCGCGCGTGGCGATGGTCCAGGTCCAGGAATCCAACTCGATCTTCCTGCAGGGCATGGCCGGTTCGCGCATGCCGATCGCCATCGCCCACGGCGAAGGCCATGCGGAATTCGAAAGCGAAGAAGCCCTGCTCGAAGCCGATTTGTCCGGTTGCGTGTCGCTGCGGTTCGTCGACAACCACGGCAAGGTCACCGAAACCTACCCGGCCAACCCGAACGGTTCGCCGCGCGGGATCACCGGCCTGACCAGCCGCGACGGCCGCGTCACGATCATGATGCCGCACCCGGAACGTGTGTTCCGCGCGGTGCAGAACTCGTGGCGTTCGGACGACTGGAACGAAGACGCACCATGGATGCGCATGTTCCGCAACGCCCGCGTCTGGGTGAACTAAGACGGTGTACAAGCTCTGCTTCTTCGTCCCGGCCAGCCACCTGGACGTGGTCAAAAGCGCCGTATTCGCCGCCGGTGGCGGACGGATCGGCGCCTATGATCACTGCGCCTGGGAAGTGCTGGGCCTGGGCCAGTTCCGCCCCTTGGACGGCAGCCAGCCGTTCATTGGCGAAGCGGGGCAGGTCGAGCAGGTCGAGGAATGGAAAGTGGAGCTTGTCGTGGCCGATGAGTTGATTCGTGCGGCGGTGGCGGCGTTGAAGCAGAGCCATCCCTATGAGACACCGGCTTATGAAGTGTGGCGGTTGGAGGATTTTTGACCTTCCCCCGCTCGAATGAAAAACCCGCTGATTAGATCAGCGGGTTTTTTATTGCCCACGATAAATCCCCTCGCCACAAGGATCCTGGTCTGTCAGACGCGCCGAAGTTTCCGACATGTTTTTAAGGTTGTCCCTCGGAAGCGAGGGCTCTAGCCTTTGGGTGTCGCTGCCAATTCAGCGACCGGATTTGACCGTCCGAACTCACAAGACGCACCAGCGCACCAGGACCTATTTCAGGCGTTTTTCTTTCGTCTGAGGTATCGTGTCGCGGCGGCTGTGCGCGGGACGTCTTCGGACGTGCCGGTTTCCTTGTGAATCGGTCGGTCAACCCGCGTACAGCTGCCACTTTTTTGTTTGACCGCGAAATGGTGGTGGCTCCATCAACACAAGGAGCTGCACATGATCAAAGAAACCCCCAACCCTCCAAAACCCGCATCCACCTTCCCCTACGGCGACTACGCCCCCGACAAGCTGAAAGAAGCCGCCGACCGTGCGATGGACCACTACCTCAAGCCCGACGACAGCGAACCAGAACCCCAACCCTCGACGCAGTTGTTCACCGTCTCGGACAACGTCGATACCGAAGCCCTGCTAGCCAACCTCAGCGAAACCCTTGCTTCAGCCAATGCCATTCTCAGCGACCTTGCCTTCGATCTGGAAGGCTCGCGGCGGCACATGTTGTTGGGAGTGGCGCAGATAATTGAATTAGGGACGTTGTTGGCGAACAAGGCTTTGGATCGGGTAGAGCTTCGGACCTGATGCAAGTAAGTGCCGGCCTCATCGCGAGCAGGCTCGCTCCCACAAGGGACGGGTGTCGACCACAAGTTGTGAACACCACAAATCCACTGTGGGAGCGAGCCTGCTCGCGATAAATCGAAAGATGAATACAACAATCCCGGCAGAGCACTGAACCTGTAGCGAGCAAGCCTCAAGTGACAGCATCAGCCACCCTGTCGGGTAGATGGCATGGGTTTGAAAACTACTGGTGGATGTTTTCGAGCCGGCAAGCTTCTTTCTCGATGCCAATGCACTCGACCGGTTCACTCACGCCTTTCTCGAAGCGGCGTGCATTCATCAACAGGCCTCCCTTGATACCGCCGATGAATGCGAAGGCACCTTCACGGGAACCAGCGCTACGTACCGACAAATCCACCGCCGTGACATTAGGCCTGACTTCATACACCCAACCGCCGTTTTCTGCTTCCTGGGTTGCCCAGAGCTTGGCTTCGCTATAGTCGCGAAATGCCACAATGACCGATTGGGCCCGGGGAGACTCCGGCCACCTCACCGCTCTCAAATTCGCTGGCAAAGAGTTCCAGGCCCGTAACCCATTGGCAAGCGCATCCGCGCCCTGGACCGCTCGGATCCGCCGTGACCTGAAGCCAGGCGGTATACCACGGCTCCTCTTTGCCATCTGCCGGTGTTCCGGCGCCCCATGCATCGTGGCTGGGCTGCCACACACACGCGCACGCTACCGCGACGACAGCTGTCGCCCGGGTAAAACCGTTATGAGTTGTCATGATTTGATGTCTCATCTGGAACGGTGAAGCCCTGTCGAATCACATACGTCATGACTGCCTACGCTTCGACGTGACACGTCTCACTTTGAATTCTGCGGGGGCGACCTGCTGGGCAGAGCCTCGACCCACCGCATCAGTCCTGAGGATAGATCAAGGTGGGTGAGGCGGTTGCGTTGCGCTTCCGGGGACTTGTAACAAGAAGTGGGAGGGACATAGTCTCAAGACCTGACAATTCGGTGTGTCAGGCAAATTGAGTTGACTGCTTTGGGGCTGCTGAGCAGCCCAGCGGGAGCAAGCTCCCTCGCCACAAAGGCTTCTTGCAGTAAGGGCGTGGAGTTATGGACGGATCTCGATCATGGTGCCATCCGGCACCAGGTTCCACACCTCGCGCATGTCCACATTGCGCATAGCAATGCAGCCATCGGTCCAGTCCAGGGTGTGGAACAACTGCTCAGGGTTTTCTTCGGAATCAGGGGTGCCGTGGATCATGATCATGCCCCCCGGCTCCACGCCTTCGCGGCGGGCGCGGGCGGCGTCGCTGATGTTGGGGTAGGAAATGTGCATCGACAGGTAGAAGCGATCACTGGTCTTGCGCCAGTCCAGCCAATAGAAACCTTCAGGCGTGCGCTTGTCGCCCTCTATGAGCTTGGGGCCTTTTTTGGCGCCCTTGCCCAATGAAATGCGATAGGTCTTCAGTGGTTTGCCGTCGTTGATCAATTGCAATTGATGGGCGGACTTGAGCACCAGCACTTTTTCGATGGTCTTGCCGTTGTAGGTTCCCACCGCAGAAGCCTGGGACACCGCAGCGAACGACAAGCAGAACAGGACAAGCAACCAGCGCATTGAAACGATATCCCTAGAGGTGTCGCGGCTATTATGGATTTTTAGGTATTGGCAGGCTGGGCCAGCGGCGGGATCGATTCGGATCGCACCGGGTAGTCCTCGGTTCGCCGGTCAGCATAGAAGTATTCTAGGGTACGGCCCACCGTGCGGAAAGCCAGCTCGTCCCAGGGAATGTCCGCTTCGTCGAACAGTTTCACTTCCAGGCTCTCGGGCCCGGCGGCGAAATCTTCGTCCACCAGCTCGGCGCGGAAGAATACATGCACCTGGCTGATATGCGGAACATCGATCAGCGTATAAATGCTCAGGTTGCGCACGCGGGCGCAGGCTTCTTCGGCGGTCTCGCGCACGGCGGCCTGCTCGACGGTTTCGCCGTTCTCCATGAAACCTGCCGGCAATGTCCAGTAACCGCGCCGTGGCTCGATGGCACGTCGGCACAGCAGCACTTTGCTGCCCCAGGTCGGCACGCAACCGGCCACGATATTGGGGTTCTGGTAGTGGATGGTGTGGCAGGTATCGCAGACAAAGCGCAAGCGCGAGTCGCCTTCGGGGATACGCTGGGTTACCGGGTTACCGCACTGGCTGCAGAATTTCATGCTTGGGTTCCTGAATGCTGCGCCTATCTTGGCGTCTGCGGGCGGCTGTCGGCAAGTTGTCGTTTCGCGACACGTCGCAGTGCGGGGGTTGGGCGGCTTGCCTGATTGGTGCATGATGCAAGGTAGCGAATAAATCGAGAAGTCTCATGCTGGACGAGCTACTGCATCGAGTAAGCAACCATACCCCACGTGATCTGGAGACTGACCGACGTTTCCCTGAAGCGGCGGTGCTGGTGCCCATTACCCGCAGTGACGAGCCGGAACTGGTCCTGACCCTGCGCGCCAGCGGGCTTTCGACCCATGGCGGCGAAGTGGCATTTCCCGGTGGGCGTCGCGACCCGGAAGACCCGGACCTGATTTTCACCGCCTTGCGCGAAGCCGAAGAAGAAATCGGCCTGCCCCCCGGCCTGGTGGAAGTGATCGGCCCCCTCAGTCCCTTGATCTCGCTGCACGGCATCAAGGTCACGCCCTACGTGGGGGTGATTCCCGATTACGTCGAATACCAGGCCAACGATGCCGAGATCGCCGCGGTGTTCAGCGTACCGCTGGAGTTCTTTCGCAAGGATCCGCGCGAGCACACTCACCGCATCGACTACCAGGGCTGCAGTTGGTATGTGCCCAGCTATCGTTTTGGCGAGTACAAGATCTGGGGCCTGACGGCGATCATGGTGGTCGAGCTGGTGAACCTGATGTTCGACGCCGGCATCGACCTGCACACCCCGCCCAAGACTTTCATCAATACCTGAAGCCCCGAGGAACCTCATGAAATACCGCCTGGGTGATGCCCGTGTCGAAACCCACCCACAGAGCTGGGTCGCCCCCAACGCCACATTGGTGGGCAAGGTTCGCCTCGAAGAAGGCGCCAATGTCTGGTTCAACGCGGTGCTGCGTGGCGATAACGAACTGATCCTGATCGGCAAAAACAGCAACGTGCAGGACGGCACCGTGATGCACACCGACATGGGCTTTCCGCTGACCATCGGCACCGGCGTGACCATCGGCCATAACGCCATGCTTCACGGTTGCACGGTGGGGGACTACAGCCTTATCGGCATCAATGCGGTGATCCTCAACGGCGCGAAGATCGGCAAGAACTGCATCATCGGCGCCAACTCGCTGATCGGCGAAGGCAAGGAGATTCCTGACGGTTCGCTGGTGATGGGCTCACCCGGCAAGGTTGTGCGGGAATTGACCGAAGCGCAGAAGAAGATGCTCGAGGCCAGCGCGGCGCACTATGTTCACAACGCGCAGCGCTACGCCCGCGACTTGGCCGAGCAAGAGCAATGAACCCGCCAGAACGCCCGGTTCCGTCGCCCTGCGTGAACATCTGCGCCCTGGACGATGACGACATCTGCACCGGCTGCCAGCGCACCGTGGCGGAAATCACCCGTTGGAGCCGGATGGACAACGATGAGCGACGCAGTGTTCTGGCGTTGTGTCATGAAAGGGCCAAGGCCAGTGGGTTGGTGTGGATGTTGCCGGTGAGGCGCTGACGCCCACACAAGACTCTGTAGGAGCACATACCTGTGGGAGCAAAGCTTGCTCGCGATGCAGGCACCCAGGTCGTCAGGTGGACCGCGTGATCGTTCATCGCGGGCAAGCCTTGCTCCCACAGGTTTGGCTTCCACAGATATTTTTCCTCAAAGTCTTTATTTCAGCGACGCCACCGATCCAAACCCACCACCCCCAGCGCAATCGCGACAAACCCCGCCAATATCCCTGCGGCATTGATGAGCACCTGTGGATAACCCAGGTTCGCCACGTCAATGAAAGGGTAGGGGTACGCCGCCAGTAATTCCCCCCGCAGCAGGAGCCACGCGAAGTACACCACCGGATAAATCATCCACAGCCCGATGTGCTTCATGCGCAAGGTGCCCTTGGGCACGCAGAACCACCAGTAGGTCATGAACAGCAACGGCATGACGTCGTGCAGCAATTCGTCGGCCACGAACTGCCAGCCTTCGGGTTGCCACAGATGTCGCAGCAGCAGGTTGTAGGCCAGGCCGACCAAGGTAATGCTCACGGTAATGCCGCTGCTGACCCCCGGCTGCAAGAACCAGCGCCGGGCCGGCGATTCTCGCTGGATCAGTTCCCAGGTCAGCACCACGGCCACCAGGGTGTTGGTCAGCACGGTGAAGAAACTGAGAAAGTTCACCAGGCCGCCGAGCAAGCTCGCGCCCAGTTCCCAGCGACCGAGCAGGATCAGGTACAACTGGATGCTCAACCCCGCCCAGCCCAACAGGGCCGCCACTGACACGAAACATTGTCGCAGCGCGGGGCGCCGACGGATCTGAATGTCCACGGCTCAGACCGGTCGTTTGGTGCGCATCAGCTTGATGTACAGCCGCTCGACTTTCTCCCGCGCCCACGGCGTCTTGCGCAAAAAGGTCAGGCTGGACTTGATGCTCGGGTCGCTCTTGAAGCAACGAATGTCGATGCGCTCGGCCAGACCCGACCATTCGTAGTGCTGCACCAGGGCGTTGAGAATCTGCTCCAGCGTCACGCCGTGCAGCGGGTTGTTGTTGGATTCGGTCATGGGAGGCCTTCGCGCAAAGAGGTGTAAAGCCGCGCACCTTAGCCGAGGTGCCCGCGTGGTGGAAGTATCACTGAAACGCTGCCTGTTTGTTTCGCGGCTTTGCGCAACGCCTACTGTTACCGAATCCGAAATGATTCATGTCAGTAAAAGGCCTTTCTCTATTTGTAACAGGACATTATCCTTGCGCCGCCTGCTGAAACGCTTCTTCTGCCGTGCCAAAGCCCCCGGCGTTCAGCGATTCCCCTAAAAAGATCAAGAATTCCTTCTTTATGTTCGATGTTCAGACTCTGCAAGACAGCGCTGTCCGGCACTGTATTGCCGCCAGAAACACCCTTCACCTGATGGCCGGTCTCGGCGTCTTGGGCATTGCCATCGGCGCTCAGGCCGCTCCCGCGTTCGACAGCGACTCACCCTGGATGCTGGGTGACTGGAACGGCACGCGAAGCGAACTCGCGAAAAAAGGCTACGACTTCAAGTTCGATTACACCGGCGAAATGGGCAGCAACCTGCACGGCGGCTACGACCATGACCGCACCGCTCGCTACAGCGACCAGTTCGCCTTCGGCACGCACCTGGACCTGCAGAAAATCCTCGGTTGGCACGCCGCCGAGTTTCAACTGACGGTCACCGAGCGCAGCGGCAATAACATCAGCAATGACCGGATCAACGACCCGCGCGTTGGCGGTTTCACTTCCGCCCAGGAAGTCTGGGGCCGTGGCCAGACCTGGCGGTTGACGCAGATGTGGTATCAGCAGGCATTTTTCGATGACCGGCTCGATATCAAGGCCGGTCGTTTCGGTGAGGGCGAGGATTTCAACAGCTTCCCCTGCGACTTCCAGAACCTGGCGTTCTGCGGCTCGCAAGTGGGCAACTGGGTGGGCGGCATCTGGTACAACTGGCCGGTCAGCCAGTGGGCGCTGCGGGTCAAGTATCACCTCACACCTGAGCTGTATGCGCAGATCGGGGCTTATGAACAAAACCCCTCGAACCTGGAAACCGGTAACGGCTTCAAGCTCAGCGGCAGCGGCACCCAGGGCGCCGTAGTGCCGGTGGAGCTGGTGTGGTCGCCCAAGTTCAATGGCCTGCCGGGCGAATACCGCGCCGGTTATTACTACAGCAGTGCCAATGCCACCGACGCCTACAAGGATCGCAACGGCCAGCCGGCCGCCCTGAGCGGCGAGGCGTATCGCAGCGCGTCGAGCAAGCATGGCGTGTGGTTGGGGGCGCAACAGCAACTGACCAGTGTCGCCAGTGATCATTCCCGTGGCCTGAGTGTGTTCGCCAACGCCACGATGCACGACAAGAAAACCAACGCCATCGACCACTATGTCCAGGCCGGTCTCGTCTACAAGGGGCTGTTCGACGCCCGCGCCAGGGATGACATCGGTTTTGCCCTGGCTCGGGTTCACGTCAACCCGGCTTACCGCAAGAACGCCGAGGCCACCAACCAGGCCCGCGCCGTCCAGGGTTACGACAACCCGGCCTTTTTGCCGCCTCAGGACACCGAGTACAGCGCCGAGTTGTATTACGGCGTACACGTGACGAACTGGCTGACCGTGCGCCCGAACCTGCAGTACATCCGCCATCCAGGTGGCGTGGACAAGGTCGATGACGCGCTGATTGGCGGGATCAAGATTCAGTCGTCGTTCTAGTCAGTGCACAAGACCCTTGTGGGAGCGAGCCTGCTCGCGGTAGCGATTTCACATCCAACATTGAAGTCGACTGTCACGCCGCCATCGCGAGCAGGCTCGCTCCCACAGCAACCGCTTCAACCCAATTACCTCTTTCAACTGAACCATGCCCCCTCAAGATCGTCATCTACAGTGACTACTTGCGCGGGACTCCTTAAAACCTCACGGAGAATCACACTATGAGCACTGAGGGTGCTATGAGTCGAAGCCGTCTGCTACCGAGCCTGCTCGGCATTCTGCTTCTATTGATGGGCCTGGCCCTGTTGGCGGGGGGAATCAAGCTGAGCACGCTTGGCGGCTCGCTGTATTACCTGCTGGCCGGTATCGGCCTGGCGCTGACCGGCGTGCTGCTGATCATGGCCCGGCGTGCGGCCCTGGGCCTGTACGCGCTGGTGCTGTTCGCCAGCACGGTGTGGGCGCTGTGGGAAGTGGGCCTGGACTGGTGGCAACTGGTGCCGCGCCTGGCAATGCTGTTTGCCTTGGGCATCGTCATGTTGCTGCCGTGGTTCCGCCGTCCACTGTTGACCCCCGACGCTTCGCCCATGGGCACCCGTGCTTTGGGCGCCGCCGTGGTCATTGCCGGCATCACCGCGCTCGCCAGCCAGTTCACCAATCCGGGTGAAATCGAGGGCCAACTGGACCGCGACAGCGTGCCTGGCATGACCAACACCGCCCCGGCGATGCCGGACGGGGATTGGAACTCCTATGGCCGCAGTGCCCATGGTGACCGTTATTCGCCCCTGGCGCAGATCACCCCCGAGAACGTCAGCAAGCTGGAACCGGCCTGGACCTATCGCACTGGCGACCTGCCAGGGCCGAACGACCCGGGTGAGACCACGGCGGAAAACACACCGCTGAAGGTCAACGGCATGCTCTACGTGTGCACGCCCCACAGCCAGGTGATTGCTCTGGAGCCTGAAACCGGCAAGGAAATCTGGCGGTTCGATCCGAAGCTTTCCACGCAGAAAGCGGAAAACTTCAAGGGCTGGGCCCACATGACCTGCCGCGGCGTGACCTATCACGATGACGCGGTGTACGCCTCGGCCGAGCAAAGCCCGACCGGCGTGGCCAGCACCACGCCGGCCAGCACCGTGTGCCCACGCCGGATCTTCCTGCCGACCGCCGACACGCGCCTGATCGCGCTGAACGCCGACACCGGCAAGATGTGTGAAGACTTCGGTGACAAGGGCCAGGTCGACCTGACCGCCAACATTGGCGGTTTCACGGCCGGCGGTTACTACTCCACGTCGCCACCGGCCGTGACCCAGAACCTGGTGGTGATCGGTGGCCACGTCACCGATAACGTCTCCACCGACGAGCCAAGCGGGGTCATCCGCGCCTATGACGTGCACACCGGCGAGCTGGTGTGGAACTGGGACAGCGGCAACCCGGACGACACCACGCCGATTGCCGAAGGCCAGACCTACACCCGTAACTCGCCGAACATGTGGTCCATGTTCAGCGTCGATGAAAAACTCGGCATGCTCTACCTGCCGATGGGTAACCAGACGCCCGACCAGTTCGGTGGTTTCCGTACACCAGAATCGGAGAAATACGCCGCCGGCCTGACCGCGCTGGATATCGCCACCGGCAAGGTGCGCTGGTACTTCCAGTTCACCCACCACGACCTGTGGGACATGGACGTAGGCGGGCAACCGACGCTAATGGACTTGAAAACCGCCGATGGCGTGAAGCCGGCGGTACTGGCATCGACCAAGCAGGGCAGCATCTACGTGCTGGACCGCAGCAATGGTCAGCCGATCGTGCCGATCAAGGAGATCCCGGTGCCGCAAGGCGCGGTAGAGGGTGACTACACCTCGCCGACCCAGCCGATGTCCGACCTGAACTTCGTGCCGCCGGTCCTCCAGGAACGCGACATGTGGGGCGTGACCCCGTTCGACCAGATGCTGTGCCGGATCGACTTCAAGTCGCTGCGCTACGAAGGCATGTTCACGCCGCCGTCGCTGCAAGGCTCGATCGTCTACCCAGGTAACTTCGGTGTGTTTGACTGGGGCGGTATTTCGGTTGATCCGGTACGCCAGATCGCTTTCGTCAATCCGAGCTACATGGCGTTCAAGTCGAAACTGGTTCCTGCGGCCGAAGTGGCCGGCGGTCCGGGGCGCAAGAGCGAGACCGAAGGCGTGCAGCCGAACAAAGGCGCGCCGTATGGCGTGATCCTCGAAGCGCTGCTTTCGCCAATGGGCCTGCCTTGCCAGGCACCGGCCTGGGGTTATGTGGCGGCCGTTGACCTGACCAACAACAAAACTCTGTGGATGCACAAGAACGGCACCGTGCGTGACAGCTCGCCGGTACCGATCCCGCTGAGCATGGGCGTACCGAGCCTGGGCGGCGCCTTCACCACCGCCAGTGGCCTGGCGTTCCTGAGCGGTACCCTCGACCAGTACCTGCGTGCCTATGACGTGAAAAACGGCAAGCAACTGTGGGAAGGCCGCCTGCCAGCGGGTGCCCAGACCACGCCGATGACCTACACCGGCAAGGACGGAAAGCAATACGTGCTGGTCGTCGCGGGTGGCCATGGTTCCCTGGGTACCAAGCAGGGTGACTATGTGATCGCCTATAAACTGCCGGATTAAGCGGGAGTGATCGTTCCCACGCTCCTGCGTGGGAATGCATCCTCCGACGCTCTGCGTCACCGTTTCAGAAGCGGAACGCGGAGCGTCCCTGGCGGCGTTCCCACGCTGAGCATGGGAACGATCTGGGGTAAACCGGCGCTCATGAAAAAGGCGACACCTTTGCGGGTGTCGCCTTTTTCTTTAGCCCAATGTCATCCCAAGTTAGCTGTGGGAGCATAGCTTGCTCGCGATGCTGGCGCCCTGGTCTTCAGTTGGACCGCGTTATCGTTCATCGCGGGCAAGCCTTGCTCCCACAGATCACCATGAGGCAAGCGATACTGCTTACAACTCGATCTTGACGGCTTGGGAAGCCCGGGTCGCCTTGGCGCGGGCGGCGTCGATGGACTCGTCTCGCGCCAGGGCCACGCCCAGGCGGCGCTGGCCGTTGACTTCCGGTTTACCGAACAGGCGCAGGGCGGTGTCCGGTTCGGCCAGGGCTGCGCCGAGGTTGGCGAAAGCGGTCTGGGTCGACTGGCCTTCCACCAGGATCACCGCCGAGGCCGATGGGCCGAACTGGCGGATCAGCGGGATCGGCAGGCCGAGGATGGCGCGGGCGTGCAGGGCGAACTGCGACAGGTCTTGGGAAATCAGCGTCACCAGGCCGGTGTCGTGTGGGCGCGGCGAGACTTCGCTGAACCACACCTGGTCACCCTTGATGAACAGCTCGACGCCAAACAGGCCGCGACCACCCAAGGCTTCGGTCACGGCTTTAGCCACGCGCTCGGATTCAGCCAGGGCCACCGGGCTCATGGCCTGGGGCTGCCAGGATTCCTGATAGTCGCCTTTTTCCTGGCGGTGACCGACCGGTGCGCAGAAGGTGGTGCCGCCAACATGGCGTACGGTAAGCAGGGTGATTTCATAGTCGAAATCGATGAAGCCCTCGATGATCACCCGGCCCTTGCCGGCACGGCCGCCTTCCTGGGCGTAGTCCCAGGCTTTCTGCACGTCATCGGCACTGCGCAGCAGGCTCTGGCCCTTGCCCGAAGAACTCATCACCGGCTTTACCACGCACGGGAAGCCCAGGGTTTCAACGGCCTTGCGGTAGTCTTCCACGGTGTCGGCGAAGAAGTACGGCGAGGTCGGCAGACCCAACTCTTCGGCGGCCAGGCGCCGGATGCCTTCGCGGTTCATGGTCAGTTGCGCGGCGCGGGCGGTGGGGATCACGGTGAAGCCTTCAGCTTCCAGTTCCACCAGCGTGGCGGTGGCGATGGCTTCGATTTCCGGCACGATGAAGTGCGGCTTCTCGGCCTCGATCACCGCGCGCAGGGCGGCGCCATCGAGCATGTTGATCACATGGCTGCGATGGGCCACTTGCATGGCCGGCGCGTTGGCGTAGCGATCCACGGCAATCACTTCAACGCCCAGGCGCTGCAGTTCGATTACCACTTCCTTGCCCAGTTCACCGCTGCCACACAACAAAACGCGGGTCGCGGTGGGCGACAATGGAGTTCCGATACGGGTCATCTGAAGGTCCTCAAACAGGAGCGGAGCATCGAGGGTCGCGCGCCGGGCGAGCTTCCCATGGGGAGAAAGCGCGGCATTTTACATGAACCGCAGGTTTTGGCTTCAGCCGGTGACGGCCTGTTTGCGCAAACGCCAGGCCATGATCAGCCACACTGCCGTGACCCCGGCGAATTTCGAGACCAGCGCGGTGATCACCACAGCCGGTGTCAGGGCATCGATCATGCCGAAGAAAATGAAGGTGTCCAGGGGAATGCTCAGGGCCGAACTGATCCACAACCGGTCATGCAGCGGACGCTTGGTGATGGAGAACACCAGCCAGTCAATGCATTCGGATACCGCGAACGCCGTGGCGCTGGCCAGGGCAATGGTCGGGTCGGAGGTGACGTAGGACAACACCAGCGCCACCAGCATCGCCACGATGGCGCCGTGGCCGAATCGAGTTTGCACCATGTCGCGCAGGACAAACACCAGCCCGCCCCAGGCCGACCAGATGATGTCCAGGTGCGGCGCGGCGGAAAACGCGAAGTTGATCAGCACGACGCTGCTGATATAGGCGATCAGGAAAAGCATGGATCGGGGTACCTGGTGGTGACGGATAAAGTGCGATAGCCCCTGTGGCGAGGGAGCAAGCTCCCTCGCCACAGGGGTTGTGTTCAGTCAATGGTGGAGGGTACTTCAGCCACCGCTAGTCCCTCAATTTTCCTCGCTGTCATCCGCCTTCCAATACCCCACCGCCTTCACAAAATCCTGATCCAACCCTTTCTCCTCCAACAACACCTTGCGAATCTGTCGCGACACCTTGCTCTCGGTGGCGACCCAGGCGTACAGCTTGCCGCCGGGCATTTCCAGGTGCTGCACGGTGGTCAGCAGATTGTTCTGGCGGCCTTCGCGCAGCACCCAAATCACGTGTACTTGCGCGGGGCTGTGAAGGATTTGCTGCTCGGCGCCGTTTTCCACTTCCACCACCACCAGCGCACGCCGGTTGGCCGCCAGGTTTTCCAGGCGACGGGCGATGGCGGGCAGGGCGGTTTCGTCGCCGATCAGCAGGTAGTGGTCGAAGATGTCCGGGACAATCATCGAGCCCCTTGGCCCGGCGATGTTGAGGTATTGCCCGGGCGTCGCCTGGGTCGCCCAGGTCGCGGCAGGCCCATCGCCATGCAGCACAAAGTCGATGTCCAGCTCCAGCGTCTGCAGGTCATAACGGCGCGGGGTGTAGTCGCGCATTTGCGGCATCGGGCCCTGATCCTTGCCAGCGCCGGGGGCGAAGTTTTCCAGGGCTGCGTGTTCCTCGGCGTTCTGTGGGAACAGCAGTTTTACGTGATCGTCGCTGCCGAGGCTGGTGAACCCGGCCAGTTCCGGCCCGCCCAGGGTGATGCGGCGCATGCGCGGGGTCAGGTCCTGCACTCGCAACACCTGCAGGCGGCGGCGCTTGATCTCGTGGCTGACACGGTGAATGGTGTTTTGATCGACTTCAGTCATTGGCTGGGCTCCGAAACAGGTGGACGGTCGGGACCGTCGATAATGGCTTTGGCGGTGTTGTTGAGCAGGTCGCGAATCCGCAGGGTTTCTTCCGGGCTCCACCGGCCATGGTGTTTGTGCAGCGCATTGCGCAGGTTATACACCGCTTCGTGGATTTCCGGGGGGCGGTCTTGGCCGCGCAGGGAGCGCTTGCTCGCTTCAATGCGCATGCGTACCTCATTCAACGCCGGGGCCTGGTCTTCAAGGAATAGACGTCCGGCGTCGGTCACGCTGTAGCGTTTTTTTCCACCTTCGGCGTTGCCGGCGATCAAAACGCCCATTTCCAGGAAGGTCAGCGTCGGATAAATCACGCCGGGGCTGGGGCTATAGGCGCCGTCGAACATGTTTTCGATCCGGCGGATCAAGTCGTAGCCGTGGCAGGGCTGCTCGCCAATCAGCGCGAGCAACAGCAATTTCAGGTCACCGGAGGCGAAGACCCGGGGGCCCCGGCTACCACGCTCACGGCCTGCGGGTCGACGTTCGAAACCATCGTGTTCATCGTGTTTTCGGCTGGGATGGGAAGGGGGGACTGTCATATGCCTGCTCTCCGTTCTGCATAAGATAGAACTGAGATATATCTTTATCCGTAGATATATCTTTGACCCTCGATATATCTTGGAACTAAGATATATCGAAGTTGGGTTCCAATTGTTTGAAAAAGATAAGACCTTACCCGAATCCCTTGCCTGTACGGGCGGCAAAGTAGGCCACTGTCTGCATTCGCAGTGTTAAATCCAGGGTGTGGCTTGCAGGTGTGGGTTGTTTCTTACATCCAAACTTCGGTTTTATATAAAACAGCGTATTTTTCGTTATTGCGCATGGCGGTTTGGCTACGTGCCTTTGGGAATAGGCCTGCTTATTTTTAATTAAAGAGAGTGGATCATGCTCCGGCGTTGATGTCAGGCCAGGCTGTAGTGGGTCTGCAACTTCAAGCCTTCTCTTTATGCTATGAACAGGTGTCAAACATGCTCAAACAAATCGTATCCGGTACTGCTCTGATCGCCGCAGCCCTGAGTTCCTCGCTGGTCTTCGCTCTGGACGATGCCCGCTCTTCTATTCATATCACCGCGACGATTCCCACCAAGCAGTTCCATGTACTGCCACGCAACCCTGACTTCGGTAAGGATGAAGTCATGCACTACAATCCGGTAACCAACTCCTTGAGCCCTTTGCGTCAGACCTTCGACGTGAAGAACACCGACGGTTCGGTGCATGCCTATATCCTGGGCGGCCAGGCTTCGCTGACCAATGGTACGGACGCCATTCCGCTGCTGACCCGGTTCAACAATGTCACCCTGACCGAGTTTCCTCAGGAAGTGGTGACTGACGCGGCATCCACTCCAGGTACCCAGGCCGACATGCTCATCATGGCCTCGACCGTGCCTCTGGAGAGCCAGGTCGGTCAATACACCGCCGACTTCACCGTGATCTTCGACGCGGTGCCTCGCCCGTAACCCCTTCACTGCCCGATGAGGCTTTTCTCGTCCTGCGGGCATGAACGCAGGTCGGCCGCCCGGCCGGCCTGTATCTGGAACGTCCCGATAGTTTGCTGATATGAGAATCCATTGATGTTTGCGATGACACCCATCGTGGGTGCGCTGGCGCTGTTGTTGTGCGCCAGTGCATTGGCTGCGCCGACCGCCCCGGGTACGACGCCCAGAAGTCTGTTGTCCCAGGCCAAGGGGCTGCCGGAGGAGTTTGAAGCCCACTTTTTCGATGTGCCTCTGGCGGTTCGTATGGAACTCGATCAACAGTACCTCGGCGAAGCCATGGTGGTGTTGACACGCGATGATCGTATTACCTTGCTTGAATTCACCGACACCCAGGACAGCCCGATCCCGCCCGTCGAGCGCGGGCAATGGGAGCAACTGCTCAAACAGGGGCGCGCCTTGGGTGCCTGCGAAGCCAAATGCACGGCGGGGCTGCTGGCGGTGCATTACAGCCTTGAACATTCACTGGTGTCGATCCTCACTGAAAAAGTGGAGCGCGGCAGCGTGGAGAAACGTTATTACGATCAGCCACAGGGGGGCAGTCTGGGCTTGATCGTCAATAACCAACTCAATCTCAACGGTGGTCAGGAGCAGGATACGGGCGGGCGTTATGGCCTCAATGCCAGTTCCAGCGTGGGTAACTGGACCCAGTCGTTCGATCTGCAGCTTTCGCGCCTGGGCGGGCCGGACGATAAGCTCTACCACGCCGTTCATGAGCTGCACACCCAGCGCGAGATGCAAGACAGTTTTTTGCGCCTGGGTTATTTCATGCCGGGCTCCGATGGTTTGAACCGTCAGATCCGTTCGTTCGGGGCTAACCCGGATACCGCGCTGGGGGTCATGTACGGCAGTTCCGACAGCCTGGTGATCAATAATCCCAAGCCCAGCGTGTACCCCATTTATGTCACCGCCAGTCGTCAGGCGGCGGTGGAGATCTACCGCAACGGCCTGTTGCTCAATACCCAGGCCGTCAGCGCCGGCTTGCAGAGCCTGGATACCCGGCCATTGCCCGGCGGCATCTATGAAGTGGAAGTGCGGCTGATCGAAGACGGGCAGACCACCGCCACGTCCCAGGAGCTGGTCTACAAGCCCAACAACTGGCGCAGTGCCGATGATCGCTGGCGCTACAACCTGTTTGCCGGCCGCGAAACCAAACTGCTGAGCAATTGGGATGATCAACCCTCGGGCTTCACGACTGCCGGGGTCGGTCTCAATTACTTGCTGCACCCGCGAGTGGTGTTGGGGCTTTCCACGCGCCAGGTGCAGGACAAGCTGCAGTACGGCACCTCGGTGGACTGGACGCTGCCCGCCAACACCAGCCTCTTTGCCAACGTTTACCAGACCGAGCAGTACGGCACCGGCATGGACCTGCAGGCGCTGTACAGCTACGGTCTGGGCAGTGTGGTGGCCAGCCATAATCGCAGTTGGCTGGACACGCGCAACACCTACGAAACCCTGCCTGACGGCACCCGTATCCGCCAGCGCGACGTGTTCGTCGGCCAGACCAGCAATTCGTCGCTGTCGGTCTCCCATCGACTGAGCAACAAGTCGTCGATCAACGGGCGGCTGTTCTACAGCGAAGGCAATGTCGAGGGCGCCGGTGTGGACCTGGGATGGTCCCAGCGTGGCAAGCTTGGTGGTAGCGATGCCAACTGGCGGTGGTCGGTGTTCGACCGTCCGGGCACCTCCAGTACCGCCGATCGACGAAATCGCGGCGTGGACCTGAGCGTCAGCGTGGCCTTGGGCGGGCCGGGCGAGTATTGGTCAGGCAGTATCGGCACCCGCACCTCCCGTGACGGAACGCGGGACAACAATGGGTCGCTGAGCTATCGCCGGGACCTGCAGGATCACGTGCTGCAAAGCGTGTCCGCCACGGTACTGGCCGATACCTATGGCGTGGGTCTGTCCGGCCTCGCCAGTTTCGACACCGATACGGTGTACGGCGACGGTTTCATCCAGCGCTCTTCCTACAACGACAACCTCACCGGTGGCTTGAACCTCAGCAGCACGGTGGCCGTGGGTGGCCAGAAAGTCGCCTTCACCGGCCTGCCCCAGAGTGGCGGCGCGGGCATGATCGTGGATGTGGAAACCGACCTGGACGACATCGTCCTGCTCGCCGACGACCTGACGGGTGGCACCACCACCTTGCGTCCCGGCCGCAACTTCGTGCCCATCACCGCCTATCAGAACAGCCTGTTGACCTTCGACTTCGACGGCGTGCATCCACCGGCGGCCAACATAGAGCCTTCACGCAGCCGCTATCACTTGAACAAAGGGGGCGTGGACTACCGCAAAGTCAGCGTGATGAGAAGCGTGACCGTGCTCGGTCGTCTGCTGGACGCGCAGGGCCAGCCGCTCAAGGGCCATCACGTGATCAACCACGCCAGCCGTGGAGTCAGCGAGGTGGACGGTTTCTTCTCCATGGAGATGAACGCCAGCTCCCCGACGCTTGAAGTGCGCTATGGCAATGACTTGCTTTGCCAGTTCCGCCTCGACCCGGATAACGCCAACAGCGAGGGCGATGTGTTGATGATCGGTGATTTGCGCTGCACGCCAGACACCCTGGCCGACAGCAACAACCCGATCGAGACGGCGGGTTGAACTTGATCCTGGCGCGCCGGCCAGCGTGGTGCGCCCTTCAACATTGCAAGCAGTGTTCCGTGAAACGGTCGCCATCGGCCGCCTTCCATTCATGAGGTTTTGGTAATGAAACGCTTATTGATTCTGTGTGGTTTGTCGCTGTTTTCGCTGATGGCCCAGGCCGGGCCGCAGATTAATGTTGGGGTGGTCTACGACTATCTCGAAGGCGACAAGAGCACCTACATGAAACGGATCTTCAACGGCGGAACGTCCACCGCATTCGTCAAGGTCGACATCCTCGAGATTCTTTACAGCGACGACGGCAGCTACCTGGAGGTGCCGCTGCAGGATCAGGACGGCGTACTCGCCAGAAATGGTCTGATGGCCAGCCCGGCACGCCTGATCGTGCCGGCCAACGGCATGCAAGGCACGCGTCTGCTGTTCATGGGCGACCGCAGCAAGGAGCGATACTTCCGGGTTCGCTTCGTCCCGGTGGTGCCGGAGGCCGAGGACGAGTTCGCCGTCAGCGCCGAGGAACGCGAGCAATACAAGAAGGAACGGATCGCCGCCGGGGTGAAAGTGCTGGCCGGCTTCGGCACGGTGTTTTTTGTCAGGCCCAAGGAGACCCGTTTCGAGACGGCCATGGATGACAGTGCCGATCGCTACCTGGTGCGCAACAACGGCAACAGCGTGGTGGTGATCGATGAGTTCAAGGATTGCGCTGCGCAAAAAGACAACGATTGCCGGCCGACCACCAAGCACCACGTCATGGCCGGTCGCACTTTTTCGTTCGACAAGGAGCCTGGGCGTGAGTACCGCTTCAGTCTGATCGAAGGTCGCGAGGAAAAAGCCATCGAGATCAAAGGCTGACGGTATGCCGTCACTGAACTGCCGTTGACGCCACAGGTAATCATCATGTTCAAGATGCTGTTACGTACCCTCCTGTTCACCGCCTTGACGCTGCCGGGTTTGCCCGCGTGGGCAGCGCTGGAGCGGGAAACGTTCGAACTCTTCGTCACTATCCCGACGATCGACTTCCACGTGCTGCCGGTCGACCCGCAACTGGTCGAGCGTGAACAGCCGATGCTGTTCAGCACCCTGACCTCCGGGCTCTTGCCGCTACGGGCCAATTACGAAGTGAAGAACATCAACGGGGCCATTGGCGCCCGTCTGGGGCAAGAGGCTTACCTGTCCAATGGCCGTGAGCGCATCGACCTGCAGGTGACGTTCAACAACGTCCAACTGACCCTGGATTCGGCCCAGGTGGTCTCGGCCGCCGAGGCCCGGCCCGGTCGGCGTGTGGGGCTGGAAATCATCGCCGTCAAGACCGAGGAGGAGTATGCGCCTGGGGATTATTTCGGCACCGTGCACATGGTGTTCGATGCCATTGCGCCGTAGGGCAATTGCGGTTTATTGGAGTGGATCGAAATGAGTCGTTCAAACATCTTCGGGCGCGGTGTTTCGCTGTGCCGCGTTGCCACGGCTTTTGTCTTGTTGTGTATAGGCATGCCGACGGCCAATGCATTGACCCAGGAGATCAGTGCGCGTTTCCGGCCTGATCCGGCGAAGCCCATGGAGAACAAGTTCACCAATACCACACCGGTGAGTGGGTATTGTTCCCAGCACCCCAGGGAATGTGAAATCACGGGCATGTTCAGTATTCGGATGCCCATTACCTTTGATTCGTCCGCGCCTATTCAGGCCAACCACCCCAGTAATCGGCAAGGCGCCATGTTCAAGGTGCCCGCCAACTGGCGTCCGGCAACCGTCTTCAATTCAAGCACCGGCGAAAGTGAAGAGGTTGAAGTGCGCGTATCCGGTATCGGTTCGCAATATCGCCTCAGCGTGAGTCCTGTCGAGCTGGTGGGAGGGGGTGAGGATCTCAAGACGGCCCATTACAGGCTATGGGGCGGCAGTTGGGTGTATGCGCCTTCGCCGTGCCGCTACAGTGGTGTTGCGACCTACAACACGCTCACGTACGCATTTTTTTGGAAAACGCCGCAAGAAGGCGTCTGTGCCAAACAGGCCAAATACCTGGTGCCTGATATGCGCTACACCTATCTGGATTTTGCCTACGAACTGCGCACCCCCAACCCCTTGAAGATGTCGGCCGGTCATTACACCGGAACGTTGAGCTACAGCGTCGGGCCGGGCCAGGACTTCGACATGGGTGACGTGATGATCCCAAACGATTCGGTGATTGCGCTCAATTTCAATCTCGAAGTCCAACACACGCTCAAGGTCGAAGTACCGCCTGGCGGCAACAAGGTCGTGCTCGAACCTCAGGGCGGTTGGCAGGCCTGGTTGAGCCAGGGGCAAAAACCGACGCGGTTGTTTCGTGACCAGACCTTCCACATCTCAGCCTCATCGCGTTTCAAGATGGGCCTGCAATGCCAGTTCGCCGGTTCGAGTGATAACACCTGCCTGCTCTGGGCACCCAGCTCCGGCCAGATGGTACCGGTGAATATCAGCGTGACTCTGCCCAATGGCCTGACCGACGCTGGTGGCCAACCGGTCAACCGCCGTCGGCTCTATCTCGATGGAAGCGGCACCGAGTTGTTCCAGCCGGGGCATTACATCGAGCGTCGGTCGGGAACGATGCATTTCGAAGTCGCCCGCAACCAGGTCGAGGAAATGCTGGCCGGCGATGCCAAGAGCTACATCGGCAATGTGACGGTGATCTGGGATTCGGAGGTCTAGCGGTCCACCATCGCTCCTAAGGGGTTGGATTGAGTCAATGGCGCGCCACCAACGGCTGGCACTGGGTATGGCTACCCGGTTGCAAGTACGGCGAGAGGAACGGCGCCATACCCTTGAGCACCTGCACCGGCAAGGCCGAGGTGAACTTGAAATTCTGCGCCGAAGCCCCCGGTACGTAGGCGGTGAGGGTGCCGAAATGGCTGTCGCCGATGTAGAACACAAAGGTCGCGGTGCGGTTGATCGACTTGGAACTGATGACCCGCCCGCCGGCGCCAACGGCTTCGATGCGGTTGTCGCCGGTGCCGGTCTTGCCACCCATCGATAACGGCGTGCCATCGGCCAGGGTGAAACTGCCGGCCACCCGTTTCGCGGTGCCGGCATCGACCACCTGGGACAACGCACCGCGCAACGCCCGGGCCACTTCCACCGGCATCACCCGTTTGCCGTTATCCGGATCGCTGATCAGCCGTGTCTCATAAGGGGTATTGACGGCGAAGTCGAGGCTGTCGACGCGCAGCGCCGGTAGCCGGATGCCGTCGTTGAGGATGGTGCCCACCAGCTCCGCCAGCGCGGCGGGGCGGTCGCCGGAGCTGCCGATGGCGGTGGCCAGCGACGGCACCAGATGGTCGAACGGGTAGCCGACTTTCTGCCAGCGTTGGTGGATGTCAAGGAAGGCCTCGACTTCCAGCATGGTGCGGATACGACTGTCGCGGGCGCTCTTGTGCCGGCTTTTGAATAGCCAGCTGTAGACCTCTTGGCGTTCGAACCGGCTGGCTTTGACGATCTGGCTGAACTTGGCATCAGGATTGTTCAGCAGATAACCCACCAGCCACAGGTCCAGCGGATGGACTTTGGCGATAAAGCCCTGGTCGGGCAGGTCATAGTTGCCCGGGCCGTAGCTGCTGTAGAGCCGTTCCAGGCGTTCGTCGGTGAGCTTTTCGGCGCTCTTGGCCGACTTGAGGTGCGAACGCACAAAGTGGTTGAAGCTTTCCTGGCTGTCGCCGGGAAAGAAATAGCGGTGCACGGCGGCCAGGCGGATCGCCGTGGGGCGCATGCCGTCGAGGAAGGTTTCGAGACGCTGGCCCGTGTCCTTTTTCTGATACTTCTTCCAGAACTTGAGCAGGAAGGTGGTGCCTTCGCGGTCGGCGAACTGGGCCAGGTACTCCTGGCGGCGCGGATTCTTGTCGTCCTTGAGCAGCTCCGAACTGCTGTCGGGACCCGCGTACGTGGCGTAGCGCACCAGGTCACGCATCAGGCGAATGAATGGCAGGTTGATCGACTCGCGCAGGGCGTCGCGCAAGGTGGGATTACGGCCGTTATCTTCCTTACGGAAATTATTGAAGGTGTGCAGCCCGCCGCCGGTGAAAAACGCCTCGCCGGGGCTGGCTGAATAGGTACGATCCAGCGCCGCCTCCAGCATCGTCGGCAGGTTGCGATCGCTGTGCTGGATCAGGTAGTCGACGGCCCAGCGGGAGAGGCGGTCCTGGTCGGCGATCTCGGCTTTTTTCAATGTTGCCGGGGTTTCGTGGGCATAACGTTCGTGCAGTTCGGCGATGATCTGCAGGTAGGTGGTGAGCACCCGTAACTTGGCGGTGGAGCCCAGTTCCAGTTTGCTGCCTTCGTTGATATCAAAGGGTTGGTCGGTGCTGTCGGTTTGCACGCGCACGCGCGAGCCGTCCGGGGTCAGCTCCAGCAGGGTGAAGCTGTAGCGCACCTGGGCGGTGCTGGTTGGCGTCAGAAGACGTTCGCCCATCAGGCCGATTTCGGCAGCGAACGCCGGGTCTGCCAAGCGCTTGAGGTAATCGGTGGCCTGGGTCTGCAAGTCGTTTTGCAAGGTGCTGGTGGCGGAGAGGTCCAGGCGATCGAGGTCGTAGAACGAGCGGTTGAGCAACGTGGCCAGACGACTGCGGGCGGCGCTGATGCCCTTGTTGATTTCGTTGGGCTGAATGGTGGGTTGCTGCACCCAGTCGCGATAACTGACCTTGCTTGCCAGGGTCGCTTCGGCCAAGGAGGTGTCGATCACGCCGTTCTGGGCCAGCAGCCGGACGTGGCTGTCGGTCAGGCGCGCCAGTTCGTCCCGGCCTTTGGACAGGTAATAGGAGGGGCGGCGCTGGGCGATCATCAACGACAGCATTTCCCGCAGGGCCAGGCCTTTTTCCGCGAGGCTGGCGGGGTCTGTCGCGGTGCTGGACAAGCGTTCGTTGGCACGCTTGAAATCGGCGCCGTACCAGACCCGCAAACCTTCGGCCATGCCGTGGACTTCGCCATGCCCCGGCACGGCGGAGAGCGGCACGCTGTTGAGGTAATCACGGATGATTTTCTGCCGGGCCTCAAGGGTCTGTGGGCCTGCCTGATAGGCCCGCACACTGGCGGAAATCATCTGGCGGATTTTCTCCGCCCCCGACCCGGTAAGGCCGTCGGCGGAGTGGCGATACTTTTCCAGCTGCGTCGCCAGTGTACTGCCCCCGGCGGACTGCCCCGGCAGACTCAGGAGCTTGGCCACTTGCGACCACGCCGCCATGCCGAAGCGCGGCCAGTCCACCGCCGGGTTGGCCTGGGGGTGCTTGGGGTCGAGCAAAAAGCGGTTCTCGATGAACAACAGGCTTTGCACCACCACAGGGGGGATTGCCTCGAAGCTGGCGTACAGTTGCTGCGGGTACTTGAACTGGTACAGCGGCGCGACGCGGCAATCGGTGATCGTCAGGCCGGCCTGGATCTTTTCCGCATAAGGGGCAAACAGGCCCTTATCGACGTAGTTCATCAAGGCCGGGGAGAAACGTGCCTGGGCCTGGATCACATAATCGCGCTTGAGCAACCGCGGCAGGAATTCATCCAGCGAGCTGTAACCCAACCGCCGGTCGAACGGACCTGCGCCAGGGTAGACGATGGCGTCGCTGGGCCCCGGTTGCACCGAATAGGTCAAAGACGCGGCGTACCGGCTTAGCTCCTGGGCTTGAAACCTGGACGTGCGCATTTCCTTGGCCACCGCCAGGCCGACCACCACCACGATAATCAACAGCAACAACCAGAACGCTCGCCAGCCATGCCCTGCGCGGCGTTTTTTTTGGGGTAAAGGTGCTTCTTCCATACGTTCAGTCGGGCCCACAGGTTTACTCGAATCGGTTTGCCATAACGCGCCCATAGTCGACTGATCCATTCACGCATTGATCGGGACTTGTTTGAAGCTTAGACGGTGGCGGCGCGGGCGGCGGGGAAATTGTGGACACCGTATGTATAAGACGGTTGTTGTTCTCTATGGCTGATGGGCTTTTGTGGCGAGGGAGCTTGCTCCCGCTCGGCTGCGCAGCAGACGCAACTGATGCATGGCTGAGCAGTATTCCAAGGTTGAAAAAGCCGGGGGCGGCTGCGCCACCCAGCGGGAGCAAGCTCCCTCGCCACGGGTACTACGTTGCTATCGGAAACGTCGTTCAAACATCAAAGTCTCGGGTCAGACCGGGCGGGGCTACCGTAAGTTGATACCCCAACGACAGGAAGCCAAGGAATGTATCCACCACGCCCAAACTCTCATCAATTGCGTCGCGGACGCTCTTCGGAACGGGGGCGAGGCTACCTCGTCACTACGGTCGTTCACCAACGCGTGCCGCTCTTCAAGGACTGGCGATTGGGACGCTTGCTGGTTGCAGAACTGCGCCGGGCTCATGAACGAGGACAGGTTAATTCGCTGGCCTGGGTTGTCATGCCGGACCATCTGCATTGGCTGGTGCAACTGGAGGAAGCCCAACTCACTCAGGTCATGCAAGCCGTAAAATCTCGCAGCACCCTGGCGATCAATCGAGCAATGAATAGAAAAGGTGCCTTTTGGCAAAGCGGTTTCCATGATCGTGCGATCCGCGACAACCAGGAGCTGCGGCCCTTCGCTCGGTACATCATCGCCAATCCGCTTCGCGCAGGGCTGGTGGATCGCATTGGTGATTACCCGCTCTGGGACGCGAAATGGCTCTAGTCGCTCTAGTTGCATTGGTTGCTCTTGTGGCGAGGGAGCTTGCTCCCGCTCGGCTGCGCAGCAGACGCAACTGATGCATGGCTGAGCAGTATTCCCAGGTTGAAAAAGCCGGGGGCGGCTGCGCCACCCAGCGGGAGCAAGCTCCCTCGCCACAGGGGCTGTTCAGCCCAAGAACCCTGCGCTAGAGCCATCGGCATGTCCCCGGGCATGACGCTGCACCATCGCTGTGCAATACTCGGCGCCGTTTTACGAATTGGCTGTAATCCCAGGCAATACGTCTCCATAGATGGGTATAGGGATGAGGTTTATCCCTGATTTTCCCTGGTTTTACAGTGAAACTCTCTGCCTCTGGCTTTTTATACTGCACGGCCCGCTGATCCTGCGGCGTTTGTTCTACAGGACGGTCTGTCCACAAAACAGACCCGGTTTCGGCAAGGTGGCAGGCTTATCGGCTTGCGGCTTTGGAGACTCGGTGGTCAATCCAATAACAAAACGAGGTTGTATCCCTATGCCTGTCGGCAATCATCTGCCCCATGGCGAGACCGCTCAGGGTGGTCCGCTCAAACGTGAACTCGGCGAGCGGCATATCCGCCTGATGGCGCTCGGCGCTTGCATCGGTGTCGGGCTGTTCCTCGGCTCGGCCAAGGCCATCGAAATGGCCGGTCCGGCGATCATGCTGTCCTACATCATTGGCGGCCTGGCGATCCTGGTGATCATGCGTGCGCTCGGTGAGATGGCCGTGCACAACCCGGTGGCCGGCTCGTTCAGTCGTTATGCCCAGGACTACCTCGGGCCGCTGGCGGGATTCCTGACCGGCTGGAACTACTGGTTCCTGTGGCTGGTTACCTGCGTGGCGGAAATCACCGCGGTGGCGGTGTACATGGGCATCTGGTTCCCCGACGTGCCCCGCTGGATCTGGGCCCTGGCGGCACTGATCAGCATGGGCTCGATCAATCTGATCGCGGTCAAGGCCTTCGGCGAATTCGAGTTCTGGTTCGCCTTGATCAAGATCGTCACCATCATCGCCATGGTCATCGGCGGCGTGGGCATCATCGCCTTCGGGTTCGGCAACGACGGCGTGGCCCTGGGTATTTCCAATCTCTGGACGCACGGCGGTTTCCTGCCCAACGGCGTGCAGGGTGTGTTGATGTCCCTGCAAATGGTGATGTTCGCGTACCTGGGTGTGGAAATGATCGGCCTGACCGCCGGTGAGGCGAAGAACCCGCAGAAAACCATCCCTAACGCCATCGGTTCGGTGTTCTGGCGGATCCTGCTGTTCTACGTCGGCGCGCTGTTCGTGATCCTGTCGATCTACCCCTGGAACGAAATCGGCACCCAGGGCAGCCCGTTCGTGATGACCTTCGAGCGCCTGGGTATCAAGACCGCCGCCGGCATCATCAACTTCGTGGTGATCACTGCGGCGCTGTCGTCCTGCAACGGCGGGATCTTCAGCACCGGGCGGATGCTCTACAGCCTGGCGCAGAACGGCCAGGCCCCGGCTGGTTTCGCCACCACCTCGGCCAACGGCGTGCCGCGCCGCGCGTTGCTGCTGTCCATCGCCGCGCTGCTGCTGGGCGTGCTGCTCAACTACCTGGTGCCGGAAAAAGTCTTTGTCTGGGTGACCTCCATCGCCACCTTCGGCGCGATCTGGACCTGGGTGATGATCCTGCTGGCCCAGCTAAAATTCCGTAAAAGCCTGAGCGCTTCGGAACGTGCGGCCCTGAAATACCGCATGTGGCTGTACCCGGTCAGTTCGTATTTGGCGCTGGCGTTCCTGGTGCTGGTGGTGGGCCTGATGGCCTACTTCCCCGATACCCGCGTGGCCCTCTACGTGGGCCCGGCGTTCCTGGTGCTGCTGACGGTGTTGTTTTATACCTTCAAGTTGCAGCCGACGGGTGATGTGCAGGGTTCGGTGCGTTCGGTTTCGTAAGTTAATGGTGTTGTAAAACAAAGCCCCGGTCGGATGATCGGGGCTTTTTTATGATTGATAGACGCGGACTACAAACCCTCGCCACAGCTAGTCGAACATCGGGTACCTGTTAGTTCTTACAGTAGACCGCACACCCACAGGTCCCTAGATTAAGTATCGCCCGAAGCACCGACATGGTCGGGAGCGTTTATGAAAGCGATATGGAAAGGGTTTTTCAGCTACTCACTGATTGGACTGGCGAATACGCTGATCCATTGGCAGATATTTTTCGTGCTGCGGGTGGCGGCTGGCCTTGATCAGGCGCTGAGTAACTTCGCTGCTTTTTGCGTGGCGGCCTTATTCTCCTCTTATATCAATGCGCTCTATACCTTCGAGGCCAGAATATCGGCAACCGGCTACGTGCTTTTCCTCTGCGTAATGGGCGGGCTCAGTTATACCGTGGGTTACTTCGGGGATCGCTGGCACTTACACGGCTTACTGACCGTGACGGCTTTTTCGCTGATAAGCCTGGTGGTGGGTTTTCCTTTGTCCCGGTTCCTGGTGTTTCGCGGGCAGCACACGTGAAGGTTTCTCTGATTGTTCCGGTGTTCAACGAAGAACAAGCCATCGGGCTGTTTTACCAAAGTGTCCGCCGACATCCGGCGTTGAGTGACTACAACGTCGAGATCGTGTTCATCAATGACGGCAGTACTGACCAGACCGGCCCGTTGGCTCGTGACATCGCGTTGGCCGACAGCCGGGTGCTATTGATCAATTTCTCTCGTAATTTTGGCAAGGAGCCAGCGTTGTTTGCCGGCCTTGAGCGCGCCAGCGGTGACGTGATGATTCCGATGGACGTGGACCTGCAAGACCCCATCGATGTCATTCCGCGGCTGATTGCTCAATGGCAGAAGGGGGCCGAAGTGGTACTGGCCAAGCGTCGCGATCGCTCATCCGACACCTACCTCAAACGCGGGGGCGCGGCGCTGTTCTATCGAGTGCTCAATCGCATTGCCTCCCCCCATATTGAACAGAATGTGGGGGATTTCCGCCTGATGGATCGCAAGGTGGTGGAGGTGATCAAGACCCTTCCCGAATACCAGCTGTTCATGAAAGGCGTGTTGTCGTGGGCCGGCTTCAATACCGTTGTCATCGAATATGACCGCGCCGGCCGCGCCGCCGGCAAGAGCAAGTTCAATGGCTGGAAGTTGTGGAACCTGGCCATTGAAGGCATCACGTCGTTCAGCACCGTACCGTTGCGGTTGTGGACTTACGTTGGCGGTTGTATCTCGTTGCTCTCGCTGGTGTATGCCGCGTACATGGTGCTGGACAAGCTGTTTTTTGGAAACGACCTGCCCGGCTACCCCTCTCTGATGACTGCGATTCTGTTTCTGGGTGGTGTGCAACTGGTCGGCATTGGTGTGCTGGGTGAATACATCGGGCGGATCTATCTGGAGACCAAACACCGGCCCCGGTATGTCATCAAGGAGATGATTCAGGGCTCGGGGATTAACCATGATGCCGGGAGCGATGGGTGCCGCTGCGATAAATGCAAATCCCTATCTCAAGGACGTCATGAGTCATGACGTCTCTTCGTACTTACTCAGGCAAATCTCCAAACCGATTTGCTGATCTCTCAGCTCTGGCCGCGGTAACAGTCCTGGCGATAGTCGTGAGATTTCACGGAATCACAGTACCTGCTATCTGGTATGACGAGGCTTTCAGCGTGCTGCTTGCCCGGCACGAGTTTTGGCAGATCTGGTCGCTTACGGCACGCGACGTTCACCCACCACTTTATTATCTCGCGCTGCATTACTGGATGGTTTTGTTCGGCGACGGAGTCCTGGCCGTGAGGTCACTCAGTGCGCTAGCAGACGTTGGTACAGTCTTGCTGGGCATAAAACTGATGAGTCTGGTTGCTACGCGAAGGGCTACCTGGATCGCTGCATTGTTATTGGCATTGCTGCCGATCTCGATTCGATACAGTCAGGAAGCACGGATGTACACCCTGCTCGGACTCTGGCTGATGGGCGCAACCGTGGCATTGGTGTGCTGGGTTAAAACACCTGAAAAAAAACGTTTCCCAGCTATTTATGTGCTGCTCATGACAGCAGCTTTTTATACCCACTATTTCGCGGCGCTGTGTGTGCTTGTTCATTGGTTTTATTGGTGGTGGGGGGCTCCAGGTGGTTCTCGTACCGTGCTATCCGTGCGCGCCTGGATTCTGGCCAATGGTGCGATTTTGGTGTTGTTCTTGCCTTGGTTGCCTAATTTTATTGAGCATTTGGTAGACCGGCCGGGTCTTGGATGGATACCACCTGTCACAGGACAGGCAGTGTTGAGTCTTGTATGGCAGTTCAGTGTGATGAATGTCTGGGGCGCGCAATCGTTGCTTCTGCGGGCGGTGCCCTTGGTATTTGTTATCGCCTGCGCAGCAATACTGATTTGGAAAGACAGGGCCCTGCATCGTTCCAATGGTTTATTGATCGGCTATTTTTTTATCCCGACAATCGTTCTTGCTCTGGTGGCGTTGCTAATCCCGGTATTTGTTCCCCGCTACCTAGTATTTGCAGCAGTCGGTTTGCCTCTGGTCGTTGCTGTTGTTCTGGATACATTAGGGCAACGACCTGGCGCTCTGGTCTTAGCCCTGGTGATTGTGGTCGTGGTAGAAATACAAGGGTTGCAGTCGGTCTATCGGCAAACGGATGGAATCGATTTCCGTAAGCGTTACCAACTTGATGAGCTGGCTGCCGAAATCAAACAAGCGCTTAGGCCGGGCGATGAAATCGTGCTTGACTCGTTGGACTGGTATCTACCGTTCAGTTATTACAACGAGACAGGTATCCAACCGAGATTTTACATTCGCCTCACTCCTGACGCTTTTCTGAAAATCTCAGATCGCAACGGTTATGCCCTGATTCCCGAAAGTTTGAAGTGGGTCTTTTTCAATGATCCGGATGTGTTGAAATGCAACGGGCGCAGGGTCTGGTGGATATCGATCAAATCTTTGTCGGGCGCCAGGGTGCTATCAGCAAAAGACTGGGAACCAACCCTAACCCTTATTGACGGGGAGATGGCTGCTTCTCTATTTACCCTCAAAGCGACGCCCACTCAACTAAGGCGGGCAACCCGGTGATTGACCGCTACGCCGCCGCCACATCCTGCGGCTCAAAACTGTCCGCCCGCGCCATCTGCCACATCCGCGAATAAAACTCCCCATTGACCTCACCCGTCAGCAATTCCCCCGGTTTCAAGAACACATGCAACTGGGAAAATAGCTTGATTTCAGTGGCGGACATGCGCCGTACCAGATGTTTGGGTTGCAGTTGTGAAGGATGCTCGAGGCCGGCGGCGGCGAGCATTTCGGCCAGGGCCTTGAGGGTGTTGCGGTGGAAGTTGTAGACCCGCTGGGCCTTGTCCGGCACAACCAGGGCGCGCTGGCGCAGGGTGTCCTGGGTGGCGACGCCGGTAGGGCATTTGTTGGTATGACAGCTTTGGGACTGGATGCAGCCGATGGCGAACATGAAGCCCCGCGCGGCGTTGGCCCAGTCGGCACCGATGGCCAGGACGCTGGCGATGTCGAAGGCGCTGACGATCTTGCCGCTGGCGCCGAGCTTGATTTTGTCCCGCAGGTTCAGGCCCACCAAGGTGTTGTGGACAAACAGCAGGCCCTCGCGCAACGGCACGCCAATGTGGTCGGTGAATTCCACTGGCGCTGCACCCGTGCCACCTTCCTTGCCGTCCACCACGATGAAGTCGGGCAGGATGCCGGTTTCCAGCATGGCCTTGGCGATGCCCATGAACTCCCAGGGGTGGCCCAGGCAGAACTTGAAACCCACTGGTTTGCCACCGGACAGTTCGCGCAATTGCTGGACGAACTGCATCAGTTCGATCGGTGTGGAGAAAGCACTGTGGCGTGACGGTGAAACGCAGTCCTCGCCCATGAGGATGCCACGGGTTTCGGCGATTTCCCGGGTGACCTTGTGCTTGGGCAGAATTCCGCCATGGCCTGGTTTGGCGCCCTGGCTCATCTTGATTTCAATCATCCGCACCTGCGGGTTCTGCGCTTGGGCGGCGAAGCGCTCCGGGTCGAAGCGACCTTCACGGGTGCGACAGCCGAAATAGCCGCTGCCCAGTTCCCAGGTCAGGTCGCCGCCGTGTTCGCGGTGATAAGGGCTGATGCTGCCTTCGCCCGTGTCGTGGGCGAAATTGCCGAGCTTGGCGCCCTGGTTCAACGCCCGAATGGCGTTGGCGCTCAGGGAACCGAAGCTCATGGCGGAGATGTTGAACACCGACGCTGAATACGGTTGGGTGCATTGCGGTCCGCCGACCGTCACGCGAAAACCGCTGGGGTCGCTTAACGGAGCCGGGCGCATGGAATGGCCGATGAATTCGAAACCGGTCTGATAAACATCGATCAGGGTGCCGAACGGTTTGTCGGCGCTTTCGTTCTTGGCCCGGGAGTACACCAGGGAACGCTGTGCGCGCGAGAAGGGCAGGGCGTCGCTGTCGGATTCGAGCAGGTACTGACGAATTTCCGGGCGGATGCCTTCGACCAGATAGCGGATATTACCCAGGATCGGGTAGTTGCGACGCACGGCATGGCGGTTCTGCAGCAGGTCGAACAGTCCCAGCAGACTTAACAGCCCCGTGACCAGCGTGATCGGCCAGAGCCAGTCGTGTTGCAGAAACGGCAGGCTGGCGAGGGTAAAAACTACGCAGCCGGCAAAGAAGGCGTAACGGCTCAGTAAAGACAGGCTCATGCGGTTTCCTTCGGGTGAGCGATGGGGTGGGGCGGTGCAGGCATTCTGCGCTGGCAGTGAAAGGGCGGGCAACTGTGGCGAGGGGATTTATGCTCGCTGGGGTGGGGGCAACCCCTGCTCGCTAAACAGGCGCCTCGGTTTCTGAAGACCGCATCGCCTCCATCGCGGGCAAGCCTTGCTCCCACACAGCGCGATCTCAGCTCGCCTGTTTCATCTGCCGCACCGGCAACTCCACGCGGAAGGTAGTTCCCACCCCGACCTCGCTGCGCACTGTGATCTCGCCGTTGTGTTTTTTCACGATGCCGTAGGACAGTGAAAGTCCCAGTCCCGTGCCCTGGCCGACAGGTTTGGTGGTGAAGAACGGGTCGAAGATTTTTTGCAGTGTCTCAGGCGGCATGCCCGAGCCATTGTCGGCGACTTCGATCCACACGGTGTCTTCTTCAATGCCGTTGCGCAAGGTGATGGTGCCACGCTCGGGGCCGATGGCCTGGGCGGCGTTGACGATCAGGTTCATGATCACCTGGTTGATCTGCGACGGCAGGCATTCGACTTCCGGCAACGGGCTGTATTGCTTGATCACGTCGGCCTTGTACTTGATTTCATTGGCGACGATGTTCAGCGTCGAATCCAGGCCTTGTTGCAAGTTGGCCATCTGCCATTCCTGGTTGGAGTCGACGCGGGAGAAGTCCTTGAGGTCCTTGACGATCTGCCCGACCCGGCTGATGCCGTCCTTGGACTCTTTGATCAGCAGTGGAATGTCCTCGACGAGGAAGTCCAGCTCCACCTGCTCGCGCAGCTTTCTCAGATTCACCACCAGTTCCGGCGAAGAAATGGCTTGCTCGGCACTGTCATAGGCCTGGAGCATCTCCTGGAGTTTGCCAAAGTAGCCATCCAGGGCCCCCAGATTGGAAGAAATGAAACCGATCGGGTTGTTGATTTCGTGAGCGACCCCGGCGGCCAACTGGCCCAGCGAGGCGAGTTTTTCCGACTGGACCAACTGGCTTTCCAGCATCTTGCGTTCGTCGATTTCCATCTGCAGCAAAGAACTGGCCTGTTTGAACGCCTGGGTCCGCTGCTCCACCAGCTCCTCGAGTTTGCTCATCTGCAATTGCGCGCGGGAAGTCATTTCCCACTTGGTGGTCAGGGTGTTGGCCATTTGCTGGACTTCGATGTTGTCGAAGGGTTTCTTCAGAATCAGCAACCGGTCATGGCCATTGAGGCGGTCCAGCAGTTCGTCCCAGGAATAGTCCGAGTAGGCGGTGCAGACCACCACTTGCAACAGTGGGTCGTGCTTCCAGAGTTCCTCGATGGTTTTGGCGCCATCCCAGCCCTCGGGCATGCGCATGTCGACAAAGGCCAATGCATAAGGGTGCTCCGTTGCCAGCGCTTGCAGCAGTTTGTTCAGACCTTCCTGGCCGCCGTAGGCCGAGTCGAGTTCGAATACGGTGCCGGCCGGTTTCGGTGCGTCGCCGAACAAGGCGTTTTCCATGTCCAGTAGATCGACATTGACCTGATCCTCCGGCGTGAGGATTTTGCGGAAATCGTCATGGATGGCCGGTGTATCGTCGATCAACAGGATGCGGCGGTTGCTCAGATTATTCATGCTCACCTTCTGCGAGTTTCAAGGGCAGTTGCAACACGAACGTTGCTCCTGTGCCTGGTCCCTCACTGTGAGCGGTGAGGTGGCCGTTCATCTCAATGGCCGCGAGCGCGCAACTGTGCAAACCGAACCCGTGGCCTTCCTTACGGGTGGTAAAACCATGGGCGAAGATACGCGTCATGTTTTCCGCCGGGATGCCTTCGCCTTCATCCTTGACACTGATCTGCAGGGTATCGTCATTGATCACCGTGGCCTTGAGGGTCATGTTCCGTGCGTGGTTGGAAACCCCCGCCATGGCGTATTTGGCGTTGCTGATCAGGTTGATCAGAATCAGCAGCAAGCGGTGTTTGTCGCCCAGGATCCGCGGCACGTCGCCGTATTCCTTGAGCACCGTCACGTGGTGTCGGGTCAGGGCGCCGGAGTTCATGCGCAGGGCGTCTTCGAGCAGTTCGCTGACCACCAAAGGCTCCACCAGGCTGTTGGCGCCGGCATAGGATTGCTGGGTGGAGACAATATCCTTGATGTGATCCACGCTCTTGCTCAACTGGGCCAACTCGTCGGTAAGGCCTTGCTGTTCGACCGCGATGGCCTCCACCAACTGGTTCAGATAGCCGGGCAACAGCTTGCCTTTTTCGTCTTCGGTAAGGAAGTGCCCCAGGTCGTGGGGGTGTTCATTGATCAGTTGCATCGCCTTGCCCAGCCCCAGGGCCTTGCTGCTGCGCAGTTTACGGCTGATCAGGTCGGCGGAGATGTTCACACTGTTGAGCACGTTGCCAACGTTGTGCAGCACGTTGGTGGCGATTTCCGCCATGCCGGCCTGACGAGCGGTGTCCATCAGTTCGCTCTGGGTGTCCTTGAGTTGGCGGGTGCGCTCTTCGACCCGTACCTCCAGCTCGTCGTTGGCGGTTTGCAGGGCGTTGTTGGCGCGTTTGGTTTCGGCGAAGCTGCGCATCAACCGGATGGCCAGCCCGATCAGGATCAACACCAGGAACGTGGCGAAAACCAGCAGAAGAATATGGTTGCGCTGATGCCTGGCGGCAGCTTTCTCCTGGTCTTTGTCCAGCAGGCTGGTGATGGTGTCCAACCGGCCGGCCACGGGAACGGCTTCGATTCCCTGCAAGAGGTCATTGACCCTGGGTTGTTCGCGCAAGATCAGCGCGATGTGCCTGCTCAGGATATCGACGGATTTTTGCAGACCTTCCGGCAGGCGCTCCTTGTTGACGTCCAGCCGGTTCAGGCCTAGCAGCACTTCGGCGGCTTGCTCACGGGTGGTCAGATGAGCGAACTCCATGGCGCTGAGCAACAGATCGTAGGTGTCGATGGCAACGTTTTGCAGCTGCAGTTTGTCGGCGTCCGCAAGTTCGCCGAACTTGGCCTGGATGTCATCTTCGGCGGTGGGCAGGAAGGCGAGGGAGTTGCGCAATACCGCATTGTGGGATTTGAATCTTTCCACCAGACGGGTTTTCTCCTTCACCGCCTTGAGGTATTCGTCGCGCTCCTGTTCCCAGCTTGACGGTGCGTGGCGAGCCGGTTCCGATTCGATGGCGTCGAGGCGCTGCCACAGACGCGCCATCTCATTGAGGGGCGAGACCAGGGGGTCATAGTTTTGGCTCAAAGCCATCCGGGATTTAAGGACTTCGTTGTCCCAGATGGCGTCCTGCTGTTTGAGCAGGCGGATCAGGTCCCGAGATTCAATGTACGAGGCGGCCTGCTGTGCACTCGACTGGATGTACATAAACAGCAGGACTGACGCCAGCAAGAGGCCGACGAATGCCAGACCGAGGCGACGCAGGGCGGTCATAGCGGCTTGCCCTCCCATTCGCCGGTGAGGGTCTTGAGGAATTCGACGATCAGTTCCGTGTCGTTCTTCAAGGGTTCACGGCCCAACTGGTACTTGAACATCACTTCCACCGCGTTCTCCAGGGTAGGCGCTGACCCTGCGTGAAAGTACGGGGCGGTGATGGCGACGTTACGCAGACTCGGCACCTTGAAAACCTGGCGGTCAGCCTCGTCGCCAGTGACATTGAAGCGGCCGTCGTCGGCGCGGGTAGGGTTGCCCCGGTCCTGGATGTAGTCGCCCATCACGCCGAATTTCTGGAACATGTTGCCGCCGATGTTCACGCCCTGGTGGCAGGCGATGCAGCCGTATTCCTTGAAACGCTGGTAACCGAACTTTTCCCGGGGTGTGAGGATGTCGGTGTTGCCCAGCAGGTACTGGTCGAAACGTGAATTTGGGGTCAGCAGGGTGCGTTCATAGTCGGCCAGGGCACCCTGGATGTTGGCCTGGGTCACGCCGTCGGGGTAGGCATCGTCAAAACCCCGGGCGTAGTCCGGGTCCTGGCCGATGCGCTTGAGCACCGTTTCCCAGGTACTGCCCATTTCCGCAGGGCTGGTCACGACGATGTGCACCTGTTCTTCCAGGGTGTCGACGCGGCCGTCCCAGAACTGATGGAAGTTCAGGCTGGCGTTGAACACCGTGGGTGTATTGAACTCCACTGGTTTACCGTCGAAGCCCAGGGAAAACCGCTTTTCGTCGGCGCCACCCTTGTCCAGGCGATGGCAACTGGCACAGGACAGGGTGTTGTTGACCGACAGCCGCGGGTCGTTGAAAAGCCGCAGGCCCAACTGGACGCGCTTGGGGTCCAGGGTCGGAATGGGGGGCAGCGGTTTGAGCGGTTCATCCAACGGCTCGGCGTGAACGGTCACGCTCAATCCCACCAGCAGGCCGAGGGCCAGAATCAGTCCATGTGACGCCATGGGATGCTTTCCTTGAAACTTTTGGTTGATGGAACTCAGGTGTGTTCACGCAAACGGGTTGTGGCGTTGTTCCCACTCGCTCATCCACAGGGCAAAGGCCTGTGGCTCCACGGCCTTGCTGAAGTAGTACCCCTGGGCTTCCTCGCACTGGTGAGCCTTGAGGAACTCCAGTTGCTCAAGGGTTTCCACGCCTTCGGCAATGATGTGCAGGTTCAGGCTCTTGCCCAGGCTGATGATGGTGCTCACCAGCTTTGCGTCATTACTGTCGATGCTCAGGTCGCCGACGAACGACTGATCGATCTTCAACACATCCACCGGAAATTTCTGCAGGTAGCTCAGGCTCGAGTAGCCGGTGCCGAAATCGTCGATGGCCAGCCGTATTCCCAGGCGTTTGACGGCCTTGAGGATGGCGACGGTGGTGTCGACGTTCTGCATCAGCACGCTTTCGGTGATCTCCAGTTCTAACTGTGTCGGGTCGAGACCGGTTTCCTTGAGGGTCCGGGCGATGCCTTCGACGAAACCGCGCTGGCGAAAATCGATGGTGGAGACGTTCACCGACAGGTAGATCGGGCGCATGCCATCGGCTTGCCAGCGACAGGCCTGCTGGCAGGCTTCCTGGAGCACCCATTGGCTCAGCGGGACGATCAGGCCGCTGTCTTCGGCCACGGGGATGAAGTCCGATGGATAGATCAAGCCGATGTCAGGCCGGTTCCAGCGCACCAGCGCTTCGGCGCCGACCACTTTGCCACTCCTCAAATCGATCTTGGGCTGGTAGTGCAGCACGAACTCCTTGCGTTGCAAGGCCAGGCGCAGGCCCGATTCGATGGTTTGCTGCTGTCGCGCCCGACGGTTCATGTCTTCAGTGAAAAAACGGTAGTCGTTGGGGCCGGTTTCCTTGACGTTGCGCATCGCCGTTTCGGCTTTTTTGATCAACGCCACGGCATCGAAACCGTCGGCCGGATACATGCTGATGCCCAGGCTTGCGGTAACGGTCAGGTCGTGTCCGTCGATGGGGTGGGGCGTGCTGATGGCCGTCAGCAGTTTGTCGGCCACGCCTTTGGTCTGTTGCGAGTCGGTGATGTCTCCCAGTATCACCACGAACTCATCGGAGCCGTAGCGAAACACCGAGTCGGATTCACGCACCACCGTTGCCAGCGCCCGGGCCACCCGCTTGAGCATTTCGTCGCCCACCGGGTGCCCCAGTGCGTTATTGATACGCTTGAAACGGTCCATGCCGATGAACATCACCGCCAGTTGCCGGTCGTGGCGACGGCACTGGGCCATGGCCTGGGTCAGGCGATCACCGAGCAACATGCTGTTGGGTAACTCGGTGAGTACGTCGTATTGCAGCAAGTGGGAGACTTTCAGCAACTCCTGGACCCGTTCCTCGATGGTGCGCTCCAGACTGCGCATTTTTCTCGCCGCATCCTGGGCCAGTTGCCATTTCCAGGTCATGGCACTGGCCATCTGGCGGATTTCCAGGGTGTCGAAGGGTTTCTTCAGGATCAGCAACTGATCGTCGAACTCGATGCGTTCGGACATGGTTTCCCAGGAATAATCCGAAAACGCCGTGCACAGCGCGATTTGCAGCCGTGGGTCGGCCTCCCACAAACGCTCGATGGTTTGCAGGCCGTCCCAGCCCGGCGGCATGCGCATGTCGGCGAACACCAGCGCATAGGGCTGGCCTTCGGCCTGGGCGCGCTTGACCAGTTCCAATGCCTCTTCGCCCTGATAGGCCGAGTCGATCTGAAATTGCAGGCGGCTGACCTGGGGCGTGCCAAACAGCAGGCTTTCAGTGTCGTCCAGCGAGTCGTCGCTACCGGCGCCCGGGCTGAGGATCTTGCGGAAGTCCTGGTGGATCGCCGGGGTGTCGTCCACCACCAGGATTCGCCTGTTCGCCGGCACCGACATGGGGTTCATGGGTTGCTCTCCGATAACTGGCTGGCAGGCCGGGTCCAATGGTCCGTCACGGGAACGATGGTGCCGGCCTTGAGCAGTTCGCTGGCTTGCCCACTGTCTACGGCAGTGCTGAAGTAATGCCCCTGGGCCTGCATCGACCCGCCGCTGGACATCAGCGTGGTGCGTTGCTCCTGGGTTTCGACGCCCTCGGCAATGATCCCGATGCCCACATCCCGGGCGAAATTGATGATCGCTCGCAGCGTCATTGCGTTCTCGGGGTCGACGTTGGCGCTGTCGAGAAACCGTTGGGCGAGCTTGAGATGGTTGACCCGGTAGGTCTTGAGGTAATCGAACGAGGAGTACTCGGTGCCGAAATCATCGATGGCAATTTGTACGCCCAGTTCGCACAGACGTGGCAGCACGTCGTTGTGGGTCCACTTGGTTTGCGCCAGGGTGGCCTCGGTGACGTCAAAGCGCAGGTCCCAAGGGGCCAGTTCCCAGCGAGCGGTGGTGCGCAGCACGTCATAGATCAGCTCCGGACCGGTCTTGAGTTGCGTCAGGCAGAGGTCGATGGCGATCACCGGGGGCGCCATGCCCTGGTCACGCCACTGGCGCATCTGTTGACAGGCCTGGTCCAGCACCCAATGCCCCAGGCCAACGATGATCCCGGTCTTCTCGGCGGCCGGCATGAACGACGCCGGCTCCAGCCAGCCGCGCTCAGGGTGGTTCCAGCGCACTTGCACGCCCATGCCCAGGATTTTGCCGGTGCCCAGGTCGACCTCCGGCAGGTAGTGCAAATGCAGCTCGTTGTTTTCGATGGCCTGGCGCAGGTCATTGGCCAGGGCGACGCGGTCGGTGACTTCCTGATTAATCTCCTCGCTATGGAAATGGTACTGGTTGCGGCCCTTTTCCTTGGACCGGTACAAGGCCATGTCGGACTGTGCCATCAGGCTGTCGGCGCTTTGGCTCTGGGAGGAATACAGGCTGATGCCGATGCTCACGGAGATCCGCACTTCGTTGCCGTCCAGGGAATAGGGCGCCACCAGGGCATCCCGGATCTTGGCGGCCAGGGCGGCGCAATGGGTCGCTTCGTGGACATCCAGTTGCAGGATGGCGAACTCGTCGCCACCCAGGCGCGCTACCACGTCGTTTTCCCGGGTACAGCCCTTGATGCGTGCGGCGACCTCCTGCAGCAGCAGGTCGCCGATCGGGTGACCCAGGGTGTCGTTGATCCGCTTGAAATGGTCCAGGTCCAGGTAAAACATCGCAAACGGCGCCGCTCCCCGGCGAGCCGCGGCAAAGGCTTGATGCAGGCGCTCGATCATGGTGGCGCGGTTGGCCAGCCCGGTCAGGCCGTCGGTGCGGGCCAGCAGGGCGATTTTCTCCTCGGCCAGCTTGCGTTCGGTGATGTCAAGAATGATGCCTTCCACTTCCAGCAGCAGGCCCTGTTCGTTGCGCACCGGAATGTAGCGGTTTTCCACCCAGCGGAACGTGCCGTCGCCCGTGCGCATGCGGAACTCGATGGACGCCCCCGCCGTGTCGCGGTTCAAGACGCGGACCATGGCGTCGTCGATCTTGCTTTGGTCGTCGGGATGGATCAGGGTTTGCGCCCAGTCCGGCGAGTTGACCAGTTGCGCCGCCGCGTGGCCGAACTTGGTGATGTTGTGGGAAATGTACATCAGCGCGAACGGCGGCTCGCCACGCAGGCGATACAGGATGGTCGGGCTGTTCTGCACGATGATATTGGCGTCGGCCAGTTCCCGCGTGCGCTCCTGCACCGCGCGTTCGAGCATGTCCATTTTCAGCGCCGCGTCTTCGGTCATCTGCCATTTGACGGTCAGGGTACTGGCCATCTGGCGGATCTCGATGGCATCGAAGGGTTTTTTCAGGATGAGCAGGCGGTCGCCCAGTTCGAGGCGCTCGGCGATGTCTTCCCAGGAATAATCGGAATAGGCGGTGCACAGCGCCACTTGCAGCTTGGGGTCGACGCGCCATAGCCGTTCGATGGTTTCAAGGCCGTCCCAGCCAGGGGGCATACGCATGTCGATGAACGCCATGGCGTAGGGTTTGCCCTCGGCCAAGGCAGATTCGACCTTGTTCAGGGCTTCCATGCCCTGGAAGGCCGAATCGAGCACGAAACTCTGGCTGGCAACCGCCACAGGCGCGCCGAACAGGGCTGCTTCAGCGCTGCTCAGGCTGTCCTCGGGGATAGCATGGGGGCTGAGGATCTTACGAAAATCCTCGTGGATCGTCGGAGTGTCATCGACGATCAGGATCCGCCGGTTGGCCCTTTCCGTCGGCAGGCTCATGGCCGTGCACCGTCGCGATGCTGACTGTTGAACCGTGGATACATCTGATATCCCTTCCGTTGGCATGAGTATTCTGGCCTGTTCTTGGCCCTTCATGGTCTACAGCATAGCTGTCTCATTGAGATGCGCTCGGCCGGTCAAGGCAAAATCGTGTCTAAATTCACGCAATCTACTAGCCTCAAATTCGGGGGTAGCGTAGAACAGGTGTCGTTAACAGGAGGGGGGTCCAATGGAAGATCAATCGCAGGATGTACCGGTCAGGAAGCCGACGGTACTGTTGGTCGATGATGAAGAGTCGATTCTCAATAGCCTGCGTCGGTTATTGCGCAGCCAGCCGTACGAAATCCTGCTGGCTGACAGTGGCGCCAAAGCCCTGGAAATCCTCAAGGAGCGGCCGGTCGACCTGGTCATGACCGATGCCCGCATGCCCAACATGGACGGCGCCACTTTGTTGGCGCAGATTCGCAAGCTTTATCCGTCGACCTTGCGCATCCTGCTCACCGGTTATGCCGATGTGGACATGATGACCAAGGCCATCAACGAGGGGCAGTTGTATCGCTACCTCAGCAAACCCTGGAACGACGAGGAGCTGGTGCAGGCCCTGCGTCAGGCCCTGGCGCACCAGCACTCCGAAAGCGAGCGCCAGCGCCTCGAAGCGCTGAACCGCGAACAGAACGAACAGCTGCGGATACTCAACACCACCCTGGAAAAACGCGTGGCGTCGCGCACCGCCGAGCTGCAGCAGACCGCCGACATGCTCGACCTGGCCTATGACGAGCTCAAGCGCAGCTATGTGACCGGCACCGAAGTGTTTTCGCTGATCGCCAACCTGCGCCTGCCCAAGGCCAAGCAGACCAACCGGCAGATCATCGAGCTGATCCGGGTCTACAGCAGGCTGCACTTTCTGGACGAGTCCACCGACCGCGACCTGACCATGGCCGCGGCGCTCTACAACATCGGCAAACTGAGCTGGACCGACAACATGATGGTCACGCCCGCCGACATGCTGCACCACACCGAGCTTGATCTCTACCGGGCCTATCCGAAGCAGAGCGAGTCGCTGCTGATGACCCTGGACCCGATGAAAGACGCCGCGCGCATCATCCTCCATCACCAGGAACGTTGGGACGGCAGCGGTTTTCCCGACCATCTGCGAGGCGAGGCCATTCCGTTCGGTTCGCGGCTGTTGAAACTGGCGGTGGACTTCATCGAACTGCAGCGCGGGTTGATCCTGGAGCGGCAGATGAACAGCGACGAGGCGCTGGTCTACATCCGCAAATACGCCGGCAAACTGTACGACCCGGGCATGGTGGAGGACTTCATCAAGGCGTGTGGTGAATACCTGGACGACGTGACCTTGTCGGATCCGACGGTGCAGGTCATGACAACCCGCGACCTGACGGCCGGCATGATCCTGGCCCGCAACCTCAACGCCGACAACGGCATGCTGTTGCTCAACGCCGGCAAGGTGCTGAGCGCGCCTCTGGTGGAAAAGCTCATTGCTTTCGAAGCGATGGAAGGGGCGCGCTACAGCGTGTTCGTCAAAATCCCCGAAGAGGCAGACCCTTCGGTGCCGAAGCCGATGTTGGGGTGATGCAGATCTGACTGAGAGTACAGTCATCCTGTGGGAGCGAGCTTGGCTCCCACAAAAACTGCTCCCACAGTGGTTTTGTGTGGCGTCTGAAGGTGGCGCCGGGCTTTGCTCCCATCGCTGCGCTCTGTACCCTTGCGAGCATTTTTCTGCCCAGGGCATTTCATCATGACCACTCCCATCATCCGCATCGCCGCCGCTCTGTTGATCGGACCGGACGGCCGGACCTTACTGGTGCGCAAGCGCGGCACCCAGGCCTTCATGCAGCCGGGCGGCAAGATCGAGGCCCATGAGCAACCGGTCCAGGCCCTGGCCCGTGAGCTGGACGAAGAGCTTGGGCTGACGATTGATCCGGCACAGGCCCGTTACCTGGGGGCGTTCAGTGCCCCGGCCGCCAACGAGCCGGGTTTTGTCGTGCAGGCTGACGTTTTTTTACTGAGCATCGATGCGCCGGTTTCTCCCGCCGCCGAGATTGAAGAAGTGCGCTGGATCGACCCGGCCAGTGACAGCGATCTGCTGCTGGCGCCGTTGACAGGCGAGGTGATCCTGCCGTTTTATCGAGCCAGCCTTCTCGAGACGTGCTGACCCCAGACTCAAGGACTGACGCCCATGATTCCATTGCCGGACCTGCTGATTTTCGCCGCCGCCGCGTTGCTGATGGTGCTCACGCCCGGCCCGAACATGATCTACCTGATTTCCCGTTCGATCTGCCAGGGCCGCAAGGCCGGCGTCACCTCCCTGCTGGGGGTGGTGGCTGGCTTCTTCGTGCACATGTTTGCCGCGGCGGCGGGGCTGACGGCGGTGTTCCTGGCGGTGCCCATGGCCTATGAGGTGTTGAAATGGGCCGGCGCGCTGTACCTGTTGTGGCTGGCCTGGCAGGCAGTCAAGCCCGGCGCACGTTCGCCGTTCCAGGCCCAGCAACTGCCGGTGGACTCGACGCGCAAGCTGATCACCATGGGGTTCCTCACCAGTGCCCTGAATCCAAAGATTGCAGTGTTTTACCTGTCGGTGTTCCCGCAGTTCATCAGCCCGGAACACGGCTCGTTGTTCACCCAGAGCATCATCCTCGGGCTGACCCAGATCAGCGTCAGTTTCAGCGTCAACCTGCTGATTGCCCTGTTCGCCGCCGGCATTGCCTCCTGGTTCGTCCATAACCCCACCTGGTTGGCGGCGCAGCGCTACTTCATGGGGTTTGTGCTCGGCGCGCTGGCGTTGCGCCTGATGCTTGAACAACGGCGTTCGGCGTGAGCATTCGACGGCTTGCAGCGGGTGATGCCCAGGCGTATCGCGACCTGATGCTCCAGGCCTACGCGCTTCATCCCCAAGCTTTCACCTCCAGCGTCAGCGAGCGAGCGGCGATGCCCATGAGGTGGTGGGAATCACGTCTGAACAGTCGGCTGGATGTGTTGTTGGGGGCGTTTGTCGAGCATGAACTGGTGGGCATTGTCGGGCTGTCCCTGGAGCCGCGGGAAAAAGCCCGGCACAAGGCCACGTTGTTCGGCATGTACGTCGCTGACTCTCATCGCCACGCTGGCCTCGGCTACCAACTGGTGCAGGCGGCACTCGAAGAAGCCCGACGCCATTCGTTTTTACGGCTGGTGCAACTGACCGTCACCGCCGGCAACGATCCTGCCGTCAGGCTCTACCAGCGCTGCGGTTTCGTGCTGTACGGCCTGGAGCCGATGGCGATACGGGTGGACGAGGACTACCTCGACAAGATCCATATGTGGCTAGAGCTCTGAGTCGCTCAGAGATGAGTTCTCGAGTTTTTGATGAATGAGGGTTGTCGAGTTTTTGTGGCGAGGGAGCAAGCTCCCTCGCCACAAAAGCACTCAGCGCACGGCACTGACGCCGTCGAGGGTCGAAAACGAAGTGTCCTTGGCCGTCAGCAGAAAGTCGCGCATGTAGGGCGCATCGAGCATGTCGGTGCGCACGGCGGCATACAGCGTGGCGAACAAACCTTTCTCTCCCAGTCGCTTGGCCTTCACGTAGCCCCGCGAGCTGTATTCATGCAGTGCCCAATGGGGCATGCCGCAGACGCCACGACCGCTGGCCACCAGTTGCATCATCATCACCGTCAGTTCAGACGTGCGCACCTGGGCCGGTTCGATGTCGGCCGGCTCCAGGAAACGGGTGAAGATGTCCAGGCGATCGCGCTCCACCGGATAGGTGATCAGGGTTTCGCTGACCAGGTCTTCGGGCACGATGTAGGGTTTGTTCGCCAGTCGGTGCTGGTTGGCCACGGCGAGCATCGCTTCGTAGGTGAACAGCGGCACGTAGGTGATGCCCGCCAGTTCCAGCGGGTCGGAGGTCACCACCAGGTCCAGGTCGCCCCGGGCCAGGGCCGGCAGTGGGGCGAAGGCGAAGCCCGAGGCCAGGTCCAGCTCGACTTCCGGCCAGGCGTCGCGGAACTGGTCGATGGTGGGCATCAGCCACTGAAAGCAACTGTGGCACTCGATGGCCATGTGCAAGCGCCCGGCGGTGCCTCCGGCCAACCGACCGATGTCCCGCTCGGCGCTGCGCAGCAACGGCAGGGTGGCGTCGGCCAGTTGCAGCAGGCGCAGGCCGGCACTGGTGAAACGCACCGGTTTGGTCTTGCGCACGAATAGCTGCATGCCCAGGCGTTCTTCCAGTTCCTTGAACTGGTGGGAAAGGGCGGACTGGGTCAGGTGCAGGCGTTCGGCGGCTTCGACCAGGCTATCGGCTTCGCGCAGGGCATGCAGAGTCTTGAGGTGGCGGATTTCAAGCACCGTGGGCTCCATGAGTAAAACTCGTGATCAACACGAAAAGGTTGAGTTTGTCTCATGTGGGGCTGGCTGTCGACAATGGCGCCATCTTTTACAGGAGGACACACACCATGGCCCTGGCCCACACCTTAGGTTTTCCCCGCATCGGCGCCGACCGCGAACTGAAGAAAGCCCTCGAAGCCTACTGGAAGGGCGACCTGGCACCGGCCGCGCTGCAAGCGGTGGGCCGTGAATTGCGGGCCCGGCACTGGCAACTGCAGAAAGAGGCCGGCATCGACCTGCTGCCGGTCGGTGATTTCGCCTGGTACGACCAGGTGCTCAGCCACACTTTGACCCTGGGTGCCGTCCCGTCGCGATTCCACAACACCCTCGATGCTCAGGCCAAGCCGACCCTCGACACCCTGTTCGCCATGGCCCGAGGCGCCACCGCTGCCTGCTGCGGAGCTGATCACGGGCAAGCCCAATACGCTCAGGAACTGACCAAGTGGTTCGACACCAACTACCACTATCTGGTCCCGGAGTTTTCCGCCGACCAGCGCTTCGCCCTGAGTTGGGAGCAACTGTTCGAGGAAGTGGACGAGGCCCATGCCCTGGGACATCAGGTCAAACCGGTGATCATCGGCCCTTTGACGTATCTGTGGCTGGGCAAGGCCAAGAGCGAGGACTTCGACAAGCTCGACCTGCTCGAGCGTCTGTTGCCGGTCTACGGTGAAATCCTCAATCGCCTCAAGGCCCAGGGTGTTGAGTGGGTGCAGATCGACGAACCGATCCTCACCCTCGACCTGCCCCTGGCCTGGAAAAGCGCGTTCGAGCGGGCCTATCACATCCTTCAGTATTCGCCGTTGAAAAAGCTGGTGGCGACCTATTTCAGTGGTCTGGAAGACAACCTCGGCCTGGCGGTGAGCCTGCCGGTGGACGGTTTGCACATCGACGCGGTACGGGCGCCGGAACAACTGGGCCAGGTGCTCGATCGCCTGCCGACCTACAAAATCCTGTCGGTGGGGCTGGTCAATGGTCGCAATGTCTGGCGCTGTGAACTGGAACAGGCGCTGGCGCAATTGCAGCCGGCCCAGGAGCGTTTTGGCGACAACCTCTGGGTCAGCACCTCTTGCTCACTGTTGCACAGCCCCGTGGACCTGGAGCGTGAAGACCGACTGGACCCTGAACTCAAGAGCTGGCTGGCCTTTGCCGTGCAGAAATGCGGTGAAGTGGCGGTACTGCGTGATGCGCTCAACGATCCACAGGCACCCGGTGTGCAACACGCCTTGGCCGACAGCCGCGACGTGCATGCTCGTCGTGCCGGCTCGACACGCATTCACAAAGCCGAGGTTCAGGCCCGCCTCGCCGCGATAGGGCCACAGGACAGCCAGCGGCGCTCGCCGTTTGCCCAGCGCATGGAGCAGCAGCGCGCCCGGCTGAAACTGCCGGCCTTTCCCACCACCACCATCGGTTCCTTCCCGCAGACTCCGGCGATTCGCCTGGCGCGCCAGGCCTACAAGCAAGGCAAGCTGTCGGCCAACGATTATCAGGACGCCATGCACACTGAGATCCGCCATGCCGTGCAGATCCAGGAACGCCTGGGCCTGGATGTGCTGGTACATGGCGAAGCCGAACGCAACGACATGGTGGAATATTTCGCCGAACAACTGGACGGCTATGCCTTCACCCGTTTCGGCTGGGTCCAGAGCTACGGTTCGCGTTGTGTGAAGCCGGCAATCATCTACGGCGACATCAGCCGCCCGAAAGCGATGACCGTCGACTGGATCCGCTACGCCCAGAGCCTGACCGACAAGGTGATGAAGGGCATGCTCACCGGCCCCGTGACCATGCTGATGTGGTCGTTCCCTCGCGAGGACGTCTCGCGTCAGGTCCAGGCGCAACAACTGGCCCTGGCCCTGCGTGACGAAGTGCTGGACCTGGAAAAGGCCGGGATCAAAATCGTGCAGATCGACGAGGCCGCCTTCCGCGAAGGCTTGCCTCTGCGACGCGGGCAATGGCAGGCGTACCTGGACTGGGCCGTGGAGGCCTTCCGCTTGAGCGCATCGGGTGTAAGCGACGAAACCCAGATCCACACCCACATGTGCTACAGCGAATTCAATGATGTGATCAAGGCCATCGCCGACATGGACGCCGATGTCATCACTATTGAAACCTCGCGTTCGGACATGGAGTTGCTGGAGGCTTTCGAAGCGTTTGAGTATCCCAACGATATCGGCCCGGGCGTCTACGACATCCACTCGCCACGGGTGCCGGACACGGCCGAGATGGTGGCATTGATGAGCAAGGCGGTGAAGCGGATTGTGGCGGACCGGCTGTGGGTCAACCCCGATTGCGGCCTGAAGACCAGGGCGTGGCCGGAGGCAGAAGCGGCGCTGGTGAACATGGTGGCGGCGGCGCGGCAGTTGCGCAGTCAGTTGGCCTGAAGCCCGAATACTCTTACAGGTCAGGGGGAGTGCTCTGCTTTGCTTCATTTGACCGGGTGGAGCGACCATTTGGCAATCTTCATCAAACTGTCACGCAACTGTGGCAGCGCGCTTGAACAAACTTCATCAGACTCGCGCTCTACTGGGGTTCTGCGTTTTGGTGTTTCTTCATGCGTGTATTTATCTTTCTGGCCGCGTTGTTGTTCGGCCTGCCGTCGATTGCGGCTTCTCGATGTGATGTCAACGTTGCGACCCAACGGGTCGATCTGGATCAGGTCAGTCTGGCGTACCAGAGCATCGGCCGTGCCTCCGACCCGGCGTTGTTGCTGGTGATGGGCTTGGGCGGGCAGTTGATACATTGGCCGGACGAGGTGGTGGCGGCCCTGTGCGAGCAGGGCTTTCGGGTGATTCGCTACGACAACCGCGACGTGGGCTTGTCCGCCTGGCGTCAGGCGCCCGGCAGCGCCAACCTGGCCTTTGAAGCCTTGCGCTACAAGCTGGGCCTGCCCGTGGCCGCTCCCTACACCTTGACCGACATGGCCGACGACGGCTTGGGGTTGATGGACGCGTTGCAGGTGCAAAGCTTTCACGTACTGGGGGTGAGCATGGGCGGGATGATCGCCCAGCACATGGCGGCCATGGCGCCGCAGCGGGTGGAGAGCCTGACCCTGATCATGACCAGCTCGGGTGCCGAAGGCCTGCCGGCACCCAGCGAAACCCTGGTGCAGCTGTTGTCCCGGCGCAGTGCGCCGAATCGTGAAGTGGCCCTGGAACAACAGGCCGATCTGCTGGCCGCCCTGGGCAGTCCGATGGTGGTGGATGATCGTCAAGCACTGTTGCATCAGGCCGCCCAGGCCTATGACCGGGCCTTCAACCCCGAAGGCGTGCAACGCCAGATCATGGCGATCATGGCCGAGCCGAGCCGGGTGGCGCTGCTCAATCAACTGCGCGTGCCGACCCTGGTGGTTCACGGCACCGCCGACCCGTTGTTGCCGGTGATGCACGGCGTGCACCTGGCGGCGCACATCCGCGGCAGCCGTCTGAAGCTGATACCGGGCCTGGCCCACCGGTTTCAAGAAGCGTTCAAGGAACCGTTGCTGGGGGCGGTGTTGCCCTACTTGCAGCAGCATCGCGAAGACACCTCGCATTGGGCGCAGATCGAGCCGGTGCAGGTGCCTAACGTGCTCTGATAAACGGTCTTCCTAGTTTTTTGTGGCGAGGGAGCTTGCTCCCGCTGGGCTGCGAAGCAGCCCCCTAGGGTTCAGCCTGAGAGACCCAGGTGGTTGGATAGATTATGGGATTGCTTCGCAATCCAGCGGGAGCAAGCTCCCTCGCCACAGGGGTTGGCACAAGGCTCCTACCGTGTCTGCGCCTGCTCCACCAACCACTCCATCAGCGCCTGCAACTGCTCCGACGCTCCGGGCTTGCGCGGATACACCAGGTGATAGGCCAACCCGGTCCTGACCTTCAGTTCGAAGGGCATCACCAGTCGCCCGGCGTTCAGGTCGTCGCCGATCAGCGACCAGTCGCCAATCGCCACGCCCGTGCTTTGGGAGGCCATGGACATCGCCAGGTCCAGGGTTTCGAAATGCTGGCCTTTGCTGACGTTGCTCAGTTGCACCTGCGCAGCCTCCAGCCAAGCGTTCCAGTCGCGCTCGTCACTGGTGGGATGAAGCAGCAGATGGTGTTGCAGGTCGGCGGGTGAGCGCAGCGGCACCGGACCTTCAAGCAGTGGACGCGAACACACCGGTGTCAGTTGTTCGTCGAACAAGTGCAGGCTCGTCAATGAAGGCGCGGGCGGCGGCCCATAGACCACCGCGGCGTCGAAGGTTTCGCGCTGGAAATCCACGCCGTGGCGGACGGTGGTGGTCAACTCCACCGGTATGTCCGGTCGTACCTTTTGCCATTGCAGCAAACGCGGCATCAGCCAGCGCAGCACGCAGGTCGGCGCCTTGAGTCGCACGCTCTGGCGTTTCTCGCCGATCTGCTCCACCGCTTCCGCGATCAGGCCGAACACCTGTTGCACCCGTGGCAACCACGCCTGTCCCTGCGGCGTCAGGCTCAGGCCCCGTGCCTGACGCAGGAACAGCGCGTAACCCAAATGCTCCTCCAGCCCGGCGATCTGCCGGCTCACCGCGCCCTGGGTGATGTGCAACTGTTCCGCCGCCCGGGTGAAGTTGCAGCACTGGGCGGTGATCAGAAACGTGTGCAGCGCCGGGAGCGGAGGAAGTCGTTTCATTTGGAATCGAGCCATGATGTAGGGACATGGCTAGTATGACTTTTTATCCATTGTTGCGGCTATGGCCAGGCCGTTCCAATAACGCCATTCCCCGAAAACAAGAAGGTCAGTGGCAATGGCGACGTGCGGCGAAGTATTGGTCAAGTTACTCGAAGGTTATGGCGTGGAGCAGGTGTTCGGGATTCCCGGCGTGCACACCGTCGAGTTGTATCGTGGGCTGGCCCGTTCCAGCATCCGCCATGTGACGCCGCGTCACGAACAGGGCGCCGGCTTCATGGCCGATGGCTACGCCCGCGTCAGCGGCAAGCCCGGTGTGTGCTTCATCATCACCGGCCCCGGCATGACCAACATCACCACCGCCATGGGCCAGGCCTACGCCGATTCGATCCCGATGCTGGTGATCTCCAGCGTGCAGTCCCGCAGCCAGTTGGGCGGCGGGCGCGGCAAACTCCATGAACTGCCGAACCAGAGCGCGTTGGTGAGTGGCGTGGCGGCGTTTTCCCGCACGCTGATGTCCGCCGCCGAGTTGCCGGGAGTGCTGGCCCGGGCTTTCGCCTTGTTCCAGGCCGGTCGCCCGCGGCCGGTGCACATTGAAATTCCGTTGGACGTTCTGGTCGAAGACGCCGATGCCTTGCTCGCCACAAGGCCAGTGAACATCAGCCGTGCCGGGGCCGCGCCGAGTGCCGTGGCGCAGATGTCGGCGATGCTGGCGAAGGCCCGCCGGCCGCTGATCCTGGCCGGTGGCGGCGCCATTGATGCCGCCCGCGAACTGACCGAACTGGCTGAATGCCTCGGCGCCCCCGTGGCACTGACCATCAACGCCAAAGGCTTGTTGCCGTCGCGTCATCCTCTGCTGATCGGTTCCACGCAAAGCCTGGTGGCCACCCGCGCACTGGTGGCCGAGGCCGACGTGGTGCTGGCCATCGGCACGGAGTTGGCCGAGACCGACTACGACATCACCTTCGCCGGCGGCTTCGAAATCCCCGGTGCATTGCTGCGCATCGACATCGACCCGGACCAGACCGTGCGCAACTACCCGCCGCACCTGGCGCTGGTGGCCGATGCCCGCAGCGCTAGCCAGGCCTTGCTCGATGGGTTGAAGCAACAATCCCTGACCCAGCGCAACAGCGATTGGGGCCAGGTGCGTGCCGCGCGGTTACGGGCGGATCTGGACCGGGACTGGGACGTCGCGACCCGCGCGCAGACCTTGTTCATCGACACGGTTTTGCAGGCCTTGCCCGACGCGGTATTCGTCGGTGACTCCACACAACCGGTGTACACCGGCAACCTGACCTTCAACCCGGAACATCCACGTCGCTGGTTCAATGCTTCCACCGGCTACGGCACCCTCGGCTATGCCTTGCCGGCGGCCATCGGCGCCTGGCTCGGCGGCATCGATTCGGGTAAGGGGCGCCCGCCCGTGGTGTGCCTGATCGGTGATGGCGGCTTGCAGTTCACCCTGCCGGAGCTGGCCAGCGCCGTGGAAGCAGGCGTGCCAGTGATCGTGCTGCTGTGGAATAACCAGGGTTACGAAGAGATCAAGAAATACATGGTCAACCGCGCCATTGAACCGGTGGGCGTGGACATCTACACCCCGGATTTCATTGGCGTGGCCAAGGCCCTGGGCTGCTTTGCACAGGCGGTCGACGGCGTGGCACCATTGCGCGCCGCATTGCTGGAGGCCCACGACCGCCAGGGTCCGACCCTGATCGAAATCGATCAGGCGCGCTGGATGGTGGGGGTGGCCCAATGAATTTCCCCACCACCCAGGACGGCCTGTACATCAACGGCCAATGGTCATCGGGCGATCAGCATTTGCGGGTGATCAACCCGGTCACCGAGGCGCTGCTGACCACGGTCAATGGCGGCGATGAGCGCGCCGTCGATCAGGCCTTGAACGCGGCGACCCAGGCTTTGGCGCAATGGTCGAACACCACCGGCGCCGAGCGCGGGGCGCTTCTGCGCCGTATCGCCGCCGGCGTGCGGGCTGCTCGTGAGCGCTTGATGCATCTGCAATCGAGCAATAACGGCAAACCCCTGTTCGAAGCGGCCATCGATGTCGACGACGTGGTCGCCACCTTCGAGTATTACGCCGAACTGGCCGAAGGGCTGGACGCCCGGCAGGACAGCCCACTGGCATTGCCCAGCGATGACTTCAGGGCACGCCTGCGCCGCGAACCCTGCGGTGTGGTGGGCTTGATCGTGCCGTGGAATTTCCCGATGGTCACCACCGCCTGGAAGCTCGCCCCGGCCTTGGCTGCCGGCTGTTGTGTGGTGCTCAAACCTTCGGAGGTGACACCGCTGCCGGAGTTGGAGCTGGCGTCGATCATCGCCGAGTGCGGCTTACCCCACGGCGTGTTCAACCTGATCTGCGGCACGGGGCTGGCCGTGGGCGCGCCGCTGGCGACAGATCCGCGCGTGGCGAAGATTTCCTTTACCGGCAGCAATGCGGTGGGGGTGCAGGTGATGCAACGGGCGGCGGAAACGGTGAAGGGCGTCAGCCTGGAGCTGGGTGGCAAGTCGTCGCTGCTGGTGCTGGCCGACGCTGATCTGGAGCTGGCGGTGGAGCTGGCCTGTGGTGGCGGTTTCTTCAACGCCGGACAAATGTGCTCGGCCACCAGTCGCGTGCTGGTCGCCGATGAGCTGGCCGACGAGTTCCTGCAACGGCTCAAGACTCGCGCCGAAGCGATTCGCGTGGCTGACCCGTTTGACCCTGACGTGGAGATGGGCGCGCTGGTCAACCAGGCGCAATACCAACGCGTGCTTGGGCATATCGACCGGGGCTTGAGCGCCGGGGCGACGCTGGTGTGCGGCGGACAACGCCCCGCGCATTTGCCGCGCGGCTATTTTCTACAGCCGACAGTCTTCACCGACGTGCCGGTGGACAGCGAGCTGTGGTGCGAAGAAATCTTCGGGCCGGTGCTGTGTGTGCGCCGTTTCACCTCCCTGGAGCAAGCGATTGCCCTGGCCAATGACAGCCGTTTCGGCCTGGTGGCCAGTGTCGTCAGTCGCGATACCGAAGTTGCCGAACAGGTGGCCAATGCACTGCAGGCGGGACTGGTGTGGATCAACGCCCCCCAAGTGATCTTTCCCCAGGCGGCGTGGGGCGGTTACAAGCAGAGCAGCATGGGCCGCGAGTTGGGGCCTTGGGGGCTGGCGGCGTTTCAGGAGATCAAACATGTGGTGCGGGCGGTTTGAATGCTAGATGTTCGTTGTCTGCTCTGGCCCTTTCGCGAGCAAGCTCGCTCCCACAGGGTCCTGCATACACAGGTCAAAATGTGGGAGCGAGCTTGCTCGCGATGAGGCCGGCACAGCCAACCCAAAAATCAGCTCAGACAGTCATCCGCAACCGCGCCAGATCCCGCAGCGGCGGCGCGCCGAACAGGCGGCTGTACTCGCGGCTGAACTGCGAAGGGCTTTCATACCCCACCCGATACCCCGCCGCCGAAGCTTCCAGCCCTTCGGCCAGCATCAGTCGCCGGGCTTCCTGAAGGCGCAGTTGTTTCTGGTATTGCAGCGGGCTCATGGCCGTCATGGCCTTGAAGCGGTGATGCAGGGTCGAGACGCTGAGGTTCACTTCCCGGGCCAGGTCATCGATGCGCAACGGTTGCTCGAAATGGCCATTGAGCCATTTGATCGCCTGGCTGATGCGATGGCTCTGACTGTTGGTAATGGCGATTTCGTACAGCCGATAGCCCTGAGGGCTGCGCAGCAGGCGGTACAGAATCTCCCGGCGCACCAGGGGCGCGAGCATGGCGATGTCTTTCGGGCTGTCCAGCAAGCGCGTCAGGCGCAACACGGCGTCGAGCATCGGCGTGTCCAAGCGTTCTACATACAGGCCGCGACCGGTGGGGCGCGTGGGTACGCCGAGGGGGCCTGCGTCGGCAATCAGCGCGGTGATTTCCGCCGGATCGATGTCCAGGCGCAGGGCCAGGATCGGTTGATCGGGCGAGACGCTGGCGATGCAACCACTCAGGGGCATCGAGACCGAGACCACCAGGTAATGGAGCGGATCGTAGTTGAACAACTCATCCGCCAGGCGCACCTGCTTGCTGCCCTGGGCCATGATGCACAGCGCCGGTCGCGCCAGCACCGGTGCGAATTGATGGGCTTGACTGTGGCGCGACAGATTCAGCGAGTCGATGGCTGTGGCGTAGTTGCCGTCTTCACTGGTATTGCGGGCGATGATCGACGCCAGTTCGGCGCGCTGTTGTTCCAGATACGTGTCCAGCGGGACGTGGGCGTGGTCAAGCGGCGACATGCCGGAATCCTCGGGAAAGGGGGAGCGATGAGCAGAGCTTATGTTTGTGCAAGTTGCAGTGGTAGCCACATCCTGTCGAAAGCTTGCCTGATCCTGCACGGAGCATCGATTCACCATGGCTTAATGTGACAAAAACTTGCTTGAAACCTTTTGTTTCAACTTTCCCGGATCCTAGCGGATGAAGGACCGATTGGGTCCCGCTTTCGCGCAGGATCGTGCAATGGGTCGGCAGGAATCGACTAACGAGCCTGGTGTCGTGACGCTTAACCTTTGATCCTGTCGCAGCCTGTCCCGGGCTGCACAACGGATTACCTGGGAGGGTTGAACATGTCTACACAGATCCCCGTCAGTCATATGGCCTTTGTGCGGGCCCGTTCCGGTTGCTCCAAGCCATTGGGTGCACGCCTGAGTACGCTGATCGCGCCTTCGCGCCAGGCTCCCGGATGCCTGCATTTTGCGTTGCAGCAATCGCAATGCGACGCCGATCTGTGGCTGGTGTCCGGGCTCTGGGTCAATCAACAGGCGATGGATGCTTATTTCAACTCGCCGGCCATGGCGATCTTCGCCGAGCTGGTACAGGACCTGGTGGTGAGCAGCCTGGATTTCCACACCTTCCGGGAAGTGTCCGCCGCCCAGGCGACCGAAGGGTGCCTGGCGAAGGTACACAAACTGGCGGGTTGAAGGTTTAATGAGCGTCATTTTCCATCGCCAGGATGCGCAATATGGCACGTAAAGCCTTTGAAACCTTCGAAGCTGTTTCCGCGGTCGTTCCCAAAGAGGGCGGCGGCTACTACGCGGCGATTGCCACCAAAGCCATTGGTGGTTCCGGTGCGCCGCGTTTTAACAAGGTGCTTGAAGATCAGACGTTCAAGACGGCCACTGATGCCGACTCGGCGGCGGCCATTGAGTTGACCCATCTCAAGGGTGTGGGCGATGAGGGCGAGCTGATCTGGAACCCGCGAGATTAACGTTGTGGGAGCAGGGCTTGCCCGCGATGCAGTCACCTCGGTTCAAAAGACAGGCCGCGTTGTCTTCATCGCGGGCAAGCCTTGCTCCCACAGATAAACGCTGTGTCGTGCACTGCTATTGAGGACGGTGCATCTTGAACAGCGCCTCGGGACCCAGCTGGAAATAATCCGCCGGCCCGCCGCCGCGCAAAATCGGCTCGGCAGCGGCGGTGTCGTATACCCCATCTTTCAACAACCATTTGGCGATATGCACGGCGACCACCTCGCCGAGAATCAGCCAACTGGGCACCAATGCCTTGTCCGCGCGCTGCAACTGGATGATCTGGGTGACCTTGCATTCGAAGGACACCGGGCTTTGCGCCACGCGTGGCACCTGGATCACCCGTGATGGCGCTGGCGTCAAACCGGCCAGTTCAAATTCATTGACCTTTGGCGCGACCATGGCGCAGCTCTGGTTCATCTGCTCGGCCAACGGGCGTGTCGCCAGGTTCCAGGCGAATTCGCCGGTCTGTTCGATGTTGTTCAGGCTGTCTTTGCGCCCGACGCTGCAGAAGCCGATGATCGGCGGAATGTAGTTGAAGGCGTTGAAAAAACTGTAGGGCGCCAGGTTCAGGTGCCCTTCGGCGTCCTGGGAGGAAATCCAGCCGATGGGGCGCGGGCCGACGATGGCATTGAACGGGTCGTGGGGCAGGCCGTGGCCCTGGGCGGGTTCGTAGTAGTGGATGTCGTCGGGCATGAGGCGAGGGTCCTGGGGATGGATTTTGAGGATGTTGTGGATAGTGCAGGGGGCGACTGTTTTTGTCAGCACCTGGCAAGCCTGCTCACTCATTTGCTCTTCAGGGTTCACGGAACTTTCGTCTGCCACACAATCCTGTGGGAGCGAGCCCGCTCGCGATGACGGTGTAGCAGGGGACGTAGGGGTTGAATGTGCTGACCTCTTCGCGAGCAGGCTCGCTCCCACAATTTGTTCTTCAGTGAGACCACTTTTGTGTTGGGCTTGAGGCTGACCGTTTTCCTGTACCCCAAAAACAACTAAGCCCGGCCGAAGCCGGGCTGTGAGAGAGCCTCGTTGGGATTAGCTGAGAGAGGCGGTGTTGGTGCGGTCAAAGCCGTCTTCAGCGATAGCGTTCGAGCCAGTGCGGTCGAAGCCGTCTTCAGCGATAGCGTTCGAGCCAGTGCGGTCAAAGCCGTCTTCAGCGATAGCGTTCGAGCCAGTGCGGTCAAAGCCGTCTTCAGCGATAGCGTTCGAGCCAGTGCGGTCGAAGCCGTCTTCGGCGATAGCGTTCGAGCCAGTGCGGTCGAAGCCGTCGGCGGCAACGGTGGCAGCGCCGGTGCGGTCGTAACCGTCAGCGGCAATGGCCGACTGAGTGCGGTCGAAGCCATCGGCGGCGAAGGTGTTGGCGGCCAGTACGGACAGGGTCAGGGCGAGGATCAGTTTGGTTTTCATGGTCGTTCTCCGAAGTGGTTGGCGTTGATCGCCTTGGGTGTGGAATTCATATTACGCTTGTTAAATCGATTAAAAAGCGCAAAAAAATGCTCAAACAAATCGTATTTATCGATTGGTTGCTCGTTGTTACTGATCGGCGATAAATGTCATCACCGGCGTACCCGAACAGCGTTTTGGTGAGGATGAGGATGTAGGGCGGGCATTAACCAGAGATTAATGTCGGATAAATCTTCAGACACGAAGCACAAAAAAAGGGGCGAACCCGTACAGGTTCGCCCCTTTCGTTTTTGTGTGTGCGCAGGTCAGTCGGTCAAGATCCGCGAATGCTTGCGGGTGTCTTTCATGGTGATGTAGACCAGCAGCGACACGGCGATGCACGCCGTCACGTACCAGTAGTAGCCGGTTTCCATGCCGATGCTCTTGAACCACAGGGCGATGTATTCAGCGGTGCCGCCGAAGATCGATACGGTCAAGGCGTACGGCAAACCGACGCCCAGGGCGCGGATCTCGGTGGGGAACAGCTCGGCTTTGACCACGGCGTTGATCGAGGTGTAGCCGCTGACGATGATCAGCGCGGCCATGATCAGGAAGAACGCGCCCCACCAGGTCTGGATGGTGTGCAGGGTGGTCAGGATCGGTACGGTGAACAGCGTCCCCAGGATGCCGAAGGCGATCAGGATCGGCCGCCGACCGACCTTGTCCGACAAACCGCCGATCAAAGGTTGCAGGCACATGAACAGGAACAGGGTGGCGGCGGAAATGGTGGTGGAGTCGGAAATGCTCATGCCGACCGTGTTCACCAGGTATTTCTGCATGTAGGTGGTGTAGGTGTAGAACGCCAGGGTGCCGCCCATGGTCAGGCCGACCACAGTCATCAACTCTTTTGGATGGCGCATCAAGGTGCGCATGGCGCTTTCCTTGGCTTTTTCCTTTTTGGTGAACGACTCGGTTTCTTCCATGCCGCGACGCAGGTACAACGCCACTATCGCGCACAACGCGCCGATGGCGAATGGAATGCGCCAGCCCCAGGCATACAGCTCTTCGGTGGTGAGGAACCGCTGCAACACGATCAGCACGCCGAGGGCGATGAGTTGGCCGGAGATCAGGGTCACGTACTGGAAGCTGGAGAAGAAGCCGCGACGTTCCTTGGTGGCCATCTCGCTCAAATAGGTTGCCGAGGTGCCGTATTCACCGCCCACCGACAGGCCCTGAAGCAAGCGGGCCACTACCAGCAGGATGGGCGCGCCGACGCCGATGGTTTCATAGCCGGGGCTCAGGGCGATGATCAGCGAGCCGAAGCACATCAGGTATACCGAGGCCATCAGCGCCGCCTTGCGCCCGGCGCGATCTGCGTACAGGCCCATCAGCCAGCCACCGATCGGGCGCATCAGGAAGCCCACGGCGAAGATCGCGGCGGTTTTCATCAGTTGCGCGGTGGAGGACCCGGCCGGGAAAAATACTTTGGCGAAGTACAGCGAGAAAGCGGCGTAGACGTACCAGTCATACCACTCGACCATGTTGCCGACCGAACCGCTGAAAATCGATTTGATCCGGCTGGCAGTGGTTCTTTCACGGGCGGGCGCGGCGGCCGACCCGAGGGGAAGGGCGTTGGAGTTATCCATTGAAGGATCCTTCGTTTAATTGTTTTTGTGGAGCGCGTGGGAACGCAGCCTGCCAGGGCTATAGCAGGAGCTGTGCCAGGTGGGAGAAGGCCGGTCTAGAGGGGTTTTGAATGCTGGGTGAGCGGATAGGCGCTCATTTTGGCGGTGGAATGAGCGGGAATCCGCTCATTCTGAAGGTCATCATGCTTGGCTGCTGGCCTCATCGCGAGCAGGCTCGCTCCCACATTGGACCTGCATACACAGAACCCTGTGGGAGCGAGCCTGCTCGCGATGGCGCCAGTACCGACACCCAAAGGCTCAGGGCGACGACGTTGAAGGCGTGAACTCCAGGTTCAGCTCTCCCCGATATTGCCCGGTATTCTTGTCGATCTGCCGAAACTGCGGCGTCTCCAGGGTGATCGGCCAGGGCGTGCACACGACCGGGAAGGGGACGTTGGGCAAGCGCACGGCGCGGATATCGGCATTGTTGATACCGGTAAAGGTCACCGGTTGACCTGAGACATGCTGTGTCTCGCCCAGGTTGGCGGTGCGGGTGCGAACTCGGTATTCGATACGGTTACGTTCGTCCGTCCCCCCGGAGGTGTGCTTCACGAAGAAGCGCCCGGCCATGCCGGGTACGGGGTTTTTGTCGGTGACGCGCATTTCGAAACGCTGGCTGTTGGAGTTGTAGCCGTCGTAGAGGCAGGCATCGACGACAGCCTGGCCGGAGACGATACCGCCGGGGCCATTGATCAACGGGCGGGTGCGCAGGTTCAGGTCCACCTGCGGGGTGCTGATGCCGTGGGCGGGCAGGTAGATCTGCACGTTATTGTGATCGGTCACGTCCAGCTTGAAATCGACGGTGTAGATATGGGCGTCTCCGATTGGCTGCGAGTAGAACCTCCTGAGCTTCATGACCAATTGCGCCGTCCAGATGCCACCGGCAGGCAATTTGGCGAGTTCTGACCGAGGAATCCAGAGGGTGGAGGCCGTACCCGTCGCATCCACTCCCTCGCAATTGCCATGTGATGTCGAGGTCAGCATCCAGGTGCTGGAACCCCACACCCCGCAGGGGCTGTGGATCGGGAGTCTGCGTGTAATGTTGCCTTTGACGGTCAGAACCACGGACAGTCGGCTGCGTTTCTCCGTGAAACGCAGCTTTATCTCGGTGGTGCCATATCTGCCTCCGGTGGTGGTCAGGCACTGGCCTGTTGCTGGATCGGTGTTGGACAGACAGACAAAATGCATTGTCTTATAGCCTGCGCCTGCCACGGGCTGTTCGTGCCAGCCATGGGTCATCCGCGTCCAGATGTAATGATCGGCGGGCGGAGTCGAGCGGTCGAATTGCAGCATCTCGGATTGATAGTGGTTGCTGGGATGGATGTCCCCGAGCGCCGGTAGCGCAGCGAACGCGCCAATCAGTGCGCCAAGGCGACGGGCCCAACGGTGAAAGATCAGATTCATGGCTGGTTTCTCTTGTCTGACGATAACGCGGCGCTGCGGCGCGCGGTCCAGCGTTCCAGTCGGTCGGGGTCGCGCAGGTCTCTGGGCAGAGCGTCCAGGGTGGTGCTCTGGCAGGTCAGCGTGCCGACCTGGCGCAAGCTGCTGCGAGCGGTGGCCGACTGCACGGCGCAGGCATGCACGCCGTTCAGGTCCAGGGCGAACAACGGTTGCGGGGGCTTGTTGAGATCGACGACGAAGCTGCCGTCCTCGGCGGTTTCCATCATCGCTGCGTTGAGGATGGCCGCCTGTGCCAGCGGTTGTCCCCGGGCGTCCACCAGGCGTCCGATGTAGGTGTAGCTGAGGCTGGACTCGATGCGCTGCACCGCCAGCTTGCCGGGTGGCAGGAACCAGTCGCGGCTGCCGTTGCCGACATTCACCGAGCTCAGGTTCTGGCGCGAGGCATCGGCATCGCTGATGCGAGTCTGGGAGACCTCGAAGCCATTGATCGGAATCAGCCGTTTCTCGCCGAAGCCGATGCTGGTCTGGGCGCCGTAGCCGCCACTGACCTTGGCCGCGGCGCCGGTGGCGTTTTCCATTGGCGCAGCGACGATGCCGACGGCGGCGCCAGGGCCTGTGCCGCCCTGGCCGGGGCCCCAGAAGAAACCTTCGCGCCCCAGTGCCAGGGAGGAAGAGTGGTTGCCGCTGAGCCCAGGGCGTGAATCATGCCGGTCACCGCCGCGCTGTGACATCGCCAGGCTCGTTTCGCCCCAGCTACGTTCGAGTCGCCCGGCCAGTTCGGCGTCCCAGCGGCCCAGGTCGTCGTAACCCAGCCCGGTATTCATCTCGTTGCGACCTTGCTCGCTGTCCCAGACACGGGTATGGGCCAGGCTGGTCCGGACGCTGTCGCTGGCGGCCTGCTCGCGGCGCGCGTCCAGGCCGACACTGGTCTGCCGGAAGCCACCGGATGTCGAGCGCTCGTTATGGGACAGACTGAGGCTCAGGTACAGGCCGTGGTCGGTCGGCCGATTGCCGCTCTGATTGCGAAACGCGCCCACGCGGTGGGTGAGGTGGAACTGGCCCAGGCGATGCCCGCGGGAGAACCCCACCTGCAGGGTGCGGGCCCAGGTGGCGGTGGTCAGTTCGTCGGTCAGGTCCGGCTCGCCGGGCAACGTGTTCCAGTAGTAGGACGGATTCACCTGGGCATAACGGTTGTAGCTATAGCCGGCGGTGAGGGCGCCGCCGGCCAACGGCAGCGATGCACTGGCCGTCAGCGATTCGTTGCAGCCACTCTGCTGGTAGGTACGGCGGTTGTGCTCGCAGGACGGGCTGCGCAGCGAGTAGCGATAGAGATTCCAGGACAGGCCATGGTTGAACGTGAACTGCTGGCTGTTGCCGCTCGCCCCGTCGTTGCCCTCCAGGAGGGCGGCCGACAGCGACCAACTGCTGGCGCCCAGCGTGCCGGCCCAGTCCAGGCGGCTTTCGTTGTAGAACGCGGTGTCCAGCCAGGTGATCGCGCTGGTGAGCGCCAGGTTATCGAGCAGTGGTACCCGCAGGCCGGTCTGGGCCACGGCGGCGGGATCTTGTTCGTACAGGGAATGCTCGGCCGTGCGCCCACCCTGTAAAAACCATTGCACGGTGTCATCCCCCAGGCCGTTGCCGTCGGTGCGGCTGAAGGGCACGGTTTCGGTACGGGTTACCTGGCCGTTTTCGATCACCCGCAGGGTCACCGGATAACTGCCGTTGGGGAAGGTCCGGGTGTCGACGTTCTGCACACCGGCATCCAGATAAGAAGTGGAGAGCAGTTCTTCGCCGCGAAAGGCATCGACGCGGGCGCGTTGGGTCAGGATCAGGGAGATGGGCGTGCCCTGTCCGACGACGTCGCGATTGAGGTAGGCCAGGGTGGTGCCGACACGGGCACCGTCGATCCGGCCCAGGGGCAGCAGGCTGAAGTTGAAGTTGCCGCCTTCGGCGCTGGACAGGTTGCTCATGTCCATGCGTCCCGCCTGTGCGTAATGTTCGCGGTCGAAGTCTCGCCGGTAGTAGGCGTTGTTGAATTCCAGGTTGCTGTCACTGCCGCGCTTGTTCTGGTTGGCCTGATAGGTCCAGGTGAACCCCAGGTGACTGTTTTCTCCCAGGCCGAGTGCGCCGAGGCCGCTGGCACCCAGGGCGCGGTAACTGTCGGACTGGGCGATATTGATGTTTTGCCGGTGGACGAGGGCATTCTCTGCCTCGCTCGGTGTATGCAGCCGCAGGGCCGAGGCCTCGTTGGTCGGCAGCCAGTCCTTGCGCAGCAGGACCTGGAGACGGGCGCCGGCCTCGTCGAGAATCACGGCCACTGCCTCGGTTTCGAGATAGCCGCAACTCGCCTCGCTGGCCAGGCCGTAGGAGCAGGCCAACTGGCTATTGCTGGGCAAGGGCTGTGACAGTAATGGCAGCAGTTCCTGAGGCGAGGCCAGTGCGCCGGCTTCCACCAGCAGGGCCGCGATGCGCTCAGGTTGCTTGAATTCGATCCGGCCGGGCTGGACCAGCACCGGGTGCACGCCGAGATTGCGGTTGAACAGTTGTAGTTCGAGCTGTTCCACCTGCCCTTCGACCAAGGCTTCGAAGCCGGCCGGCACCTGAGTCAAGGCGTCGGTCGCGGCCCAGGCGCCTTCGGCCAGCGCCCATGAAAGGGAGATGGAGATAGCTGTGAAGTGGCGTTTCATACGTGGCCTTGATGCAGGAAAGGGGGTACGACGACGCCGTACCCCCTTGGGAGGAACGGTTGTGTTTACGGTTGCTGAGTCAGCACCAGGCTGACGATGCCTTCATAGCGTCCAGCGTTTGCGATAGCGCCAACGGTGGTTTGCTTGATCTCCAACATCTGCTCGATCGAGCCGCTGGTCGGGTCGCCACCGGGGAACAGATCGGCCGCCGACAAGGCGACGCCGGTGGTGCTCAGCGTTCTGCCACCAAAGGTGACGGACAGGGGAACCGCGGTGGAAGCCGGGTTGGTCATGTTGGCCAGGACGGGGCTGGTGATCAGCCTGATGGTCATGTCCTTATCGGTGTCATTGCTGAAGACCCGCGTGCCCAGACGCGTGGGTTGCAGACCCGCACCCGGCAGGTAGCTCATCTCCATGGAGGGCGGCAGGGCACTGCCATCGGATTGGAGCAACTCCAGCGTCGGATCGACATCGGCATAGACCAGGATGCTTTTCTCAACCGCCAGGGCGGGCATCGAGACCAGTGCGGCCAGTGCCAACGGGGCGAATTTGAGCAGTTTCATGGGGTGTTTCCTCTTTTCTATGGGTGAACAGGGGCCCAGCCATGTGCAGGCACATGGCTCAGATTGAAAAATGTGAGGGGGGAGTGGGTTACGGCAGCACGGCCAAAGTCCGTGGCCGTTTGTCGTCGCTGGTCACAAAACGCATGAGCAGATTGCCGCTTGTGCCGGATGTCTGGACAGGGAGCGTGCTGCCCGGATACAAGCTGCGATTGACATCGTTCCAGAGGCAGTCTTTTTCGCCCTTGACGTCGGTGCAGCGTCCGACCTGCAATACACCGATGCGCACGTTGCCGTCATTGCGTAGCGCGTCACCGCTTTGTTGCAAGCCGACGCTCATTTGACGGTCATCGGGCAGTAGGCGCACGAGCGCGCCCCAGATCAGGTTTACGCCGATTCTGGGTTGCGTGCCTTGCGGGTCGTCGTCTTCTGCCGCCAGATCCTGTGGAGCGGCCACTGGCTCGAAATAAACCCGGTAGACGGTTTCCTCGCTGGGCATCGCCTGCGCGATAATCCGTACCGTGCGGCTGGCGCCGGGAGCGAGTACCGTGCGTTGTGGCGACACGACGATACCCTTCGTATCGGCCGCAGACACTGGGCTTTCGTGTTCATCCGGCGTGCCCGGGCGCTGGATCTGGACCACACTGACCTTGATGTACTGCACTTTGTCCGACTTGGAATGTAGCTGGATCTGTCCAATACCATCCTGCTCGGCGCCGATCGTGCTGGTCATCGGATAAACCACCAGATTGGCGGTCGCCGGCGACGATAAACCGAACGCCAGCATCAAAAGCGCCAGCTTGCCCAAGGCAGCCCAACGGTGGGTAAACGTTTGAATCAAATCCATGTCAGACCTCAAGTAAAAAAGCTAAAAACTCAACGTTATTCAATGCGTCTGCTGAAGCGCTCTTGCCTTCGATGAAGGTCGGTGACGAGAGGGAAGAGTCTCACGACTAGAGGCGAGCTATATTTACGACACTTCCTTTTGTGCTACAGATGCTTCTCTGTTCCATGTAGGAAATTTCCAGAGTAGATTCCAGCCCTGACGCTCCGACACGCTTGCTCCCGTGATTTGAGGTGACTTCCCGGGTGTACAGCGTCGGTACGGGCCATGGTGGTGACTCCTGTGAGGCGAAGATGATTGCTGTTTGTTCGAATTATTTTGGTGGGATAGTTACACCATGTCAATAGATTTGGTGGGATATATCCACGTTCGTCTGCGCGAGGAGATTGACCGTTGTGGGTTGTCATTGGCCGCGGCATCCCGTGCCGCTGGTGAATCCAGTCCGCAGCGTTTGAAAGAAGTGGTATCGGGGCGGCAGAAATGTCCGGCCGATCTGGTGGCCAAGCTGGTGGTTATCGGCGTGGACGCGCAGTACGTCCTGGTCGGTGAGCGCGCCCAAATCGCCAAGCCGCCATTGACGCCTGATGAGGAAATGCTATTGGAGGCCTACCGGGCACTGGACGTGGGCGACCGGAAACGAATGCTCGCCGGCTTGATTTCGGGCTAGCGGGCAGCCTTATCGCGAGCAGGCTCGCTCCCACATTTCGACCTGTGTACACATCACTTCTGTGGGAGCGAGTCTGCTCGCGATGAGGCCAGTACAGCCGCCACAAAAAACGCCAACCCTACAAAAACATCTCCCGACTCAACCCATGCCGCTGCATCTTTTCATTAAAGGTGCGACGCGGCAGCTGCAATTCCTCGAGCACGGCTTTCACATCGCCCTTGTGCCGCGTCAAGGCGGCGCGCAGGCATTGAGCTTCGAAGGCTTCCTGCTGGGCGGCGAGGGATTGGCCTGGCTCCGTGTCGAGGACGCGGGGTTGATCCAGTCCCAGCAGGTGACGCTCGGCGACGTTGGCCAGTTCACGCACATTGCCCGGCCAGTCGTGGCCGAGCAAATGGCTCAACTGCGCACCGCTCAAGGGCACGGCGGGGCGACCCAGGCGTTCGGCGGCGTTGTGGGTGAAATGATCGAACAACAAAGGAATGTCCTCGCGCCGTTCACGCAACGGCGGCAGGCGCAGCTCGGCGATGTTCAGGCGATAGGCCAGGTCTTCGCGAAAACGTCCGGCGCGGGCTTCGTCGAGCAGGTCGGGCTTGGTGGCGGCGATGATGCGCAGGTCCACATGGATGCTCTGGTTCGAGCCCAGGCGTTCGAGCTTCTGTTCCTGTAGCACCCGCAGCAACTTGACCTGTTGAGCCAGCGGCATGCTCTCGATTTCATCGAGAAACAGCGTGCCGCCGTCGGCGTATTCGAGCTTGCCGATGCGCTTGCCCTGGGCGCCAGTGAAGGCGCCGCTTTCATGGCCGAACAGTTCAGCCTCGAACAGCGGTTCGGGGATGGCCGCACAGTTCAATGCCACGAAGGGTTTGTCTGCCCTGGGACCGAAGTCGTGCAGGCAACGGGCGACCAGTTCCTTGCCGCTGCCGGTTTCGCCGCGGATCAACACGTTGACCGGCAGTGTCGCCAGGTCCAGCACCTGGCGACGCAGGTTTTGCAGCGCCCGTGAAACCCCAAGCAGTGTCCCATCGAGCTTGTCCTTGACGTCGGCCTGCTCGTGCAGACGACGGTTCTCCAATACCAGCGTGCGCTTGTCCAACGCCCGGCGCAGGCTGCCGAGCAGGGTTTCGGGCGTGAAGGGTTTCTCCAGGAAATCGTAGGCGCCGTCGCGCATGGCTTCCACGGCCATCGGCACGTCGCCGTGGCCGGTCAACAGGATCACCGGCAGGTCCGGGTCGCGTCGGCGCACTTCGGCCAGCAGCTCCAGGCCGCTGAGTCCGGGCATGCGCACATCGCTGACAATCACCCCCGGGAAATGTCCTGGCAATTGCTCCAGGCATTCTTCGGCGCGACTGAACAACTGCACTTCAAAACCCGACAGGCTCAACCATTGCTCCACGGCGCTGCGGATGCTGGCCTCGTCGTCGACGACGATGACCTTTTTCAATGTGCAAGGGTTAAGCATGCAACTGCGCCTCCTGATCGATCGGCAAGGTCACGCAGAACTGTGCGCCGTTTTCATGGTTGTCCGCCGTCAGTCGTCCACCCGATTCATGAATGATTGCAAAGGAAACCGCCAGGCCCAAGCCCAGGCCGTCGCCCACTGCCTTGGTGGTGAAGAACGGGTCGAATACCTGGCTCAGGTGTTCCTCGGCGATCCCGGTGCCGCTGTCACTGACCGTCAGGCGCCACAATTGCTCATCGGCTTCCAGGCGCACTTCCAGGCGTTTGAGCGGCTGGCCGGCCATGGCATCGAGCGCGTTGCGCAGCAGGTTGATCAGCACCTGTTCCAGACGGATTGCATCGCCACGCACCCACGCCGGGCGGGTCAGGTGCAGCGCCGTACTGACCTGTTCGTCCCGCAGGCGTGTGTCCAGCAGTTGCAGTGCCTGATCCACCACCACCGCCAGGTCGAGGCGTTCGCGCAGGCCGCTGGGGCTTTTGCGGGCGAAGGTTTTCAGGTGGCCGGTGAGGGCAGCCATGCGGGTCAGCATGTCGTCCAGGGGTTTGATGGCTTTGTAGGCATCATCGACCCGGCCATGGTCCAGCAACAGGCGCAGGGTTGCCAGTTGCATGCGCTGGGCCGTCAGCGGCTGGTTGATTTCATGGGCCAGGGCCGCCGACATCTGTCCCAGGGCTGCGAGTTTGGCCGATTGCACCAGTCCGTCCTGGGCGGTGCGCAAATCCCGGGTACGTTCTTCTACCAGCCGTTCGAGTTCTTCACGACTGCGCTGGCGCAGCTTTGCGAGGCGCCAGCGCTGGTTGAGAAACAGCAACAGAAACACCAGGGCCAGCCATAGCCCGGCGGCGGCGAGCCCGGCGTTGCGACGGTCTTCGAAGGGGATCTGCGGGCGGCGCAGCAAGTGCAGCGTCCAGCCTTCGGTGGTCAATGGCAGGGACTCCCACAGGTAATCCACGGCACCGTCGGGGGCCTTGACCCGGGCCAGATGACTGTTGTCGTCAAAGCGTCGCAGCGGCTCGACGGCCAAGGGTTGCAGCGGTTGCTTGTCGTATTGGCGAGTGGCCTTGAGCTCGGCGTGGTCGCTGTCGGTCAACGGCTGCAAGTGGCGATAACGCCAGCCCTCTCGGTTGGCGATGAAAATGATGCCTCGGGCATCGCTGACCAGCAGGGTGTCGCTGCCCTGCCGCCATTCGCGTTCCAGCTCAGGAAACTCCAGCTTCACGACCATCGCCCCCAGGAACTCACCGTTGTCGTCGGTCACTGCGCTGGACAGGAAGTAGCCCGGAATGCCACTGGTCACGCCCACCGCATAAAACCGTCCGGTGCCCTGGGTGCGGGTCTGGAGGAAATACGGCCGAAAGCCATAATTGTGTCCGACATAACTGCTGGGCAGGCGCCAGTTGCTGGCCGCGACGGCCAAGCCAGTATGGTCGAGCAATTCCAGTGTGGAAGACTTTGCGGCGCCGTTGATCTGTTCCAGTTTGCGATTCAGCGCGTCCTGTTGCGCGGTGCTGACCGGCCCCTTGAGGGCCGAGCGCAACTCGGGGTCCAGCGCCAGCACGGCGGGCAGGGCGCGGTAGCGTTCGATCAGGGTATGCAGGGAGTTGGCGTACAACGCCAGTTGCTGGTTCGCACGGCTGGCATCCTCTTCCAGTGCCTGGCGTTCGGCGTGCCGCACGGCGAGGGTGGCGGCAATGATGGCGCCGCTGAGGATCAGCAGGGTGTACAACGACAGACGCAAGGGACGAGGCATTGCCGGCATGTGACTGTTTCAAGGACTGGGCAGGGACAGGCACGATAGCATGCCGTCTGCCTACGGTGATGTGCCTCGCTCCGGCGTTATCGGAGCATGCTTTGTGTCTTCCTCAAGCGGCCGATGGTTGCTTCCATCTCCCTTCTCAGGCTTTGAGGCGTGTCGCCACTGGACTGGCCGATTACTTTGCTGAGCGGTCGGTAGGTATTGACTGCGTCAAGTTCCGCCTCGGCAAACAGCGTCTCGATGTGGGCCATTTGTGCGTTCAATATTTCCACCATGCCGTTGATGTGCGCATCTGCCCGAGCGATTTTCTCCTCGGTCAGTTCATGGCTTGCGGCGCCAATTTCATGAATGATCTCAATGGTTCCCAAAACAATGCTGGTCACGGCTCCTATTTCGCTAGAGGCCACGGTTCCTGTGGCTTTCAGCGCGATCTTGGTGCCAGTGCTGGTCACTTCCTTTCCCGCTTTCAGGACGTTTTTCTGGGTGGGCGCGCTGACGGCGTGGGCCAGATCCCGGGCTTTTGCCTTGGCATAGTGAAAGAGGTCAAGATTCTTGTATTCGCCTTTCTTGACGATTTTTTCAGGGTCCAGTTTCCGGCTCTTGAAGTTGACCGCTGCGCTCAGGCTCAATCGTTCCAGCGCATAATCCAGGCCAACGCTCACCGCTTTGCTGGTGACGAACCCCAGCGCGGCGCCCATGACGATGCCGGGTGGTCCCGCCACGCTGCCCAGCGCCGCGGCGCCGAAGCCTACCGCGAGTCCCGTTCCGTAGCTGACAACCTGTGCACCGACGTGACTACCCACACGTACCGCAGAGGCCTGGGCGTGCGCTGTTGCCGAGCGATGGCTGGCCAGTTGAGTTTGCGCTTCGCTGGCTCTGCGTGAAGTCAGCTTCATGATGTCCGTGAACTTTTTGATCTCCCTGTCCAGCCGGTTATAGTTTTTCCAGCGTTGCCAATAGGCTGCGCTCTGCGCTTTTCTAGCGTCTCTCTGCGCCGGGGTCTCTAGTATCAACCCTTGGTAGTCGGTCAACGTCATCGGGTTATTGCCGACAAATCCATACAGATTCAACCCATCCACATCCCCCGCCGGGTCCGCACTGACCCAGCGCTGCAACCACGGGGCGTAGTAACGCGCGCCGTAGTAATACAGCCCGCTGCTGTCCATTTCCTTGCCTGAATAACGAAGGGTCTTGTAGTCGACTTCAATTCTGGAACGAGCGGCGTGCCAGGCGGTGCCGCCAAAGGGGTAGTAGTGCTCGAGGCTGATCAAGGCGCCGTGACGGTCCAGCTCCAAGGTGCTGGAACCCAAATGATCGTCGAGGGTGTAGCGCAATTGGTCGGCTTCGATGTCGCTTGGCTGGCCGGCTTCCCAATGCAGGCAACGAACACTGCCATGGGCCAATGCACAGGTGACCACGTGCAGTTGTTCGCCGTGGCTGCTGGTGCGGATTTCAAGGCCTGGCAAATATCGCGTTTCGTGGCGAGTGCTGGCGGTGGTGTGGGTCTTGCTGACCCGTTCGCCCTGGCTGTAGAGGCAGGTTTCGTCATCGTTCAGCAACCCGTTGTCGCGTTTGAGCAACGTGACTTTAGTGAGCTGGTCGCGGGCGTCCCACACCAGCGACTGCGCGCCGCGTTGCAGGTAAAGCTGGTTGCCATGGGCATCGAACAGCGCGTCGAAATCCGGCTCCGGATCGCCTTCGGTCCACTGCACGCCTCGGTTGCTGTGAGGGTCGATGCGCAGTGTCCGGGTGTGATTGTTGCCGTCGCGAACATGGCGCAGTCGGGTCAGGTTGTGGCTGGTGTCGTAGTCATACAGCTGGGTGTAGTTGAAACGGTGGCCGGGGGCGATGGGGACGATCGGCTCGGGTAAGCCGGGATGCAGCTGAGGTGTCTCGCCCTCGAAACCGCTGGCGCTGATCAAACGGTAGAGCGAGTCGTAGGTGAAGTCGCGATGACCGTCTACGCGCTGGTTGGCAAAGTACAGGGGGGCGACGGTATGGTCTTCGATACGCAGCACATTACCCATGGGGTCATGGAAGTACGTCAGGTTCTGGAGCAGGGCTTGTCCGGGTTTTCCGGTCTTGAGGGTGCTCAGTTGATCGTTGGCCGGGTCATAGGTCCAGCGGCTGGTCAAGCCGTTGGCCGTATCCTGGCGCTCGATCTGGCCCGCGGCGTTGTAGCGGGCGTCCAGCAGAATGGGTTGTGGCGTGTCCTGGTCCCTGAGTTGCAGGTCCACCTGTTTGAGTTGCCCGCCGATGTCCAGCCGCAAGTAATGCCGGTGGCCGGCGGCGTCGGTCTGGCTCACGGGCGTGCCAAGGGCGTCGAGGGTCTGCTCGCAGATGTGGGGGATGGCATCGGCAAAACGGCGGACCTGGCGTAACGGTTCGCCCGTCAACCCGTAACTGTCCAGCTGCACCGTGCCGGAGGGATCGCTCTGCTCAAGCAATTGCCCGCGCAGGTTGTAATCGGCATCAGCCATGGCATCGGCGTAGATGAAGGTGTCGACCTCGGCCCGGCCGTTTTCCTCCAGGGCTATCGGGCGCAACTGAGGGTCATAAGTCACGCGCCAATGATGGGCGCGTTGATCCCAGCGCTGTCGGGATTCACCCGCCAGCCCCGGTAATGTCAGGCGCCATCCGGCATCGACGCTGTCGGTATGCAGCGGCTGACCGGTGAGGCTATGCAGCGTTGTCAGATTGGGTTTGGGCGCCTGACCGAAAAGGCGAGGGTCCCACTGCTCGACGAGGTGGCCGATGCTCTTGTGGTGCTGGCGCGATATCAGCGCGACGGCGGGGGTCGAGGCCTGGTTGCGCAAGTAAGTGGTTTGCCGCACAGGCAAGCCACGGCCGTCCACGGCAACGACGTCTGGAGTGCGCAAATGCACGGTACTCATGGGGCTCTGGCCTCCAGAGGGGTGTCAGTCTGAACCTTGATGCACGAGGAGCCGCGCTGCCTGGATCACGTGGTCATCCATTTCGGGCGGCCCTTGCCATGGCCGACAGGATGCGCATGCCAACTCGCCCACAAATTGTCCGTCGTGCCCATTTCCTTGTAAGCGGTGATTCCCTGCTGCGCGGCCTTGATGTTGGCCAGGGTGGCTTGGGTTCTTTTGCGCAAGGCGGCGCGACTGATCGGTGCCAGGGCTTCCTTGGACGTCATGAAGTTAACGTTGGGCAGCAGGTCTGCGGGGGAGATGACATCGGAGCCTAACGCATCGAAAGCATTTTCGGCCCAGGCAGCGCGTTGCTCCACAGCCGTTTTCCAGTCGGCGAGTAGCGTTTCGATTTTGCCGATCTTGACGGGGTCGAGGCGGTTTTTGATGTCTTCGCCCTCGATGGCCCGGGCGAACATATTGAGTGTGCCGCCGATGATCGGGATCCACGAACCCATCACCCGGTTCATCACAAAACTGGGGTTGAGGACTGAGTTGAGCGCCGGGTGGATCACCTCATCTTTCATCTGCCGCCAGTTCTTGATGTCTTTAACCGCACCCTCGATACCGAGTCTGCGATCGATCGCCTCAACGGATATTTTTGAGGTCTGCGGTATGAGCGCGCCCACCAACCCTGCGCTATGCACGAACGGATCGGCGATCTCGCCGGCCACATCGCCGCCGACGTTGCCACCGATCAGTCCTCCCGTGGTGGTGTAGGGCGTTGTGAAAGGGGCATCAGGCAGCACCAGATCGACCACCTCGCCACCCAGCACGCCTGTCTCATAGCCGAAGACGCCTTTGACCAGCTCTCCCCCCAGATTCCCCATCAGGCTTCTGAACACGCCTTTTTGCTGGATGATGTTGTGAAGTTGCCCGAGCAGTCGGCTGGACTCTCCACTGAGTTCGGAGAGAAAGCCTGAATAAAGCACGATCACGCTCTCGGCTTTTGCCTGCCCGTCCGTATCCACATAACGTAGCGGATTGTTGCCCACGAACGCATACCTGTTCAGCCCGTCCACATCCCCTGCCGGGTCGGCACTGACCCAACGCTGCAGCCACGGCGCGTAGTAACGTGCGCCGTAGTAATACAGCCCGCTGACGTCCATTTCCTTGCCCGAATAGCGCACGGTCTTGTAACTGACCTCTACGCCGGGACGGGCTATCAGCCACGCCGTGGCGCCGAACGGGTAATAGCCTTCGTGACTGATCAGTTGCGCATGCTGATCGAGCTCCATCATGTTTGAGCCTGAGTGGTCCTCCAGGCTGTAACGCAACTGATCGGTGTCGATATCTGCCGGCTTGCCCGTTACCCAATGCAAGCAGCGGACGTTGATCAAGCCCGCGTCGAGGATGATGATGTGCAGTTCTTCGCCATTGTCCCGGGTGCGGATTTCCAGACCCGGGAGATAGCGCACGTCCTGAAAATGGTCGCGCTTGGTGGTATGGGTTTCGTGACGTTTGTAGACCCGGGTCCCTTGGCTATAGCGGTAATGTTCTTGGTCATTGGCGGCGTTTTCGCGGTCGATCAGGGTGACCGTTTCCAGTTGATCCCGAGCGTTCCATTGCAGGTTTTGCCCTGGCTGCAATGCCAGGAGATTGCCATGGCGATCGAACAGTGTGTCGAACGACGGGGCAGGATCTCCAGGCTGGTATCGCACCCCTCGATTGCTGCCCGGGTCGATGAACATCTGCCGGGTGTAGCCGGCACCCTCACGCACATGGGTGAGCTTGGTCAGATTGCCGCCCTCATCGTACTCATAGGTTTGCAGGTAGTTGAGCCGGTTGTTGGGGTCGGTTGGCTGGGGCAGGCCAGGTATATCCGAGGGCGGGCCATCGTCGTAACCGCTGGCACTGGTCAACCGATAGAGCGAGTCGTAGCTGAAGGCACGATGGCCATCGACTCGTTGGTTGGCGAAATGGGTAGGCGTATAGGTATGGTCCAGAATGCGGGTGATGTTGCCCATCGGGTCGTGGACATATTCGAAGTCCACCAGTGCGGTGGCCGGGGCTTTTTGTGAACGTTGTCTGAGCAGGCGAGCGGTGGCCGGGTCATAGCTCCAGTGGCTGATGACGCTGTTGCCTGCGTGCTGTTCGATGATTTGCCCGGCGGCATTGTATTGGGCATCGTGCAACACCGTCTGCCAGTCGGTTTGCCCCTTGAGTCGCAACTGCACCTGCTTGAGCTGCCCGGCCAGATCGTAGCGCGACTGTTGCTGGTGTTCACCGGCATCGGTCTGCTCAAGCACAGCCCCCGAAGGCCCGAAGAGACGACGGCTGGTAAACGCCTTGCTGTCGTGAAAAATACGCGTCTCACAGAGCGGCAGGCCGACCAGGCTATAACTGTCCAGAAGCAACGTACCCGAGGGGTCGACCTGCTCGAGCAACCGACCGCGAAGGTTGTGATCGGCATCGGCCGTGGCATCGGCGTAGATGAAGGTATCGACTGCGACCTGACTGTTTTCCTCCAGAGCCACCGGACGCAGTTGGGGGTCATAGGCAATACGCCAATGACTGCCGCGTTCATCCCAGCGTTGCAAGGTTTCACCCGCCAGGCCCGTTAATGCCAGGCGCCATCCGCCATCGACGCTGCGGGTACGCAGCGGCTGACCGGTGAGGTTGTAGTCGTTGCGCAGGTTGGCCGTGTCCGTACCGTAGAAACGTGGGTCCCATCGGGCGATAAGGCGCCCGGCGACGTCATACGCCTGGGCCGTGACCAGAGTTTGGGTGTCGTCGTTCGGCGATCGGCGCCAGTAGTCCACTCGCCTGACCGAGCCTGCTCGTGCGTCAAGTACCGACAGGACCGGTGTACCGCCATGAGTTAGCCTGCTCACTCGTCAGCTTCCCGGGTCCGTGTCGTTGTAGTCGTGGTCGCACAAGTACCAGGGATGATGCACATGCCAGGCTTCATAGCCCTTGGCATTGATGACCTTGACCAGGCGTCCTGGTGGATCGTAGAACTGCTGGTCGTGGTAGCCGTGCAGACGCAGCGAGGCGTCGTTGATGTAGCGCCAGGCGTCGGCGAAATACGGCCGATAGACCCGCGTGACCAGACCCTTGTTGTTGTACTCGACCCGTTCGCTGACGCGCCAGCGCGGGTCGGCCAGGTGCTGCAACGGTTGCCCGTTCTGTAGCTCCAGCGAGCCGTCCTCGGCCACGGCATAGGCCTCCCCGGGTTCGACCCGCTGCTTGGTTTGCAAGGTGCGGCCGAATCCGTCGATGGCGCTGAGGGTGATGCGGACCTGTTGCAATGGATCGTCCGGGTAGCGATCGGCGCTCAGCACGACGCTGTGAACCGGCTCCCGGGCCGTGGCCTGGATCAGCGTCCACAACTGTTCTTCGGCGGCGCTGCGTTCGGCCAGCCGCGCCAGGTGAATGCGTGCCCTGGCGCGGACATGGCCGCTGGGCATCAAGTAGCGGGCGCTGATCCACTCGTTGCGCTGCGCAAGGGAGACTTGGGCGAGGTCAAGCGCGCCCATCCAGCTGAACTCGTCGGTGCGCACGGCACTGGCGATTCTGCCCAGGGTGGCTTCGGGGTGTTCGATGGCATAAGCCGGTGTCAGGTCGTCGGGCAGCTCGTAGGTGTCGATGGCATCGAAGCCTGCCGGCAGGCCATTTTCGCTGCCGAAAAACGTAATGCCCAAAGGCACGCCGTCGGGGCCATACAGCGCTTGCTGCACGTTGTCGTTGGCGTCGATGATGCTCTGCGGCAACAGCGAGTGATAGTCGTATTCGATCTGGGTCGTACAGCCGTCCGGCAGGGTAATGGCGGTGGTCATCAGGTGATAGGCATCGTACGTCAGGGTCGTAACACCATGACTCTGGGTTTCTTGCAGGGCGTTGATCTGGAAGAAGCCATCAAGCGAGTGGTAGGTGGCAAAACCGCTCTTTTTCGACCAGAGGTTTTCGGCGGTGTCTTCGTCCGGATCTTCAGGCAGAAACAGCGGCATGGGCTCAAAGCCGATTTCTTCCAGTTGCCCGCGGATGTCGAACGGCGGTGGCACGGCGTCGTAGGCGTCCAGTGCCTGCTTGTCGAACTCGGCCGTCTCCAGCGGGCCGAGCAACGCCTGGAAGGCAATATCGCCTTGGTCGTCACGCAGGTAGTTCTGTTCCTCAAGCGCAACCAATTGCCGTGCGGCTTGCCATTGCGGGGAGTCGTGATGTGCGAGGAAGGTTTCATAGCTGATCTGGCGAGGGTTGAGGCCTTGCGGCAGTTCGCCCTTGGGGCGATGCAAAGCGTTGGCTCGACTGCGCCAGGGCAGGCCCAGGCGCTGACGCCACCCGGTTTCGTCGAACAGGTGCAGGTGCTCGGCCCGGCTCTCGACAAGGTGGAACACCTGCTGCTGCTCATCATGGGCATCGAGCCACCAGGTGTTCTCGTCTTCATCGTCGAAGGGAGGCGGATCGAGCGGCGTAAGGCGTCGGGCGTAATGGACGATGAAGCCGTGAACAAGCTGGCCGTAGAGATTCCATTTCAGATTGATGCCGTGCTGGCTTTGCGGGTCATTGGTAAAACCGTCGTATTGATGGCTGAGCGCCTCCAGTTCCAGTACCAGCAGGCTTTTGTGATGGGGATGGTGCTGGCGCAGCAGATAGCGTTGTTGCGTCACGGTGTAGGGCCGGGCCGTATCGTCCGATTCGGCGGGATGGATTTCTGTGCGTAACACCTGGCCGCCCAAGGCATAAGCCATATCCCGGGCGGTCTCAGGGTCGGGCACGATAATCTCGTCGGCCTCGTCGCCTTCATGAAAACAGCTCAACAGCGCCGGGCCAAGCGGCACGGCGTCATCGTCGCCGTCGAAACAGTCCTTCAGAGGCTGGTTGACGGTTCGGCCGGTGTGGAACCAGGTCTTGACCAGTACCGGCGCGGTAAAGCCGCTTTGCACTTCAGCGTCGGGCAACTCGCTGTCCACCTGGTACAACCGAGCGAAGCCCCGGAACTCACGGTGATAGCCGTCGTAGTCGCCCTCGAAATAGGTGAAGCGCTGGGTCAGGCAATTGCCGGTGATTTCATCCAGCTGTTGCTGACGTGCCAACAACGGCAGGGCCATGGGCAGATAACAGTCCAATTGCTCGCCCTGCGCCCGGCGCTGTTGTTTTTCATCCAGCCAGTATTGCGCACTGCTGCGATAGGTCAGGGTGGTGCTGCAGCCCATGTTGTTATGGGTGGCGTTGAGCAGATAGGGCCGCGCCGCGACGAAGTCATAACGCCAATGCCTGGGCTTCATATCGGGGGACATGTGAGGCACGCTCAGAATCAGACTGGCGCAACCCAGCCCCTGCAGATCGGCCAGGCTGACCTGGCACAGATTGTCGTACCGCACGCCCACCGGCCATGGCACCTTGACGGGTGTTTGCTCAAGGCCGTTGCCGCCGTGGTTGAGGTAAATATCGAAACAGTCGCTGTTAAGGTAGATCAGCGCGGGCGCTCCAGCTCCGTCCAGATCGGCGATCCGCACCCGGTCAGCGTCGAATTGGCCGTAGCTGAAGGGCAGGGCGCTCATGACAAAACCTTCGCCGAAACGCCCGTGACCCAGGTTCGGCCAGCACTTGATTTCATCGAAGCGAATCCGGCACAGCTCGGTGCTGTCGCTGCCCAGCAAATTGCCGAACAACACCAGTTCGCTGCGCGAGTCGCTGAACAATGGCAGGGGGCTGTCCGGTTCATGGGGCACATTCACCCCCGGTGCGAACCCCTGCTCGCGGAGATTGGGGTACAACCGAACGCTTTTGGGCCCGACCATGGCCAGTGAGCGTAAACCGTCGCCGGTCAAATCGCCCAGTTGCGCGGCGGGGTGCAGGAACTCCGTCGGAAAACGATCAAACGGGGTGAAGGTCGACCAGCTACGGTCCGGGTTGAGGGTATGGAAGCCGCTCATGCCGGGTTGGGCAATGACCCAATTGAGGCGGCCGCTGCCGGTCAGGTCAGTCAGCACCTGCATCACGGCCGGGTTTTGGCTGGCGACCGGGATACTGTCCAGGCGAGACCACGGGCCATAACCGATGGCATCGTCATCGGGCCCGGCGCGCTCAGGCTCGCGGTAGTACCAGGCATCGGTGTAACGGCACAGAAACCCCGGCAGACCTTCGCCATACAGGTCCACGCATTGGTAATGCCGGTTGCCTTCGAGGGCGGGCATTGTCTCCAGATCGAAGAATTTTTCGGGTGTCAGGTTGAGGTCGAAATCGGTGTACTGCAATTCCACCGGAGGGCTGTAATCGACACCGCCTTCAGCGTCCCAGTCCTGATAGTGGGCGGCTGTCAGCAGGCTGTAACCTAGCGCAGTGGCGGTGTATTCCAGCACCAGCCGCCGGACCAGGGCAGGTTCAGTATCGGCCGCGGCAGGGAAGTGGTGGAACATCAACACCTGATGACACAAACGCCGCGTGCCGACCTCAAAACCGTATCGATAGGTGTGAAACGGGTCGCTGCGTAGCAGCCAGGGCGCCTCTTCGGGGGCTTGCCAGGAAGGTTGTTGCGCAAGATCGAGGGTGCGTTGCCCGTAGTCGAACAGCAGGTGCAAGTGCCAGTTGCGCTGCGCCGGGTCGGGCTCTTCAAAGCAGTACAGGGTGTCGCTGGCGCTGGCGTTGCCATAGCACACCCGCCGCAGGTAGCGCTGGGCGCGGTAGTCGTGGGGGCCATCCAGCGCGCCGGGGTCGGCCTGGTACTCATAATAGATGTGCTCGCCTGCCGGGCTGACTTCTTCGAGCAACAACCATTCGGCGATGCGTGGTGGTTTTGGGGGATCGGGCTCGGGTTCGGCTTCAGGTTCGGCAATGCGCGACGCTTCGGTTTTACCGTAGCAATACACATGGCCGTTGCTGCCCTGGACACGCCAGAAGGGTGCCTGGCCGTCGGTGGGTGTCCACAGCTCATAAATATCGAAGCTGCTTTCAGTCCTGGGGTAATAACGCACCACCGAGCACGTTGCACTGCCGGGGCCCGCCAGGGGGCGAATGAGCGGTTCGGCGTTGAATTCGGGCCAGCGGTCAACCCCATCGGCGTCGACCATGACATCCTCATCAGCGTAGTGCGGCACACCTCTGCTGGTTTTGCGCGTGATGCTGGCGATGGAAAGCTGCATGCCGATGCCGAAGATGCCGTTGCCGCCCTGGCTGCTGTAATTCAAGGTCAGCGCCGGCGTCAGGTGGCGGGCGGCGGACAGGGGTAACGGCAGTTCAAAAGAACTTGCCCCTCGCGTACCGACAGGGCCGAGGCTGTTACCGAGGGTGGCGATAGAAGCACTGCCGGCGATGGTCGGGGTCACGATCTGGAGGGGCGCTTGTTCTGCCATCGGGATCATCTCTGTTAGCCGACGCCAGGGCGAATACCCGGCATGACTTCAGGATGCCAAGAGATGGTCCTTGGGTAACCTGTCAGATCTGACAGGTAGGCGGGCATGCCGATGAACGGCTCTACTCACGCCCGGCGGGGAGCATTGTGTGGGAGGCTTGGCTGAACATAGGTCGGGGTCCACTGAAGATCCAGTGTGGGAGCAAAGCTTGCTCGCGATGACTGAGGCACATCCAACATGGATGCAAGCTGACCCACCGCTATCGCGAGCAGGCTCGCTCCCACAGGTTTTCTGCTGATAAAAAAAGGCCGGTGAGTTTGTCGCCCACCGGCCTTTTTTACGGCGTCAACGTGCGTGTTACTGTACTTCTACCGCCAGGCTGTCGCTGATTTTCTTCTGCCAGATCGCCGGGCCGGTGATGTGTACCGACTCGCCTTTGCTATCGACCGCAACGGTCACGGGCATGTCCTTGACCTCGAACTCGTAGATCGCTTCCATCCCCAGTTCGGCGAACGCCAGAACCTTGGACTTTTTGATCGCCTGAGCCACCAGGTAAGCGGCGCCGCCGACGGCCATCAGGTAGACCGCCTTGTTGTCCCTGATCGCTTCGATAGCGGTCGGGCCGCGTTCGGACTTGCCGATCATACCCAGCAGGCCGGTCTGCTCGAGGATCTGGCGGGTGAACTTGTCCATCCGCGTGGCGGTGGTCGGGCCGGCTGGGCCTACCACTTCGTCGCCTACCGGGTCGACCGGGCCGACGTAGTAGATGAAGCGGCCCTTGAGGTCCACCGGCAAGGTTTCACCCTTGTTCAGCATCTCGACCATGCGCTTGTGCGCCGCGTCGCGACCGGTGAGCATCTTGCCGTTGAGCAGGACGGTTTCGCCCGGCTTCCAGCTCTGCACGTCTTCAGGCGTCAGGGTGTCGAGGTTCACGCGGCGCGCCGACGGACCGGCTTCCCAGACGATTTCCGGGTAAGCGTCCAACGGTGGTGCCTCCAGCGACGCCGGGCCGGTGCCGTCCAGCACGAAGTGGGCGTGGCGGGTGGCGGCGCAGTTGGGGATCATGCACACCGGCAAGGACGCGGCGTGGGTCGGGTAGTCCATGATCTTCACGTCGAGCACGGTGGTCAGGCCACCCAGGCCCTGGGCGCCGATGCCCAGTTGGTTGACCTTCTCGAACAGCTCCAGGCGCATCTCTTCGATGCGGTTCTGCGGGCCACGGGCCTTGAGTTCGTGAATGTCGATGGACTCCATCAACACTTCCTTGGCCATGACGGCGGCTTTTTCCGCAGTGCCGCCGATGCCGATACCCAGCATGCCCGGTGGGCACCAGCCGGCGCCCATGGTCGGTACGGTTTTCAATACCCAGTCGACGATGGAGTCGGATGGGTTGAGCATGGCCATCTTGGACTTGTTCTCGGAGCCGCCGCCCTTGGCTGCCACGTCCACTTCCACGGTGTTACCCGGGACGATGGAGTAGTGGATCACCGCGGGGGTGTTGTCCTTGGTGTTTTTACGCGCACCTGCCGGGTCGGCGAGGATCGACGCACGCAGGACGTTTTCCGGCAGGTTGTAGGCGCGACGCACGCCCTCGTTGATCATGTCGTCCAGGCTCATGGTCGCGCCATCCCAACGCACGTCCATGCCCACGCGTACGAACACGGTCACGATGCCGGTGTCCTGGCAGATCGGCCGATGGCCGGTGGCGCACATGCGCGAGTTGATCAGGATCTGCGCCATGGAGTCACGGGCCGCCGGCGATTCTTCGCGCAGGTAGGCCTCGTGCATCGCCTGGATGAAATCCACGGGGTGGTAGTAGGAAATGAACTGCAGGGCGTCGGCAACGCTCTGAATCAGGTCATCTTGCTTGATCACGGTCATGAGTCGCGCTCCTCTCTAAAGACGGGAACATTCTATAGGGCAGCTTCAAGCCGTAAGCTTCGAGCGGCAAGCTGAAGCAGTATGCGTACTGCTCTGAACTTGCGCTCGAAGCTTGCAGCTTGAAGCTGACCTTCAGGTCAAGGCACGCCGGGCATGCTGGCGCGACACTAAAAAGGCGCGGCAGTATATCGCAGGCGAGCACCCTGTGGGAGCGAGCTGCCTTTGTGGCGAGGGGATTTATCCCCGCTGGGCTGCGCAGCAGCCCTGAAAGTCAGTCACCTGGGTGTGTCAGGTTGTTTGCCTTCAGTCATTTTGGGGCTGCTTCGCAGCCCAACGGGGATAAATCCCCTCACCACAAGGGGACCAGCCAACCTCGAACAACTGCGTCAATTTGGGCCATTGCTTTGACGCCATTTTTCTGCTCCAGAATTGAATGGTCATTTGCCCTGCACGCCACTAAAGTGGCGTCTGGCCTGTAGCGTAGGACGCCTCCTGTCAGTTCCTTTCCCATGGTGAGTCAACGATTGACCCATAACGCCATTCAACGTCTTTTGCTGAAACGCTTCGCCTTGGCGGCCGCGACTTACGCGCTGGCACTGGTGTTGTTGTGGTTGGCATATTTCAGTGGTCATTACCTCGATTCGTTGCGCGATGTCATCATCGGCAGCGTGTTGGTGGTGTTGTGCCAGGCAGGGCTGTTCGCGCTGTTTATCACCGACCGCAATCTGCGGTTCGCCGACCCCAGTCTTACTGAAATACAGGTACTGATCGGCTTGGGCTGGCAGACCTGGATGATGGCGCATCTGGACCAGGCTCGGGGCGTGTTCCTGGTGTTCTATGTGCTGATCCTGCTGTTCGGGCTGTTCCACTTGTCCCGTCGGGCTTTCGTGCGCTGCGCGATGCTGGTGTTTTTCAGTTTCACCGCCATTACCCTCTGGGACGGTTACTTCTTCAGGCTTCCTGACCCCACGCTGGCCGCGTTACAGGTGTGCGTGCTATTTATCGTGCTGGTGTGGCTGGTGCTCTATGCCAGTTACGTACAGAACTCGCGCCAACGCATGCGTCAGCGGCGGTTTGCCTTGCAGGCACATCAGGACACCCTGCGCGGCATGATGCGTCAGCTCGAAGATCTGGTGGCCACGGATGAACTGACCGGCTTATTCAACCGCCGGCACTTCCTGCGCCTGGCGTCCCGTGAGCTCAACACACTCCGGCCCAATGTTGCGCATGGCCTGGCCCTGATCGACCTCGACCATTTCAAACGCATCAATGACCTGCACGGCCACGCCGCCGGTGATCAGGTGCTTCAGGCGTTCGCCAGCATCGCCACGGCCTGCCTGCGCGAAGGTGATGTGCTGGCCCGTTACGGTGGCGAAGAGTTCGTCATGCTGCTGCCGGCCTGCGACCCCTCGCGGCTGACGGCCTGTTGCGAGCGGCTGCGCCTGGCATTTACTGAAGTCGAGTTGATCGGCTTGCAGATCGGCTCCCTCAGCCTGTCGGTGGGCATGACGATGCTGGAGACCGGCGACGACCTGGACAACGCATTGCAGCGCGCCGACCAGGCCTTGTACCGTGCCAAGCGAGACGGCCGCAATCAGTGCGCCGCTGCCTGGGAGAATGTCGATGCCTGAAGTAAAAGTCGCCGACCGGCAGTGGACGGTGGCGGCGGGCAGCAATCTGTTGGACACGTTGAATCAGGGCGGCGTGGCCGTGCCCTACAGTTGTCGCGCCGGCAGCTGCCATGCGTGTCTGGTGCAGTGCGTGAACGGTGACGTGCGCGACAGTCGGCCCGACGCCTTGAGCCCCGCGCAGCGCGAGCAAGGCTGGCGGCTGGCGTGTCAGTGCCAGGTGATCGAGGATGTGCAGATCCACACCTTTGACCCGCAATGCGACGGCCGTGCCGCCCAGGTGACCGCCGCGGATTGGCTGAGCCCCGACGTGCTGCGCTTGCGCATTATTCCTGAGCGGGCGCTGCGTTATCGGGCGGGCCAGCACCTGGTGTTGTGGGCCGGCGATGTCGCCCGGCCGTATTCCCTGGCGAGCCTGCCCGAAGAAGACCGCTTCCTGGAGTTTCACCTCGATTGCCGCGAGCCCGGCCAGTTCATCAATGCGGCGCGACAGATGAAAGTGGGCGACCCGATTTTTCTCGGTGAATTGCGCGGCGGCGCCCTGCATTACGATCCCGAGTGGCACGATAAGCCGCTGTGGCTACTGGCGGCCGGCACCGGCCTGGCACCGTTGTTCGGTCTTTTGCGCTCAGCCCTGCATCAGCATCACCAAGGCACGATTCGTCTTATTCACGTAGCCCATGATGCCGCCGGGCACTATCTGGCCAAACCCCTGGCAGCGCTGGCGGCCAAGCATCAACACCTCACCGTGGAGCTGCTGACCACGGCCGAGGCGCCGTCTGCGTTGGCGCAACTGCGGCTTGTTTCCCGGCAAACCCAGGCCTTACTCTGCGGCCATCCCGACCGGGTCGAGGCCTTTGCCAAGCGCCTCTACCTGGCTGGCCTGCCGCGTAATCAACTGCTGGCCGATGTCTTCCTGACCCGTGGTTGAGCGCTGATCTTCAGACGCGAGACCGACCATGACCGATACCCTGCTGCTTGAGCGCGAACGCGGCCTGTTGACCCTGCGCCTCAATCGCCCGGAAAAGAAAAACGCCCTGACCCGGGCCATGTACAGCCAATTGGCCCAAGCCCTGGCGATGGCTGACGCCGACCCGCAGATCAGTGCGGTGCTGATCTGCGGGTCTCATGATTGCTTCACCGCCGGCAACGATATTGTCGACTTTCTCGAACAGCCGCCGGCCGATCTCGACAACCCGGTATTCGAATTCATGCTCAGCCTGCTCGACTGTCGTAAACCGGTAATCGCCGCCGTGGCCGGGCCGGCTGTGGGCATCGGCACCACGTTGCTGTTGCATTGCGACCTGATCTACGTCAGCCGGGACGCGCGGCTGCGAACGCCGTTCGTCAGCCTGGGATTGTGCCCGGAATTCGGCTCCAGCCTGATTCTGCCGAGGCTGCTCGGCCAGGCCAGGGCTGCGCAGTTGCTGCTGTTGGGCGAGGGCTTGAGCGGCGAACAGGCGGCAGCCTGGGGCATCGCCACCGAGGCGCTGGACAGTGGCGAGGCGGCGTTGGCCAAGGCGCGGGACGTGGCACTGCGCTTCGAATCGCTGCCGGCTGAAGCGGTGCGCATCAGCAAACAACTGATGAAGGCGCCGGATCGGGAACAACTGCGCGCCGTGATCGAAGAGGAGGGCAGGCTATTCACCCAGCGACTGCGCTCGCCAGAGGCGGTGGCGGCGCTGTCGGGGTTTATCAACAGGCATTAGTTTTGTAGCGCATGGGCTGGCCTCATCGCGAGCAAGCTCGCTCCCACATTGGGTTTGTGTTGAACACATTATTCATGAACACCACAGATCCCCTGTGGGAGCGAGCTTGCTCGCGAAGGCGTCGGCCCATTCAACATGAGTGCAAGCTGACCCACCGCTTTCGCGAGCAGGCTCGCTCCCACATTGGGTTTGTGTTGAACACATTAGCCATGAACACCACCGATCCCCTGTGGGAGCGAGCCTGCTCGCGAAGGCGTCGGCACATTCAACGTTG
>NZ_CAAKGZ010000006.1:0-11707 GCF_901007645.1 Pseudomonas sp. FG-3G
CCGGTTCAGGCAGACCATCACCGACACGGCAGACGGCGCGACGGCCTCCGATTGGATCGAGAGCGGGCGCTTTGAAGTCCAGCCGCCCAGCAGCCCTAACCAGGCGCCCAACTCCCGATAGACGGTCATGAAACCTGTCGGTTCTGACAGTAGACGGCTTGGGCTCGCAAGCGCCAAATCACGTTAAGCAAACACTCGGCCTGACGGCTTCGTCGGGCCGCTTCGGGCCGTTATCGAATTCGAGGACTCGTCCATGGCTGACTCCCGCCGCGCTTTACAGCTGCTGAATCAGGTGTTCAGTGACCAACAACTCACCCACTACGCAACGCTGCACACGTACCTCGAAGAGGGCGGTTCGATCTTTACGCTGGTGGAAAAGGGCGTGCAGGGATTGGTGAGGGACTTTGGCGTGAGCGCCGATGACGCTCGTCAGCTGTTACGGCGCCTCAACAGCATGGCCATTTACCTGCGGCGTCAGTTCATCGAGCACACCCTGTACGGTTCGGCAAAAGAGCAGCGGCGGGCAAGCAGTGGTTTGCTGTCGATGGTTCAAGGCCCCAGTTTCGAGCTCTTGTTCAATCCTCAGTTCGACAGCTTGTGCCCACCCCAGGCCCTGGAGTCTTTCGCATCACCCGTGGCGTATTTGATTGAGTTGATGCGGTGGATCGAGCAACGCATCGAAGCGGTTTCAAGCGACGCAAGCAAGTTGCCCTTGCATGACCGGCGCAAAGACCTGAAGCCGCTGAGCATCGATTTCAACGCAGTGCATCAATCGGTGTCGTCGGTGGACATCATCGTCCCGGTGCTGGAAAAGTTTATCGGTTTGCTTCCGGAGGAACTGGAACAGGCCATGATCGAGGCGCGTTATCCCAACGGGCTGCCGTACTTCCAACATTGGGTCACGGTGGACACCGTTGCCCGCCACCATGGCCTGTCGGTGGGCAGTTTTGCCCAAAGCGTGAGCCCGTCCTTTCCGTATTTTTTCCAGACCCAGGCCTGGTACAGCGATGTGGGCCCGGCCCTGGCCCATGCGTCGCGGCTGGGGCCTTATCAGCGGCGGTTGCTGACGGAGCCGCCCGTAGAGTTTGAGGGAGAAGGGGAGGGAGGCGAATACGAACACATGATTTTTTATATGCAGAACTTCGGCGCCGACGCGCTGAATTGGCAGGACCTCATCGAGGTGCCGTTCTTCGGCGAACGGACCAAGCTCGACACCCAGGGGCTCGAGGCTTTGCTGTCGGTACGGGGCTTTGCGCCAGTGCGTTCGGCCAATGTGACGTACTCGTCGCAGGTGCCTGAAGAACCGGAAAGCGGGCGCTCCGGTTCGGTTTACCTCAACGCCAATGCCCACCCCGCTCTCCATATTACCGGTCGCGGAGAGGGCAATTTGTTTCTTCATAAACTCTCCGTGAGCCCAGGCAACGCGGCGGGACTTGCGCATTACGACCGAATGAATCGCAAGTTGCGCCTGGATCAATGGCTGGCACTGCCCAGCGAACAGGTGGATGCGCTGCTGGTGGCGGCCATCAAGGCTGAAGTGCGCGGTGGTGCGCCGGCCGATAATTGGTGGATCACCGAACAGGTCGTGCATGCCCTCGGGCTGTTTCAGTCCTTGCGCGAGCGCTGTGAATGCCCGGTGAACGACTTTGCCGTGTTTATCGACGAGTTGTCGATTTACGGTCGCGGTGAAGCACTGTCCCAATTCGATCAGCTCTTCAATGGCCAGGGCGATTACCGTGACCCCTTGAAGCTCGACGGCGGAACGTTTCCGATCGTGCCGGCACCTGAGGTGCCCGACCTGACCGTCAGCCAATTGTGCAGCGCGTTGGGCATCGACCTGCAGACCTACAACTACCTGGCCCTGGCGATTGCCAATGCCCATGGCATCGACGGCGACAATCTGCCGCGTAACCTGGCGATCGTGTCCAGTTTCTACCGCATGGTGAAGCTGCCCCGGCTGTTGGGCATTACCCCGGTCGAAGGCGTGTTGTTGCTGACGGTGTTGGGTGGGGAGCTTTGGCTCAACGGTTTGGCGGGTGTGCCCCGGATCAACTCCACCACAAGCGATAGCCCGGATGTGCTGAACCTCATCCAGGCCATGCAATTGTGTGTGGACTGGTGTGCCGATCACGACCTGCCGGTGCTTTGGATGGTGCAGCAGGTCTCGCCGCCTTCTGCGCTGGACGCTTCCCGGGACGCTGAGGGTCGGCTTTTTGAGCAGTTGCTCAATCTGTTGCCCGGCGCAATGCTCACCCACTCGGCGATCCTGATGGGCGGTGTGCCGGCGATGGCGGGCGCCAGTTGGCTGGAGCTGCTGGGGATGCAAACGACATTGGTCGAGTCCGATGGGCTGGTGATGTCGCGCACGGGAACCGAGGCTCAATACCTGGACTTTGCGCGAAGAGAGCTTGATTACGCCGTGACCATCGGCCTTGGTGAACAATATGAACTGGAGCGCCCCGCCATCGTCGAGAGGCTCCTCGCCGTGGTGTTGGAGGCCAGGGACGCCCAGGTCTCGGTGGTCAAGGAATGCCTGGCGGTTTACACGGGTATCGGTTCCGAGCAAGCGCTCGAGGTGCTGGCGTGGGCCAATTCAACGGTGAGCCGGTTGCTGCGTCTGGTGCTCGAACGTGACCTTTCGCATCTTGAAGGCTCGGTGAAGCGACGCAACGCCTTGGCTGACCCATTGCTTGCGCTGCTGGCCGATGTGCGCCGTCGCAGTGCGGTAGTGGCGAAACTTGAGCTGAGCGCAGAGGTGTTGCGCGACTATCTGGATTACGGCCATAAAGCCTGGCTGGACCAGGACGACAAGCACGCGTTCACGGTGCGCACGCTTTATTACCTGACCACCCTCAACCGTGCGTTCGAGCTGAGCGACCAGCCGGCGCAGACGCTGCTCGACTACCTGCGCGAGGTCAATGCGCTGCCTTCTCCGATAGGGGGGCATGCACTGCGTCTGGCCGAACAAGCGGCGTCCATCCGGCTGGCCGGGTTTTTTGACTGGAGCGTGCAGGAGGTGCGCGAGTGCGTCAGCCGCTTCCAATCTGCGCAAAAAATCCTGAAAAACCTGCCCCAGCTCGATCTGTTGATGCGGGTCCGGGTGCTGGCGGCGCGCACCGGCATGGATGCCTTGACGATTTTCCTGATGGGCGGGCTGCCAGAAGAGATCAACAAACCCGCCTACAAGGCCGCCGCCGAACATGCCTTGCTGAGCCTGTCCGAATCCGATAGGCCGTTGGTGACCTTCACCGGGGATCTGAAGCAGCTCGTTACTGTGACGTGCAATCCGGACAAGTCCACGGTGGTGGCTGGGACTGATGAAACAATCACCTTCACCGTCACCCTTATGGACAGCGACGGGAACCCGTTGAGCGGCGTCAACGTTTACTGGAGCGCTGAACTGGGGACCGTTGAAACCAAGGCTACGGAACCCGACGGCGTGGTTGAGGCCGTGTACAAACCGGGCAAGGTGACGGGGTGGGACACGCCGCAATTCTGGCTCGATCTGTTTGAGCGCGAGTATGCCCCGACCGTCGAGGTCACTATCGATGCTAAACACATAGCCATACCATCACGGTACATGTCACCGGTACCTCTGGAAGCGGTACCTGCCGGTCAGGAAGTCGAACTCTACGCCACCATCAAGGACGTCCATGGAAACATTGCGAAAAACCATCTGACGCGCTGGTTAAGCAGGGACTTGGACGACGGGGGAGGCACGGTGGTTTATCGACCGGATCAGAGCTACACCAACCAGGAGGGCGTGGCCCGAACATTTGTTTCCAGCCCTACTGGCGGAAAGTTCCAGATCAGCGTTGCCCCTGAAGGTAGCGTGTTAGCTAATTTCCCGCCCATCATCTTTGAACGCGAGGAGCAAGTACCATGACTCTGAACACGTTGAGTGACTTGCTCGAAAAACGCCGGACCGCCCTGATCGAATACAGCCTCGGGCACGTTGAAAAAAGTGGTCAGAATCCTCCGTACAACTTCCTGCGGACCCCGGCGGACCTGTTCGAACTGCTGCGCCTGGATCCCCTGGACAGTTACCCGGTGCAAAGCTCCTGGGTCGCCGAAGCGACCAGTTGCGCCCAGCAGTTCATCCACGCCGCCTACCGCAAACTGGAACCCGGCTATGCCGACACCGAGTTCGACAAGCGGGACCTGGCCACCTGGGAGCTCTACAACAACTACCCGGATTGGTCGGCGCTGCAAATGATCGCGCTTTACCCGGAAAACTTCATCAACCCCTTCGTGCGGCAGCGCAAGACCAGCCTGTTCAAGACCCTTGAAAACAACCTCAACCAGGCACACTTGAACAGTGATTCGGTGCAGGTTGCCTTGCAGGAGTACCTGCAAACGTTCGAGCAAACCTGCAACCTGGACGTGCTCAGCAGCTACATGGACAGCGTCTCGCCGGCCCGGGCCGACTACTACTTTGTCGGTCGCCAGCGGGTGCCGCCTTACCAATACTTCTGGCGCAAGGCCGAGGTCGAGCTCTCTCCCACTTGCCCGGCCATCAACCCGGCGGCCTGGAGTGAATGGCTGCCGGTGGACACGCCCACGGGCGTGACGATACTGGATATCCGCCCGGTGTTCTGGAGCGGACGGCTGTGCCTGGTGTGGGCCGAATGGCAGTACAAGGTCGAAAGCGTGGACGAGGACGACGTAAGCCTGCCGCACCGGCTGGACATCAAAGTGGCGTTCATGGCCCAGAATGGCCGATGGTCGGCACCGCTGAGCCTGCACAGCAGCGTGCATGACGACGACCTTTCCCAAGGCGCCCGGTTGATTGCGACGGTGTGGGCCGACCCCTACAACCCCAAGGGCAAGCTGGGCGTTTTTTTGACCAACGCTGAGGACTCCCTCAAGGTGTTTGCGGTGCGTGACGTGTTGTTCCGCCCCGTGGCCTGGGACGATGGCGGCTGGCTGGAACACGCGGCGCTCAAGCGATTTGTCACGGCTGAGACGGTACAACATCCGCTGATGAATCAGCCGACCATGGTCACCTCCGTGGAGAGGACGGGCAGTTTGACACCGTACCTGAGCCTGCAGGCGGTGGTGTTTCGCGACGCCAGCACCGACATGGACAAGCTGTTTGTGCAGGGCTATTGCAGGCCAACGGGTTTGACCGGAGACGCCACCTTTGACCTGACGTTGCAAAATTCGGCCGACGACCCTCCACCCATTTCGGGAAGTTTTCCCTTGGCCGGTGGCTGGAGTACCGAATGGCAGGAGTTTCAGCGTGAGAGTGGCTCATGGCCGGAGCCAACAACGTTTTCGTTCGGGCATACCGCAACCACGGGTGGATATGGCCGAAATAAATTCGAACTGACCATCATCAACGTCACGAAGTTTGCCCCTGTCTCACTGCTCAAGAACAGCCTCGATGCAGCGCAGTTTCTCTCCCTCAACCAACCCGAGCTGACCCTTAAGTACGCCCGCCTGAATTCGCTGTTCGGCCCCGAGCTGGTGCAGCGCTCGAATATCTCCGTCGAGGCGGTGCTGGATTGGGACACGCAGTTTCTGCCGGAGCCGCCCCCGGAAAGCCAAACGATCAGCGAGCCGAACGGAGCCTTCGACGGCGCTAACGGTCTGTTTTTCTGGGAGCTGTTTTTCCACCTGCCGCATCTGGTGGCCACACGTTTGCGCACCGAGGACCGCTTCCTGGAAGCGCAGAAATGGTTGCATTACCTGTTCGACCCGCAAGCGCCGGCCGACCCGGCCAACGACCCTCAGTACCCGAATCCCAAACCGAAGTATTGGCGCTGCCGCCCTTTGAATAGCAACGGCAACCTGGGCTGTGAAACCCAGGCGCCCACCGACCCTGACGCCATCGGCTATTCGGCGCCCCGGCACTTTCAGATTCTGGTGTTCTCGGAGTACGTCAAGAACTTGCTGGCCTGGGGCGACTGGTATTACCGCCAGCTCACCCGTGACAGCCTGGTGGCGGCCAAGCTGTGTTACGTGCAGGCCGAATTTCTGATGGGCAAGGCACCGGCGGTGCGCACGGTCAACCGCTGGGAAACCGACACGGTAGACAGCTTGATGAACAAAAGCAGGTCGCGACCGGCACTTGAGCAGTTCGAGCAAAGCCTGGCGTTCAGCCTCGCGGATTTCCCCGCGGCCGCCGAAGCGCCGCCGCTGCTGGGGCTGTTGGCCAACGAGCCTTTCAAGGCTCCGATCAATGAGCAGTTGCTCGCGCTGTACGACTTGCCCGGCCAGCGCCTGCATAACCTGCGCAACAACCTCACCCTGGACGGCAAGCCACTGGACACACCGCTATTCAGCCCACCCACCGATCCCAACGCGTTGTTGCGCGACCTGGCGGCCGGTGGTGTCGGTGCGCCAAGGCCCATGGGCGGTCGGTTGGTGGTGGGGGCTTTCCGCTGGCGCACGACGTTCGAGGTGGCATTGCGCGCCGTGCAGGCGCTCCAGGATCACGGCGCCCAGGTGCTGCGTCTGCTTGAACAACGGGACCAGGCCGAGCAGCAGGAACTGCAACAGAACCATCTGGTGGAACTGGGCAGCTACGCCCAGACGGTGCAGGAACAGAACATCACTCAGCTCCAGGCGAGCAGGACTGCGCTGCAGCAAAGCCGGGCGGTGGCAGAGGAACGGGCAACCGCTTATGAGCATCTCTACAACGAAAACGTGTCGAAGGTCGAATACGAGGTCATGGAGAGCTTGCAGCTTTCCAAAATCCTGGCATTGACCTCGGCAAGCATCAAACCCGCGGGCGCCGTGATTGCCTCGATGCCCAATATTTTTGGTTTGGCCGCCGGTGGGCATCGTCTCGAGAAAATAGCCGACGCGGTTTGTTTCGGTCTGGATGTTGCTTCGTCGGTGTTGCAAATGGACGCGGACAAACAGGCCACCACCGAAAGTTACCGGCGTCGCCGTGAAGAATGGCTACTGCAACGTAATCAGGCGCAGGCGGAGGTGCGTGCGCTCGATGCGCAAATCACCGCTCAGACCCACGCGGTGAGCGCCGCTCAAACCACGCTGGATCAAACCCTGCTGGCCAACAACCAGGCCTTGACGGTGTACAACTTCATCAAAAAGCGCGCGTCCAATGCCGAGCTGTATGGCTGGCTGCTGGGTCAGTTCAAGGCGTTGCATTACCAGGCCTACGATGCCGTCGTCAGTCTGTGCCTCAGCGCCCAGGCCTCGCTGAGTGCCGAAACCGGTGACTATGATTCGCAGATCCCCTTGCCCCAGGTCTGGCTGGACAACCGCCACGGTCTGACGGCAGGCGAACACCTGCGCGGGCATTTGATGCGCATGGAGCGTGAGTACCTGCAACGCTTTGAACGGCGGTTGGAGCTGGTCAAGACCATTTCCTTGCGCCAGTTGTTCGATGATGCGAGCGACCCGCAGGCCCCCAACAGCAGTTGGGCGAGCGCCCTGGATCAGTTGCGCACCAAGGGAACGCTGGAGTTCAAACTCTCTCAATTGCTGTTCGACCGCGACCACCCGGGGCATTACTGCCGGCAAATCAGCTCAGTCGAGGTCGACCTGCCTGTGCTGATCGGGCCTTATGAACATGTACGTGCCACCTTGCTGCAGATCAGCAGCATGACGGCTACCAAGGCATCCCTTCCAGCGGTGAAGTACTTGCATGATCCCGTGGGTAACGTGGCGCCTTCCGATGTGCAGATCAACCTGCGCAGCGGTCAGCAGATCGCCTTGTCGATGGGGCTTGGCGACCACGGCATGGTGGCGATGAAACCCGATGACAGCATGCTCAACCCCTTCGAAAACACCGGGGTGGTTTCACGCTGGCTGTTGAGTTTTCCAAGGGCGGTCCATGAGCCGCAGAAGAGCACGCTGCTGTCGTTGACGGACATCATCGTGCGCATCCGTTACATGGCCAGGGCCGGCGAGCCACCGTTCGTGCGAGCCGTCGAAGATCAGATCAGCCTGACTCCCCCCTACTCAACCGCCGAAGGAGCAGCTCGCCATGAATAAGCCGATTATCCTGGCCAATGAAAATCTGGTGCTCAATGGCGACTTCGAAAACTGGATCGAGCACTGGACACGGGGACCGATTCCGGGCGACCTGGGCACTGGGAAGGAGTGGTATGAGGGGGAGGAGGAGTTCGTTAGTTTTCTGACCATCGGCGATGAGGCTTCGGTCAGTCAGGCGCTGACGGCGCCCAAGGATCCAGGCGCTCCAGCGCGCTACGTCCTCACCTTTCTGTGCGAGACGAGGCATACCGAACCGGGCAGGCTGGTCATTAGCAGCGATAAACATCCGCAGGAGCAGGAAATCCTGTTGCCGCGAGGAGCAGCCCAGGATGTGGAGGAGGATCAGGCACGGCTGAGGGACGGTCAGCCGCTGGATTACAGACCTATTGCCTACAACGTACCCTTGGACCTGCCGTTCAACGCTCAAGACACCCTCACGCTGAATATTCAAAGCCCGCGAAACGCCCCCGAGGACGACATCGGGGCCATCCGCATTACGCGCATCAACCTCCAGGTGTACCTTGAGCCAGTGCTGATGCAAGCGTTCAAGCTTGACGAGCAGACACTGCCGGCAACCGGGCCTTTGTACGTGTGCCTGGGGGCCTCGGGTGACTTGGCTCATCAGCTTGAATTCAGGCCCGATCCGGACAATGCATGGGCCGGCACCCAAGCCGCGTTGACCAGCGATGACAACCCCCAGGGTGCGGTGCTCGCGACCCCGGCCTGGGGTGTGGATCACCCGTTGGATTCGGCCTGGGCCCTGGACTGCCCGGCGATCGGTGAAGACGGTCCCTATCTGTTTTCGATGGACCTGGTTAACCAGTACGCCGCCGATGCTTATCCGGTGCAGGTGTCCCTGGGGCATCATCGGCTGGCCTTTCGTGGCGTGCTCGAGGCGGCGTATTACCCGGTGCTTGAATACGACCAAAGTGTGCGTTTGGGGGTGCAGGTCACTTCCTATTACACCGGGCAACCCTTGAGCGACCGCACCGTGAACTGGACCTCCACGACCGGGCAGGTCACCGGCGTTGCCGTCAGCCGAACTGACGGCTGGGCCTACTTCGATTTTCAACCGACGCAGGCCGGTGATGTCGAGATCCAGGCGTCGGTCGAGAGCCTGTACTACGCCTCTGGCACGCTGACTCAAACCCTGACGGTGCGGGTGCTGGCCACGGATCCGTGGAAGGATGTGCTGACGGTGGTCGAGGGGGTTGAGTCGCGTTGGGAGGAAAAAACCGGTTACCCCAACCGCGGCTCGGAGTATCCCCTCGACGTGAAACTGCCCGCCGCCAGCCCCTTGCAGGGGACGCAGCTGTCGTTGCATTGGAGTGGTGATTCCCACGAGCAACTGGGGGTGGCCGTCAGCCCGGCCCTTGAAGCTCCGGTGCCGGTCACCGGCGCCGAACTGGCCTGGACCTTGACCAGCGAAGATCGGTCTGACGGTCGGTTCGACCTGCAACTGACCTGTTCGAAACTGTTGCTGCCTTCACCGAAAAAAAACATGTCGCTGGCGCGCAATCTGGTTCGGGTGGGTGAAGTCCGAGAGGCCAACAAGTTTCCCGTGGTGGACGAAAACGAAAGCGTGCTGTTGCGGGTGCAGGTGGTGCACTTCGTGGCCAGCGGCGACGGCGATCCGGTCATCAATGCCCAGGTCGAATGGAAAACCGGGGGCGAGACGCTATCCACCGTTACCACCGGCATCGGCGGTTGGGCCAGTGTGTTGTACACGCCGCAGAGTGCGGGGGACAAAGTGGTCATCGCCAGTATCAAGGCCCATGGCGAGGCCGTGGCGGTGGAGCGCCCGTTTGAGGTGAAGGCGATTGCCACCAGCCCCTGGAAAAACGAGGTCAGTATTCTGCTCGATGGCGAGGTGGTCGAGCGCAATGCGCTCGGTGTGCTCTGCTGGCGCGGGCAGACGCACACACTCAAAGTGCTGCCCAATTCCGGCAGCTCATGGATCGGTAAGAACATCAGTCTGCATTGGCGCGGGACGGCGCCGGATATCGGGCTGGTGCCCAGTGACCTTGGAACGCCCAAAGCGCTGGTGGCAGCCGGTACGGAGTGGAATCTCGCCTCACAAGCGAATACGAGCACCAGCAGCCTGTTTGAGCTGGAGTTGCGCCTGGAGAGCGTTTCAGTCGTTCGCGAGCTGACGGGGCGATTGATGTCCGAGAATCTGACGGAAGAAGTCAGCCTGAGACTCGACCAGATAACCGCCGCACTGGACGCCCAGGCGCTTTATCCGTGTCTGGGCGCGCTTCATCGTTTTAGCGTTTTACCCAATGCGCTGAGCCCGCTGGTGGGGTTGGAATCAACGTTGGCGTGGTCGGGGGCACCCGCCGAGGAACTGGGGGCAACGGTGCGCCCTGCGTTGAATCTTGCGCAACCGATCAACGACGGCGGCGCGATCTGGACGCTGGACTTTACCGCCAGTGAACAACCGGGCGAGTTTGCCCTGGCGTGGGCAGTGCCTGCGCTGGACTTCGTCGCCACGGCCAAGCCGATGACGCTGGCCCATAACAAAGTCAGGATCCAGGGCTGGCGCGAATCGCCGGTCGACCCAGTGGTCGGGCAGGATCCTGCGTGGCTGTGGGTCCAGGTGGTTTCCCACTTCACCGGGCGTGCCGTGGAGCAGGTGCCGGTGACCTGGACAGCGGGCAGTTCAAGCGCGCAACCCACCGACGCCGATGGTTGGTCGGGTTTTGCCGTGGCGCCGGCCGCCGCCGGCACCCAGGCGGTGAAGGCCTCGGTGAGCAGTCGTTACGACGGCTACGAAGAGGAGCGCAACTTTGAGGTCATGGCGCTGGCAAGCGATCCGTGGGCGGGGCTGACGGTCCGGTTTGATGGCGCGCCCGCGCGACCCTGGGGTGAAAAAACCTACTTTCCGCGCCACAAGGGCGAACATGTTTTTGAGCTGATGGCCTCCGAGAACAGCCCTTTGTTCGAGCGTGAGCTGACGCTTGGCATGACCGGAACCGGGCCCACCGAACTGGGCATCAGCTTTTTACCTGACCCCTTGGGAATGCCTCGCGAGTTTCCCAGCGAGGGCTTGCGTTTCACGCTCAAGGCCGGCGATCTGAAGGACGGCAGCTTTGCCTTGCGCCTGGCGTCCCAGCGTCTGGCCAGCCTGTCCCCGGCGAACGCGATGTCGTTGGGCGAGGGCGAGCAAGTGCTGGAGATCCGCTGGGATAGCGGGGTTCAGCAAATACTGGAGTGGGAGCAGGAACTGGTCGAACAGGTCACCGTGATCTCCTCCATCAGTGGCAGGCCGATTGCCGGGGTGATCGTGACCTGGCGCGGTGATGACCTGGGGGAAGTGACCACCGTGACCGATTATTACGGGGTGGCGCGCGTGCGTTATGTGCCCACCACGCCCGGCGCGGCACAGTTGACTGCGGCGGTGGGGGAAGGGCCGTACGCGGCATCGGTGGCGCTGTCGTACTTCTTGCACCAGCCCCGGGAAATCCAGTCGCTCACCAGCGACCAAGCCAATGGTCATATCGGCGAGCTGGTTTCAGCGCTCGTGACCGTGGTGTCGGCCATGACCGGCGAGCCCTTGGAAGACGTCGAGGTGCGGTGGGAGTACCCCCACATCACGATTGCGCCGACCCGGACAAATGCCGACGGGCAAGCCCCGGTGCAGTTCAGGTTGCCTGGCGTGCGGAAGGGGGTGCTATACGCCATTGTCACGGGGGGCTATGCGGGATGGGAGGTGGCAGGTCTGACCTTTGAGCTGCTG
>NZ_CAAKGZ010000007.1:0-917 GCF_901007645.1 Pseudomonas sp. FG-3G
TGATGCGCAAGTCCTTCTGGAATATAAGCCGGGCGAACAAGCACAGGGTTTGATATTCGATCCGCCGTTGGGGCAGTTGGTGGCGATGGAGGCGGGGAGTACTGCGTTGAGCTGGTCTATCTCCACCCAGGAGACCCAGATTGACCCGTTTGTACTGCAATTCGATATGCCGCTGATGAGCGGGATGCCGAAGTCTCCGCCATTGCCGGGAGGGTCTGTCAGACCTGATTACGAAGTGGTGGAGCTGAGTGTTCCTCAGGTCGGTATTCTTTTTAACGAATCCACGAAGGCGCAGGTGTTGGTGCGTCACCGAATCGACAAAACTCCTCAGGCCGGCGTAGACGTGACGTGGGATTTCACGGGGCACCCAACCGTTGTTACCCAGACTGACGCTACCGGTGTGGCCTATTGCGATATTCAGGGCGAACACCACACCGAAACCGGCATTGCCAGGCTGACGGCTTCTGTTTGGAGTCGACCGGGTGATGCTGGAAGCACGTTTATCGAGGTGTGGTTGTTTGATGTAAGCAATGCGCTGCTTCGTGGAACTGAAGTGAGGATCGATGGCTTGCCTTATGTGTGGGCGATAACGTATCCCTACAGATTTGTCAAAAGCGAAGCGACCATCAGCGTGAAGTTTCGCGAGGAGGATGTAGGGCGTGATTGTGCGATCGCCTGTACGCACCCTGGCGTGGTGTTCACGCCACCGGCCAATGAGTTGCGACCTGTTCCTGTTACATCCCAGCTTGAATGGAACATCAAGGTCGAGCTGCCGCTGAATACCCGATTTGCTTTCTCCGTGTATTGCCTGGGTGTCACTGGCTCTGCCGGCGGTCATTTTCTCTTCGTACCCGGTTCAGTTGAAGGGCAGCGCTAGCGTGGGCTGGGAGGTAGCACCTATGAAAGTTGTATCAGTA